>NZ_VMNX01000187.1 GCF_009377235.1 Streptomyces acidicola
CGCGGCATTGCCACCCGCTATGACAAGACCCCCGAGAGCTACCTTGCCGGACTCCACCTACGAGGCGCCGTCATCTGGATCCGCAGCCTTCAGCCAAGTCGCTGATCACGACTCCGTACAGGCCCTAGGGCCGGGCCATCACGTCGGTGCACCTCTCGTCAGCGCCGTGTTCTGTGATCTTGGCTTGTTCGCCGGGAGAGGCCGTGGAGGGGAGATCGACTGTGTAGCAGCGGCCGGCTGTGTCTTCGGCTGGTCCGAAGACCGGCAGGAACCTCTTGTAGGTGCGGGAGAACTCAGCGATGACGCGAATCCGACCGCCAGCCGGTTCCACCCAGTAAACCTGCGCGATTCCCTGCTCGATCACCCCAGTGAACAGATTGACCATCCCGAGCCGGTCCGAAGGCACCTTCCCCTCACCTGCCAGTACTTCGTCCGCGAAGTGCCGCACGTCCTGGCGTGTGGCCTCGGCTGCGGCGTCCTTCCGATCGGCTTCCCTCGACCAACCGACGGTGTAGGAGACGACTGCCGCAGTGAGCAGGGAGAGCAGGACCGCTGCCAGGGCCTTCGCCCAAGGAGCGGTCCTGCCGGGTGCGTCAGCGCTCACCAACACTCAGAGCTTTCCCGCGGCGCGGCGAAGGCCACAGCATCTGCGGTGACTCCAGTGGTGTTGGGGTGGAAGCTTTCGCGGCTCACGCACCACGTTCCTCCGATCTCGCGGCGGAGGCCTCTGTCGCCGACGTCCGCCTTCACATTTTGTTGATGCCCTCAGGATCACCGGAGGCTCGTCGGCCTGGGAAGGCACTGTCGGGAGACAGGCACAACCGGATCGCCATGACCTGTCCGGCGGATCGTTGCGGCACGGGAGGTGAGCCCCAGGCGGTGATCCACAGGAGGCGGATGGGAACGGGCCGTCAGGCCTTCGCGAACTTGGCAACGTACTCGTCGAAGGGCTCGATGCCGACTTCCGCACGGAGTTCATCCATGCGCTCGGGCTCCTCACAGGGCCACGGAACCGGTGCCCCGTCCTTCACACCAGCGATCTGAGTGCCGTAGACCTGCTTGCGGCCCTCATTGACCAGCGTGCGGTCGCGCAGAAAGGCCAGCTCGCGCGGGCTGGCCGCCCCTTCCGAAACCGCCTGCTGCATCAGCTGCAGTGCCCGTCGCTGAACATCGAGCTGCCGGTCGGCGTGCTGGGCGATCAGCCAGGCCGCGCGTGCGGCTTCCTCGCCGACCAGTTCTGCCGTCGGCCAGCCGTACTCATCCATGACTTCGCTGAGTCGGTCACCGTGCCGTGCGGTCAGCCGACGCCACGCCAACTGCTCGACCGGGTCATCGCTGGGCCCGCGGATCGCGGACTGGTGATCCGCCGCAGCCATGGCCTTGAGTTCCTCCGCCAATGCGGCAACTTCGTGCGACACTCTCGACTCCCAGGTCAGGTCGGTGCGTTGCGCTCGTTTCCTGCAACCCTAAGGGCGCATAACGGGCTCTTCGCAGTTGAGGTTGCAGTCGGGGGTGTTGACGGCATGAGCTCGGCCCGGAAGCCGTCGGACAACGCCTTGAGCCGGGTCAGGCGGTGGTCGAGTGCGGGCACCCAGCCGCGTTCACCGATGAGCGGCGAGCACTGCCGCGAGGCCCTCTTGCAGGTCTTTGACGAAATACTCGGGAACCTCCAGCGACGGGAAATGTCCCCCGGTTTCGGGTGACCTCCATCGGACGATCTGTCGGTACCGCTCCTGCGCCCAGGGGCGCGGGCTCTTCTCGACGTCGCGGGGATACATGGTGATTGCTGACGGGACGTCGACCCGAAGTTCGGGGTCGAGCGAGTTGTGGCTTTCGTAGTAAATGCGGGCCGCCGATGCGCCGGTCCGTGTCAGCCAATACAGGGTGACGTCGTCAAGGACGCGGTCTCTGGAGATCGTCTCGAACGGGCTGTCTTCGGTGTCTGACCACTCGGCGAACTTGTCGAGGATCCAGGCGAGAAGCCCGACCGGTGAGTCGACGAGCGAGTAGCCGATGGTCTGCGGTCGGGTCGCCTGCTGTTTCGCGTACGCCGCGCGGTGGCGCCAGAAATCGCGGGTTTCCTCGGTCCACTTGCGCTCGGCCGCGGTCAGCCCGTCCGTTGTCAACCCGGGTGGTGCCTCCGCGAACGTTGTGTGGATGCCGAGAACATGCGCCGGAAACCTGCCGCCGAGAACCGTGGTGATATTGCCTCCCCAGTCGCCGCCGTGGGCTGCGAACTTGCTGTAGCCGAGCCTTCCCATCAGTTCCACCCATGCGGCCGCGATCCTTTCGGTTCCCCACCCGGTGGTGGCCGGCTTGTCGCTGTAACCAAAGCCTGGTAGCGACGGGACCACGACGTGGAACGCCGGCGCGTCTGCATCTTTCGGATCTGCCAGCTCGTCCACTACATCGATGAACTCGGCAATGCTGCCTGGCCAGCCGTGCGTCAAGATCAGAGGGGTGGCATCTGTGCGCGCGGACCGGCGGTGCAGGAAGTGGATTCCCAGATCATCAATGGTCGTGCGGAACTGGCCGATCCGGTTGAGGCGTGCTTCGAACGACCGCCAGTTGTACCCGGTGCGCCAGTAGTTCACGACATCGACGAGGTCGGCGAGCGGAACGCCCTGTTCCCATCGGTGAGGGTCGGGCGCGGCGCGATGGACCGTCTCGGCCTCCGGTAGTCGCGCAGCGGCCAGTCGCGCGCGCAGATCGTCGAGGTCGGCGTCCGTCGCGTGGGCTTCAAATGCTTGCACGTCGCTGGTTGGACGGGGCATGAGACCTCCTGGCCATCGCGGAACCGGCTAGGGCCTATCACGAACCGGCTAAGGCGGTTCTAGCAGTTCTCCGAGCCATGCTGCAACCAGCTAAGGTGGTTCCATGCGTGCTGGATTCCCTGACTTCCGCCTCGGTAAAGTGCTGGCGACCAGCTTCACGGGGACCCTGTCGGAGCGTCATGGCAACGCTGTGGAGCGCATTCCCACGCCGCACCGACTCGTCGACTGGCTGGCAGTGAGCGGCCTCGCCGTGGACTCCTGCACCACTGCCCAGCTCGACCTCGCTCGGGAACTGAGGGAGTCGATTCACGCCGCCGCGACAGCGGCCGCGATCCAGGACGCTCTCCCTGCATCTGCTGTCCAAGTCATCAATGACCGCAGCGCTCAGGGTCGGGCCGCGGCGATCCTGACGCCCGAGGGTGAGCGGCGATGGCGGCTCAGCCCGGCTTCCTGCGTGGAAGATGCCCTCAGCGTGATCGCCGTCGACGCGATCAGCATCATCGCAGGCGAACGAGACGGAAAATTGGCCTTGTGTGCATCACCAACCTGCCAAGCCGCCTTCTTCGACACCAGCCAAAGCCGCACTCGCAAATGGTGCGACATGAACACGTGTGGGAATCGTCAGAAGAAAGCGCGCTTCAATGCCAACCAGCGCAAAAACCCCAGATCAGCGGAGTGATCGTTACCTGAGCCATCCGTCGCCTTCGATCAGGATGGTGATCGAGTGCCGGGTCGCCGAGCCGGATCCGTGATGCCGGAAGTGCGGGTTGGAGCGCGTGGTGCGCGACACAGTCAGGCGGCGGCCGGCGCATGAGCCGTTCGGGCACCGCCCCACGACGCTGCTGGTGCGGGTACGCCGCTCTCGGTGCGACTCGCGCGAGAGGACGTGCATGTCTGGAGGCACACCGGGCTTGGCGACGAGTACGTCACCGTGATCATCGATCTCACCCCCATGGGTGAGAAGACCGGGCCGGCGAGGCTGCTGTACATGGTCGAGGGGCGCTCGAAGGCAGTGTTCAAGCAGTGGCTCGCCGGGCGCCCGAAGGCCTGGTCCGCCGGGATCGAAGTGGTCGCGAACACCGCCCTGCGACCGGGCCGGGTGCACGGCCTGCCCGGTCCGAGACCAGGGCTTCGGCGTAGTTTGATGTCGTCCGTTTTGATCATGTGAGGCCGAGAAGGGCACGGGGCCGGGTTTGGTCTCGGACTGCCCGTCGGAGGCCGGAGGCGATGTTGCGGGCGCCGGTCGGGCCGAGAGCTCCGATCGCGAGGTTTCTGCAGGTGGCCATCGCTCTGGGAGTGTTTCCGGTCCGCAGCTGGGAGGCGTCCTCGGCGAAGGTGACGTCCCTGACGTGGTGCAGGGCCTCGACGGTCCAGTGCCCTCGGATCAGTCGGGCGAGCTGAGCCGCGGAGATCAGAGATGATGCGTCGGCAGGCACGGGCAGTCCAAGGTCACAGAGCGTAGAGAACTCCATGATCGCGGACGTCCGTGCCTGCTGTGCACCGAACCCCGCCCGACATGACGAGACGTCAGCAACCGGGCGTCAGCCGACTACGCCGAAGTCCTGACCGAAGAGGGGGCGGTAGTACGCGACTTCCGGTTCGCGCTCCATCCGGATGTTGCCGGTGAGGGTCTCCGTTGTTGCGTTGTCGGACCATCCGGTTGGTTCCGCTGCGCTCTTCGAGATGCACGACGAATGGATCGCCTTACCTCGCCGCCACGTCCCCGAAGGCGATATGGGTGATATCTACCGTAAACTCTCTTTTAACTCCTCCGTGCTACCCAACGCACCGAAATGCAACCGCCAGTTGATCCCCAACGCCATGACGAGGGACACTACCTGGCGGATGCGTGTTCCCGACCGAGTGGCACTCGCTTCGGCATCCTCCCGTGCAGGTCATCGGAGACCATTTACCCAAAGATTACTGGGCAGTTGACCTCAAGGTTTCGTGGTAGCGTCCTTATTCGGAGGGACAGTGCAACCTGAAAGGGAAATCGTGAACACGGAGAAGATCGCTGCTCGCCGCCTCTCGCTGGAAGAGGTGACGAAGCTCGGCGTGAAGGACAGGCTCTTCGTTTCCGCCGACACGGCAGAACTCAAGCTTCCCGACTGCTATGTCCCTGCTTTTCTGACCAAGTCCGGTGAGCATTTCGAGGGCGGCTCGATAACGGCGAGAACCGTTTTCCAGGAAGAGGTCTCCTGCCTTCCCGACGACGAGAATGAAGCCGGAATCTACTTGGCCGACGAGAACGGCTCGGTGACCATCGAGGTCCTCCAGTCCGCCGGTGTCGTGCTGGACCTGGCACTTTTTGTCCCTGGTGGGGACAAGGGGGCCCTCACGGCCCTTTACGCTGCGGCCCGGCAGGCGTTCGGCGCCGACGTCGTGCAGATCTGGCGCCAGGGCCTCAAGGAGGTACCCGACGTGAAGGTCGACATCTTCGAGGAGCAGATTCCCCGGGGGCGCAAGGGGAGCGACAGCCCCAAGCGTGACCGTCGCGCGATCGACACCTACCCCACCCGTGCGGACTTCATCGAGTTCTCCACGGGGTGGAAGCCGGTCGTTGAGATTCACAGGCCGATTGTTGACGACACCCCGACCATCTGAGGCGGCGTTACCTCTCGGTCTCGGCCTGAGAGAACGCCGAGAACGCATGCGCCGGACCCGGTCGACCCCTGAGCGGCCCAGGGAGCCGTCGGAAAACAACTCACGAACGCCGAAAGGCCGTTCCACTCGATGACCTCGCGAGACAGCCCGCCTGACCAAGATCAAAGCCTGAAGTTATTCTGCGACAGCCCTCAGGGCTTCGGCGTAGTCGAGTAACGTCCACTTCGTGCTCAGGCGAGGCCGAGGAGCGTGAGGGGCCGGCGGGCGTCACGCGCATTGCGGCGACGGCCGGAGGCGATGTTCTTCGCGCCGTTCAGTCGCAGGGCGCCGACCACGAGGTTGCGCCAGGTCGCCATGGCGCGGGGTGCGCTGTCGGTCCGCCACCGCGCACGCGGTCAGGTCGAGGACGACGGCCAGCGCGTGCCGCACTCCTCGCAGCCGGATCATCTGCTATCAGCCCGAACGCCCAGCCCAGCCGCTCATCCCATGCACGAGCGTCGTCCGCTTCTGCACCTGTCTTTTCAGCCACGCAGGGATCATCCCCCGGCACCGTCGGCTGGCTCCGCCCGACGGTGCGCGGAGACGCAGGCCACCGAGGCGCAATGGACATGAGACAGGAACCGTCCGCTCGCGCTCCCTTCACCGCAAGTGGTCACGAAACGGACGCCCGCCGACTACGCCGAAGCCCTGGGTCCGAGACGCGGAACATGGACGCCCTACGCGCCCGCCGCCGCCAGGATCGACTCCACCACCCTCGGCATCGAAGCCGGGTGCAGATCGAGGAAGAGGGCCGGCTCGATCAACTCCAGTTCCATGACGCGGGGTTCGCCGTCGTCCCCGAGGATCAGGTCGACCCGGGCGTACAGCAGTTCGGAGCCGCCCGGTACGGAGGCCAGCGCGCTTTCGGCGACGTGGAGTTCGGCCGGGGACGGGGTCCAGGGCTCCAGGTCGGGGTGGGGCACCTTGTCCGCGTCGTACGCCGTGCCGGGGGCGAGGACCGCTCCCTTGCGGCTGGCGTGCAGCAGCCGCCCGCCGAAGTACTGCAGCGCCCGCTCACCGGTGACGTCGATGCCGCGCATGTACGGCTGCACCATCGCGGTGAACCCTTCCGCGTGCATGCGCGCGAGGTGCCGTACGGCCGTCTCCCTGTCCGCGGGCGTGTAGCGCGCGGCGTACCGGGCGCCCGCCCCGGACGTCGGCTTCACGACGTACTCCTGGTCGTCCGGGAGATCGGGGGCGTCACCGGGCGCGAGATACCGGGTCGGCACGACGGGCACCCCGGCCGCCGCCAGATCCCCGAGGTACCGCTTGTCGGTGTTCCAGAGCACCACGTCCGCCGGATTCGCCAGCCGCGTGGCCTTCCCGCACCGCGTCACCCAGGCCGCGAACTCCTCCGCACGCCAGCAGTAGTCCCAGGTGGACCGTATGACCGCGAGGTCGTAACCGGCCCAGTCGGTCTCCGGATCGTCCCAGTACACGGCGGTCGTCTCGGCCCCGGACGCCGCCAGCTCCCGTACCAGCACCGGCAGATCGAGATCCTTGTGCGCCTCGGGCCCGGGGTCGTAGGTGACGAGCGCTATACGGGGGGTGTCTGTCACGGGGCTCCATCCTCGTACGGCTGTTGTGTATGCGACCGTTCTGCGCGGGCGCGGGCGCACCGGCTCCGGCCCGCGAAGCCAACGAAGCTGACCACGGCCCCCGCAACCGAGGCAACCCGTTTGACCTTCCCCTTCGGTGAAGCCCCAGCATCGGGAGCGGAACGAGGAACGGCCGAGGCCAGGACCGAGGGGGAACCGTGGGCATGCTGACGATCGGCGCCTTCGCGAAGGCGTGCCGGCTCTCGCCGAAGGCGCTGCGGCTGTACGACGAGCTGGAGTTGCTGCGGCCCGCCCGGGTGGACCCGGAGACCGGGTACCGCTACTACGCGGTGGAGCAGCTGGAGCGGGCACGGCTGGTGGCGTGGTTGCGGCGGCTGGGGATGCCGCTGGCGCGGATCCGGCAGGTGTGCGCGCTGGACGGGCCCGCCGCGGGCCGGGAGATCCGGGCGTACTGGGCGCGGGTCGAGGCCGAGACGGCGCACCGCCGGGACCTGGCGGCCTTCCTCGTGGACCACCTCACAGGCACCTCAGGGAAGGACACCACCATGCTGGAACTCCGTTACGCCGCCCTCTCCGACACCGGGCTGGTCCGCCCGGCCAACCAGGACACCGCCTACGCGGGCACCCGCGTCCTCGCCGTGGCCGACGGTTTCGGCTCCGCCGGGGCGCACGCGTCCACAGCAGCCGTGGAAGCGCTGAAGATCCTTGAACGCGAGACCCACGAGACCCGCGACACCCGCGACACCCTCTCCGCGGGCAACGTGCTCAACCTGCTCGACGACGCGGTGCAGGGCGCCACCCGGGCCGTACGGGACATCGCGACGGCCGACAAGGAGGTGGGGACGACGCTCACGGCGATGCTCTGGACCGGCTCGCAGCTCGCCCTCGTCCACATCGGCGACTCGCGCGCGTACCTGCTCCGCGACGGCGAGCTCTTCCAGATCACCCACGACCACACGCTCGTCCAGTCGATGGTCGACGAAGGCCGGCTGACGGTGGAGGAGGCCGCGGCCCACCCCCAGCGGACCCTGCTCCTCAAGGGCCTGACCGGAGGCGACTCCGTCCCCTCCCCGGACCTCCGGCTCCAGGACGCCCTGCCCGGCGACCGGTATCTGCTGTGCTCCGACGGTCTGTCACGGGTACTGGCGGACCCGGACATCGAGCGGACCCTGGCATCGGTTCCCGACCCCGAGGAGGCCGCGCGCACGCTCGTCGCCGGGGCCAATGACGCGGGCGGTCCGGACAACGTGAGCTGTGTGGTGGCCGACGTGGTGGAGGCCACCGAGGTCTGAAGCCCGCACCCTGCCGGTCCGACGTCAGGTCGTGGAAGTGGTGGCGGTCGTACCGGAGTCCGCGCGGTCCTCGTCGAGTTCATGGACGAGGCCGCGCAGGACGGGGCCGTACTCGGGATGGGCGAGGGCGGAGGCCATCTGAGCGACGAGGTAGTCGGCCGGGTTGCCGGTGTCGTACCACCGGCCCTGGATGACCTGCCCGTACACGGCGCGGGCACCGGCGTAGGCGTTGATGGCGTCGGTCAGGTAGATCTCGCCGTCGCGGTGCTCGTACCAGCGCCGGGTCTGCTCGCGCAGTTCGTCGATGATGCCGGGGGTGATGACGTAGCCGCCGATGGCCGCGTACGAGGACGGTGCGTCGGCGGGAGCCGGCTTCTCGACGAGGCCGGTGATCCGTAGCAGTCCGTCGCCGAGGTCCTCCTTGACGATGGGCACGCCGTAGCGCTGGGAGTCGCCCGGGTCCATCGGCATGAGGGCCAGCACCGGGCAGGCGGTCTGCTCGTAGGCGCGGATCAGTTGCTGGGCCCGGGGTACTTCGGCCACGAACACGTCGTCCGGCCACAGGACCAGCACCGGCTCGTCGCCGATGTTGCGGGCGGCGTTGAGCACGGGGGTGCCGTTGCCGTACGGGCCGTGCTGGTCGAGGTAGGTGATGTGCCCTCGGCGGGCCAGCTCGGCGACCTCCTCCACCGCGTCCGCGTAGGCCGTCTTGCCGTCCTCGCGCAGTTGCGCGACCAGGGCGGGATTGGGCCGGAAGTGCTCCTGGATAAGGGATTTCCCGCCGGAGACGACAATGGTGATGTCGGTGATACCGGAGTCCACCAGTTCGCGCACGGTGTGCTCGATCACGGGCTTGTCGCCGACCGGGAGCATTTCCTTCGGTGTCGCCTTGGTCAGAGGCAGCAGGCGGGAGCCCAGTCCGGCGGCGGGGATCACGGCCCTGCGGATCGTCGGGGACATCACGTCTCTCTCGGTCGAACGGCACACCGTGCCGGCCCGCACGGTTCTCGCCGACGCTACCAACGCGCGGCGAGGCCGTGCGGCTATCTCTCCCCTTCCGGGTCCCAGTCCAGCAGCCGTACCTTCGCCACCGTCCGCACATGACGGCGCATCGCGGTGGCCGCCTGGTTCGGCTGCTGGTCGGCGATGGCGTCGAGGATGGCCTGGTGCTGGGCCAGGGAGCGGGTGGGGCGGCCGGGCTGGCGGAGGGACTCCGTGCGGCTCTCGGCGATCTGGTCGGCGATGGAGCGCATGAACTCCGCGAGGATGCTGCTGTGCGCGGCCGCGGTCACGGCCGCGTGGAACAGTCGGTCGCCCTCCACACCGTGGGCGTCCTCCTCGATCTCCCTGGTCATGTGGGCGAGCGCGGACCTCATCGCGGCCAGGTCCTCCTCCGTGCGGCGCTCGGCGGCCAGTTCGGCGAGCTTCGTCTCCAGGGCCTCGCGGGCCTCCAGGACGTCGGGGAGGCGCCGGCGGCGTTCGACCATCTCGTCGACGGGCTCGACATCGAGGCTGTCGCGGACCAGGTACGTGCCTCCGCCGTGGCGCGCCTCCACCAGGCCCTGGACCTCCAGCACCACGATCGCCTGCTTCACGGAGGCGCGGCTGACGCCCAGCCGCTGGGCGAGGTCCCGTTCGGGCGGCAGCCGGTCCCCGGCGCGCAGGCCGCCCTCGGCGACGTACTGGCGCAGTCGGTCGAGCACCTGCTCGTAGAGGCGCTGTTTCGTCATGGGGCGCAGGGCGTCGGTCACGGCTCCCCCCTCTCGTCGGGAGCGTAACACCGGGCGGGGTGAGTGGCTGGGTGGTCGAGTGGCCGGATGGTCAACTGGCTGAGCCAATTTCTGCGCGACCTCTTGACGTGGCCCCCGGCGGGCCCCACGCTGACCTGCCAGCACCCCCCAGCAGCCAAGTGGCTCAGCCACTCAGCCACTCATCACACCCACTGACCGCACTCGTAGCCACTCGGATCAGCCACTCCGGGACCCAAAGACGGGAGCCCGTATGTCCCCCGAACTCATCTCGATCCTCGTCCTCGTCGTGGTGTTCGTCATCGCCACCACCCGCTCCGTCAACATGGGCGCACTCGCCTTCGCCGCCGCCTTCGGGGTGGGCGCACTCGTCGCCGACCTCGACGCGGACGGCATCTTCGCCGGCTTCCCCGGTGACCTCTTCGTCGTCCTCGTCGGCGTCACGTACCTCTTCGCGATCGCCCGCGCCAACGGCACCACCGACTGGCTCGTGCACGCCGCGATCCGGCTGGTGCGCGGGCGGGTGGCGCTGATCCCCTGGGTGATGTTCGCCCTCACCGGCGCGCTCACGGCGATCGGCGCGGTCAGTCCGGCCGCGGTCGCGATCGTCGCCCCGATCGCGCTGAGCTTCGCCGTCCGGTACAGGATCAGCCCGCTGCTGATGGGCACCATGGTGGTGCACGGCGCGCAGGCCGGCGGCTTCTCACCGATCAGCATCTACGGGACGATCGTCAACGGCATCGTCGAGCGCGAGAAGCTCCCGGGCAGCGAGATCACGCTCTTCCTGGCCTCCCTCACCGTCAACCTCGTCATCGCCGCCGTCGTCTTCGTCCTCTTCGGCGGGCTCAAGCTGTGGGCTCAGGGGTCGGTGGCGGTGGACGGGGAAGGGGGAGCTGCGAGCGGTGACTCCGGAGGCGGCACGAGTGGTACGAGTACGAGTACGGGTGGTGTGAGTACGAATGGTGTGAGTGGTGACACCGGCGGTACGAGCCGTACCGCCGCCACGAGCCCCACCGCCGTCGCCACCGCCGCCCCCGCCCACCCGGGCGAACCCGGCCCCGACACCACCCGCCTCACCCCCGCCCGCACCGCCACGCTCACCGCGCTGGTCGCCCTCGTCGTCGCTGTGCTCGCCTTCGACCTGGACGCGGGTCTCACCGCGATCACCCTGGCCGTGCTGCTCAGCGCCGCATGGCCGGAGGACAGCCGCGTGGCGGTCGGGCAGATCGCCTGGCCCACCGTGCTGCTGATCTGCGGTGTCCTCACATACGTCGGCGTACTGGACGAGATGGGCACCATCACCTGGGCCGGTGAGGGCGTCAGCGGCATCGGGGTCCCGCTGCTGGCCGCGGTGCTGCTCTGCTACATCGGCGCGATCGTGTCGGCGTTCGCCTCGTCCGTGGGGATCATGGGCGCGCTGATCCCGCTGGCCGTGCCGTTCCTGGCGCAGGGCGAGATCGGGGCGATCGGCATGGTGGCGGCACTCGCGGTGTCGGCGACGGTCGTGGACGTGAGCCCGTTCTCGACGAACGGCGCGCTGGTGCTGGCCGCGGCACCGGACGTCGACCGGGAGCGTTTCTTCCGGCAGCTGATGGTGTACGGAGGGATCGTGGTGGCGGTGGTGCCCGCGGTGGTGTGGCTGGTGATGGTCGTCCCCGGCTGGGGATAACCCAACGGGCGGCAGCGGCTGGAGCCGCCGATCGTGAACCGTAATGCAAGGCAGTATTGAAGGAGTACGACGCGTGTCCTCACTCTTCCCGGCCCTGACCGACTCCCCGGCCGAGCGGCCCGCCCTGCGGTTCGGCGAGCGCTCCCTGACGTACGCGGAACTCGCCGCGACTGCGGGCGCGCTCGCCGGGAGAATCCGGGGAGCGGGCCGGGTGGCCGTCTGGGCGACACCCACGCTGGAGACGGCCGTCGGAGTGGTGGCCGCCCTGCTGGCCGGGGTGCCCGCGGTGCCGCTCAACCCGAAGTCGGGCGACAGCGAGCTGGGGCACATCCTCAGGGACAGCGAGCCCGCACTCGTCCTCACCGCACCGGACTCGGAACTCCCCGCCGCCCTGGGCGACTTGGAGCGCGTGGAGGTCGACGTACGGGACACCGCCCAGAGCCCCGTCAGCGACGTCGCCGACCTTGCCCGTATCACCGCCGACTCCCCCGCCCTCGTCGTCTACACCTCCGGCACCACCGGCCCGCCCAAGGGCGCAGTCATCCCCCGCCGGGCCATCGCCGCCACCCTGGACGCGCTGGCCGACGCCTGGCAGTGGACCGGGGACGACGTCCTGGTCCACGCGCTGCCGCTGTTCCACGTCCACGGGCTGATCCTGGGCATCCTCGGCCCGCTGCGGCGCGGCGGCTCGGTACGGCACCTGGGGCGGTTCACCGCCGAAGGGGTCACCCAGGAGCTGAACGAGGGCGCCACCATGTTGTTCGGCGTGCCGACGATGTACCACCGGCTCGCGGAGGCGCTCCCCGACGACCCCGCGCTCTCGAAGGCGCTCGGCCGGGCGCGGCTGCTCGTGTCCGGCTCAGCGGCGCTGCCGGTGCACGACCACGAGCGGATCGCGGCGGCGACCGGGCGGCGGGTCATCGAGCGGTACGGCATGACGGAGACCCTCATGAACACGAGCGTGCGCGCGGACGGCGAGCCGCGTGCCGGGACGGTCGGAGTGCCGCTGCCGGGCGTGGAGTTGCGTCTGGTGGAGGAGGACGGGTCGGCCATCACGGCGTACGACGGCGAGAGCGTCGGCGAGATCCAGGTGCGCGGCCCGAACCTCTTCACGGAGTATCTGAACCGTCCGGACGCGACCGCCGCCGCGTTCACCGGGGACGGCTGGTTCCGCACGGGCGACATGGCGGTCCGGGACGCCGACGGGTACGTACGGATCGTGGGCCGGAAGGCCACCGACCTGATCAAGAGCGGTGGTTACAAGATCGGCGCGGGCGAGATCGAGAACGCGCTGCTCGAACACCCGGCGGTGCGCGAGGCCGCCGTCACGGGCGAACCGGACGACGACCTCGGCGAGCGCGTGGTCGCCTGGATCGTGCCCGCCGATCCCGAGTCCCCGCCCGGCGCCGGGGAGCTGGCCGACCACGTCGCCGGGCGCCTCGCCCCGCACAAGCGCCCCCGCGTCGTGCACTTCCTCGACGCGCTCCCCCGCAACGACATGGGCAAGATCATGAAGCGGGCGCTGAAGCATGACTGAGCCGTCCGCCCGGAACTCCGCCCAGTATTCGGCCCCCCTGTACTCCGCCCGGTACTCCGCGCGCCAGGTCATCGCCCTGGTCGCCGACGACTTCGCCGAACTGCCGTGCCCCGCGAGGGAGCACGAACCCGACGGCCCCCTCGCCTGGCAGGGGTACGACGCCTCGCGCGCCCGTGCCGCCGAGCGCACCGGCGAGAGGGAGTCGGTC
This sequence comes from Streptomyces acidicola, assembly GCF_009377235.1. GTDB lineage: Bacteria > Actinomycetota > Actinomycetes > Streptomycetales > Streptomycetaceae > Streptomyces > Streptomyces acidicola. The sequence continues at coordinate 13,431 of NZ_VMNX01000187.1, forward strand.
GTCTGCGGTCGCGCGACGATCGGTGGTGTCGAGGCCGTGGTCCTGGCCTTCGAGTTCGGGTTCCTGGGCGGTTCGCTCGGGGAGCGGACCGGGGACCTGCTGGAGGCGGCGTACGGGGACGCGCGTGAGCACCGGTTGCCCGTCGTGGCGCTCGTCGCGACGGGCGGCAGCCGGATGCAGGAGGGAATGCGCGCGCTCACCCAGCTCCAGCGCGTGGCCCGGCAGTCGGCGCTGACGCGTCAGGCGGGGCTGCCCCAGATCTCCGTGCTGCGGGACCCGACGACCGGCGGCGGCTGGGCCACCCTGGGCGCGGGCGCCGACGTCGTCCTCGCGCTGCCCGGTGCCCAGGTGGGCTTCGCCGGTTCCCGGGTGCGCCCGGCGGACGCGGACCCGGCGGCGTACACGGCCGAGGCCCAGGTGGCGGCGGGCGCGGCCGACGCGGTCGTACGGCCGGAGGACCTGCGCGGGACGCTGGCGCTGTGGCTGGCGCTGCTGACCTGCCCCTCGTCGGAACCGGCGCCCCCACCGAGCGCCCTGGGGCCTGTGTCGAAAGTGGCGCCTGCCGGCAGCGGCCTCCCCGACACCGGGTGGGCCGCCGTCCTGCGTGCCCGCTCGCCCGAACGCCCTCGCGCCGAGGCGTACTTGGACGCGTACTTCACGCGCCGCGCGGCCATCGGCGGTGACCGCTGCGGCGGCACGGACCCGGGGATGCTGTGCGGCTTCGGCGAGCACGAGGGCCGGACCGTCGCCTACGCGGCCCAGTGCGGCACGGCGACCCGCCCCGCCGGGTACCGCACGGCGGCCCGGCTGATCCGTCTCGCGGGCCGGCTCGGTGTTCCCGTACTGACGCTGGTGGACACCCCGGGGGCCGCCAACGACGCGGAGGCGGAGCGGCAGGGCGCCGGAGCGGCCATCGCGGAGGTGTTCGACGCGGTGGCCACCGCCCGGACTCCGGTCACCACACTGGTCATCGGCGAGGGCGGCTCGGGCGGGGCGCTCGCCCTGGCCGCATCGGGCCGCACCTGGGCGACCCCGGACAGCTACTTCTCGGTGATCGCCCCGGAGTTGGCGGCCGCGATCCTCAAGCGCCCGGAGGACTACGTACGCGCCACGGCCGACGAACTGCGGGTGCGTCCGCAGGACTTGGTCGCACTGGGGGTTGTACGCGGTATCACGTGACCCGCTCGCGCGCCCCCCGTTCGAGGTATGTGTACGGCGTGTGGAAAAGGGGACAACGCGAGTACCGTCCGTGACAATAGGGTGGTTGATCGTCACGACGGACGGGACGGGCAGGACGGGGGCGTGGTGGAAGGTCTGGTGGAGTTCAAGACCGACGACGGTGCGGTGGTCACGGTCGAGGCCGTCGATGAGGGGACCGGGGCGGGCTCCCGCCTCGTGGCCCGCGGGGACGACGGTGCGGTGCAGGCGACCCGGACCTTCGAGGGTGCCCTGAGCAGCGTGCGCTCCGCGGCGGCGTCCGCGCTGCGGGTCTTCCGGGACGGTTCGCTGCAACCCGACGCGGTGGAGATCGAGTTCGGTGTGAAGCTCACCGCGGAGGCCGGCGCGCTGATCGCGAAGAGCGCGGTCGAGGGGCATCTCGTGGTCAAGCTCACCTGGTCCCCAGGGCGGTCGGACGCTCCCCCGGAGACCGACGTGACGTCATGACCAGCGCTTCCTGGCACGCCAGGATCAGCTGCGGGCGCGACACCGGCGCCGGCTTCCTGGTCACCGAACGCCACGTCGTCACCTGCGCACACGTCGTCGCCCGGGGCACCACCGACCCGGTGAACGTGTCCTTCGCGCACGGCGGCGGGGAGTCGGTCGGCGCCCGCGTCATCGCGCACGGCGGCTGGGACGGCCGCGACACCGACCCCGGTGACCTCGCCGTCCTGGAGCTCGACCAGGACGTGGCGCTGAAGCCCGCCGAGTTCGCGGCACCCGACGAGGCGTACGGCGACCCGCCGCGCAAGCTGCTCGCGTACGGCTTCCCGAAGCGGTACGAGGAGGGGACGCTCGCCGAGTACCGGGCCACCGCCGAACAGTTGATCGCCGGTGAGTGGGTGCAGTTGGAGGCGTGGGCCGCGCACGGACAGCCACTGGTGCCCGGGTTCAGCGGGGCGGCGGTGACGCTCGCGGACAGCGGCCGGGTCGTCGGCATGGTCTCGGCGGCGGCCCGCGATCCCGGGGTCCGCAACGGACGGATGCTGCCGGCGAACGTCATGGCCCGCTACTGGCCCCGCCTCGGCGACCTGATCCCGACCCCGGAGTACGACGGGCCGCAGAAGGAGCGGCTCCGGCTGCTGGTCGAGGAGGCGGCGCGCCACGGCGAACTGGAGTGCAGCCCCCAGCGGCTCTACGAGGAAGCCGTCACCGCCTTCGGCCCCCCGCCCCCACCGCACGGCTTCGCCTCCCTGTGGGACGCCGCCTGGTATCTCCTCTCCGAGGTGACCGACACGAAGGCGGCGGTCCGGTTCGCGGAGCGGCTCGCCGACTTCGTCGAGCACACGCCGACCCGGACAGCCCTGCGGTCCTGGCCGTACACCCACGCCGGGGCGACGCCGGGGTACGCGCCCTTGACGGTGCCCGCGCCCGTAAGCGGTGCGGACACCCGCTCCTGGTCCCCGATCCTCGTCGAGATCGCGCCCAGCGGCTCCGGGGACCAGCAGTTCCTGGTGGAGGTGTCCGCGTACAACGGCAACCACCGCAAGGTGGTGGGCCAGCGCCGGCTGCCCGCCGACCGGGTGCGGCCGTACGCCCTGGAGCGCATCGACGAGGCGTATCACGCGCTGGAGCCGGGCGCCCGGGAGCTGCTCGCCTTCGTGCTGCCGCGCCGGTGGCTCAACGCGGACGTGGCGCACTGGCAGCGCAGCGCCGACGACGACAGCCCGCTCGGCACCTTCGCGCCGCTCGTCGTCATGGACCTGGAGCGGCGGCGCAGCGGCGGTCTCCAGCACAAGCTGCTGCAGAAGTGGCGGGAGCTCGACACGCAGCGGTCGGCCCGGCTGCGCCGTATCGGCTGCGGGACCGTCGGGCAGGACCCGGTGAAGCTGACCATCGGGCTGCGCCGGGGCGCGGACATGGTGGGCTTCGGCGCCCCGCCGCGCGCCGACGGCACCCGGCGGCTGTTCCAGGCGACTTTGAACGCGGCGGTGCCGGTGATGCTGTGGCCGCGCTCCGGCTGCCGGGGCGGGCACACCCACGACGACTGCCGGGGCGCGGCCTTCCTGGACCGCCTCGCCGAACACCTCGCGGGTCTGGCCCCGGGGGAACTTCCCACGCACATCCACGAGTTGCGCGAGACGGCCTACGCGTCCGAGTCGCCCGAACCGCACTGGGCGTCCGACCTGGCGCTGCTCTGGGAGGATCCCCGCTGTCTGCCCGACCCCGTCGGCTACCAGCACTCGCCGGTCGGGTGAGGCGCACGCGAGAACCGGACCCGCACGCCCTCACCCCCCGCACGCACCCGTACGAGGAGCACACCCCCCATGTCCCTGTGGCCCGTCTACACGGGTTCGAGCGAGCCCCACGACGGCATCGACCGGCTGCCCGAGCCACCGCCGTGGCGCGCCTTCGACGGCGGGCCGGCGCTGGCCACCCCCGCCGACGGCGACGACACCTCGGCCTCCTCCCCCGACCGACTCCACCGTGCCCGCACCTACCGCGCCACCGACCGCGCGGTCCAGCTCGTCAACGCGGCCCTGTATCTGCGCAGACCCCTGCTGGTGACCGGCCCGCCCGGCAGCGGCAAGTCGAGCCTTGTGTACGCGGTCGCCAGGGAACTCAGGCTGGGCCCGGTGCTCCGCTGGAACATCACCAGCCGTACGACGCTCCGCGACGGCCTCTACCAGTACGACCCGCTGTCCCGCCTGTACGCGGCCGGACGCGCCGCCGCCCGCGACCAGCGCACCGCCGGCCGCGAGCAACTCCCGCTCGACGGCGAACTCCAGGACCATCTGCGCCTGGGCCCCGTGGGCACGGCCCTCCTGCCGTACGGCCGCCCGCGCGCCCTGCTGATCGACGAGATCGACAAGAGCGACCTGGACCTGCCGAACGACCTGCTGAACATCCTGGAGGAGGGCCAGTACGAGATCCCGGAGCTGGTCCGGGCCGCCCGGCACACCCCCACGGCGGAGGTGATGGTCGACGGCACGGACGACCGGGTGCCGGTGGCGCGGGGCCGGGTGCGGTGCCGGGCGTTCCCGTTCGTGGTGCTGACCAGCAACGGAGAGCGCGAGTTCCCGCCGGCTTTCCTGCGCCGCTGTGTCCGCCTGGAGCTCCACCAGCCGCGCGACACACACCTGGAGCAGATCGTGCGCGCCCACCTGGGCGAGCCGGACGCGTACGCCCGCGACCTGATCAACCGTTTCCTGTCCCGGGGCACGGACGGGGAACTGGCGACGGACCAGCTGCTGAACGCCGTCTATCTGACCGGTGTGGCGGGCCTCGACACGGCGTCCCGGGACGAGCTCGCGGAGCAGCTGATGCCGTATCTCAGCCGTACCGGGGACGAGGCGGACACGTTCTGATGAGTTCCGCGGGAGACGGGCCGGAGGGGATCGGCCGGCTCGCCGACCTGCTCGCCGAGGCGGGCGACGGCGAGCCGCCGACCTCCGTCGAGCTGGCCGAACTGCTGTGGCTGGCCGGGCACATGGAAGGACCGGAGGCACCCGCCGACGCCACGGCCGGCCCCCCGTCCGGGCATCGCGCCGAGGCCTCCCGCACACCGACCGTTCCCGCTCCCCGGCCTCAGCCGCCCACCTCCACGCGGACACCCCGGGAACAGCAGGCCGACGCGAAGACGGACCCGGCGGCAGCGGGACCGGACCCGGCGCACCCCGACGACCGCGTCCCCCTGCGCCTGCCCGGCACGGGCCCGGGCAGCGGCGGCAGCGCCTCCCACACCGCGCTCCTGGCGCCCGCGCCCCCGATGCTGTCCCACCC
>NZ_VMNX01000188.1 GCF_009377235.1 Streptomyces acidicola
AGGTCCCAACCTCAACCCCGGCGTCAGCCCACACCCCGACCTCGACCCCGGCCCCGTTCGCGCCAGGCGCGCCGACCGCTCCGGGAGACGGCAAGGGCCTCAGCACGCCAGGCTCCGGCGGCCGGGGCCCCCGCCGCCGTGCACGCCGCGTCCTCATCGCCGCCGGTACGGCCCTGGCCGTCGCCGTGGTGGTCTCCCAGGTGGGGAACGCGGACAACGAGGGCACATCCGCCGACGCCTCCGACACCCCCGCCGCCGCGCTCCCCACCGGCTGGCAGCCCTGGCAGGTGAACCTCACCCGCGCCGCGAAGGACTCCGTGGTCAACAACGTGGACACCGTGGAATCCGGCTGCGTGCGCGGCGGGTTGTCGGCGTCAAGCGGGTCGTCGGCGCCCGGCGGGTCCTCCGAGTCCGGCGACTCCGTGTACTGCGCGGGGACCGGCTTCACGGTCGCCCGGATCGACGCAGCCTCGGGCCGCATCAAGTGGCGCTTCGGCAGCAACTCGCAGGCCGCCGAGCGCCCTCTCGGCGTACAGGACGGGCTCGTGTACGCACACGTGCAGCCGAACGAGGACACGGTGTTCTCGACCCAGCAGGTGGTCGCCATCGACACCGACACCGGAAAACGGGTCTGGTCCGGCAAGATCGACGCGGGCAGTCCCGCCGCCCTGTTCAGCGGCGGCGTCCTGGCCATGTCGGACGAGGGGAAGGAGTTCGTCGCCCTCGACGCGAAGACGGGCAAGCCCCAGTGGCGGACACCGGCGAAGTCGTCGGCCGGCACCTCCTGCGCCCCGGCCGTCCTGGGTGGCGCCCCCTACGGCATCTGCGTCAACGCCGAGGACCCCTTCAAGGGCCCGGCCGGCTTCGTGCGCCTCGACCCCGTCGACGGCACGGCGCGCGAACTCGACGAGCTGCCCCTGGCGGCGGAGCCGCTCGGCGCGATCGAGGGACAGCCGCTGTTCGCAGTACGGCAGAGCCTGGAGTCCGAGTCGAGGAACGGGCAGGACGAGCCGTACAAGGAACTGCTACGGGTGAACCCGACCAGCGGTGCCGTCACCCGAATCTCCCTGCCGGACACCTCGGGCGGCACGGACACCTCGAGTGGGCCGAACACCTCGCGCGGCAGGTCCACCCCGCGTGGTACGCCCAGCCTCGTCGGCGATGCCGTGTACTTCGTCCGCCCCGACGGAACCGTCACCGCGACGAGCGCGGCCAAGGGCGCCCTGCTGTGGGAGATGGACACCCAGATCGAGAACCTGTCGGCGCCGGTCCTGTCGAAGACGTACGACAACCTCTACTTCGTCAACCGCTACGGCCGTCTCCTCGCCCTCGACCGCCTGCGCGGCACCGAAATCTGGAGCACGGAAAAGCTGGACGACCCGGGGACCTCGGCGGAGGACCGGCTCCCGAGCGTGCTGCTGGTGAAGGACGCGATCGTGGCGGTGGCGGGGGACACGGCCTTCTCCGTGGACCCGGACCAACCCGACGAGCGCCCGTCGGCGGCCGCCACCACGAACTGACCCACAAACGGAGCGAGGCCGGAGAGAACGGGGAGAGCGGATATGAGCGCCACCGAGTTACACGCCGAGTCACACACCGAGTCACACAGCGAGCTGCACACCCACCAGCCGAGCATCGCCCGCATGTACGACTACTACCTGGGCGGCCGCGACAACTACGCGGCCGACCGCGCCGCCGCGGGCAGAGCGATCGCCGCCTTCCCGGCCATCATGGTCATCGCCCGCACCAACCGCGTGTGGATGCACCGGGCCACCCGGTTCCTCGCCGAACGCGGCGTCCGGCAGTTCCTGGACCTCGGCACCGGCATCCCCACCAGCCCCAACCTTCACGAGATCGCCCAGAGCGTCATCCCCGGCTCCCGCGTGGTCTACGTCGACAAGGACCCAGTGGCCCTCGCCCAGTCCGAGCACCTGCTGAACGGCAGCCCCGAAGGCCGCACGGCGTTCGTCCAGGCCGACCTGAACGACCCCGCCTCCATCCTGGCCGCACCCCAACTGACCGAGACCCTCGACCTGGAACGCCCGGTGGGCCTCAGCCTCAACGCCCTGCTGCACTTCTTCCCCGACGACCAGGACCCGGGCCCTTACGCCATCGTCGAGCACCTGCTCGGCGCCCTCGCCCCCGGCTCGTACCTGGCGCTGTCCCACGTCACGACGGACTTCGACCCCGAGGGCATCGGCCGCGCGATCGACGTCTACCGCTCCTCCGGCATCCCGGCACAGGCGCGCGGCAAGGCTGAGGTGGAGCGGTTCTTCGCAGACCTGGAGCTCGTCCCGCCCGGCCTCGAAGTCCCGCACCGCTGGAACGCCGACGGCATGGCCGAGGAAACCCGGATCGCCGCCGACGTGACCGACGCCGAGGTCTCCACGTACGTCGGCCTCGCCCGAAAGCCGTAAGCATCTGACAGCCGTGAGCAGCATCTGACAGCCGCGAGCGTCTGAAAGCCGTGAGCATCCGAACGGAGGCGCACACCTCCGAGGCAGGCCGAGAAACCCGCACCATCCGGCGAAATCACACGCTGTGCACTACCCAGCACGCTCGGTATCGTTGACATGCGAGGCGACTGTCAGTGACGCCGGTGATCAGGAGGCCTGCCATGGCCCGTACGTGGGAAGCCGACCCGTCGGCGTTATTCGTCAAACGGCTCGGGAGGTCCGCGGCGGAACTCGGCAATTCCGGACGACGACGAGTGCCCGGACATCTGGCAGTTGAGCAACGGCGACGTCGCCGTGATCGGCCGCGATCTCACCGTCCACTACGGCTCGCACCTGCCGGGCGGAGTCACGCTGGGCCCGGACGAGCGGTTGGTCGTGATCCCCGGGAACATGCTGAGCGCGGCGAAGGCAGACATCCCCGATGCTTGATCTCCGTATCCCCGCGCTCCCTGACGAACTGGGAGACCGGCTCACGCGCCAGGACTACAAACGGGACTTCCGGGAGCGCCGGACGGCGATCCGCGACGGCGAATCCTGGAAACTGGAGCGGTTGCAGCACTTCGAGGAGACGAACGACGACAGCCGGGACGCGTTGCGCACGGGAGACTGGCCGGAGGCGTTACGCCTCTTCGAAGCCGAGCGTGACGCCCTGCGGCGGAAGGCCCGGGAAGAGGAGTCGCGGGGCGCGGTCTTCCACCGCATCCGCGTGGTCGAGGAGCCCCTGACACCGTACGTGCAGTGGGAACTGCACTGGCTCCGCCTGAGCGCGGAGTGCGGCCACTCCGTCCGTGTCCTGCCCGCATCCGCGATCGCCTCCGCCGAGGCGGACGGATCCCTGCCGGAGCTGAACCTGCTGGACGGCCGGACTCTCTTCCGCGTGCTGTACACCGACACCGGGCAGCCGGACGGAGCGATCCGCTTCACCGATCCCCGGACCGTTCGCCGCTGGACGGACTATCTGCGGTACGTGTACGAGGCCGCCGAGGACGTCCAGGCGTACTTCGACCGGGCGGTGGCCCACCTGCCTCCCCCACCACCGGCTTGATCGGGGCACAGCGATCGACACGCCAAGAGACGACAGAGACGACAGAGACGACAGGGACGACAGGGACGACAGGGACGACAGCAGGGGACGGCCTCCCGGGGACTCAGCCCGCCTTTTCCGACTGCTCGGGCTGCACCCGGGGGCGGAGTTCAGCCTCCCCGCCGCGGCCGCGCTCGGCGAACTCACGCCCAGCCGAGCCCGCCGGCTGCTCGACGATCTCGTCGGCGCCCACCTGCTGGAACAGACCGCTCCGGACCGGTTCCAGTTCCACGACCTGCTGCGTGCCTACGCCACCGAGACGGTGCAGACGGACGAATCCTCCGAGCAGCGGCAAGCGGCAGTGCGGCGCATCGTGAGCTGGTACCTGCACACAGCGGACGCCGCTCAGACATGGCTGTACCCGTCCGAGGAGCATCTGCCGCTCCAGGAGCCCCCACCCGGCGTGCGGCCGCTCGCCTTCGCCGACTACAACGCCGCCGTTGACTGGTCCGAGCGGGAGCACGGCAACTCCTCCCCCTCGTACGCGGCGCGGCCCGCAACGGACTCAGGCAGGCAGCCTGGCAGTTGGCCACCGTGCTGTGGTTCGCACGGCCCCCTTCCGCGTCGGAACGTGACTGGCTGGAGCTGGGCCGAATCGGCCTGGAGGCCGCCGAAGGAGAGGACGACTCGCGAGCCCGGACACGGCTGCTCATCAACACGGGTATCGCGCACAGGGCTCTGAACAACTTCTCCGAAGGCCTCGACGCACTGGGCTGGGCCGTCACCCTCGCGCGCGGCTCGGACAGCCGGTTCGACGAGGCCCACGCACTCAACCTCATCGGCCTGATCCACCTTCGACGGCGCGACCTCGACCTGGCCGACACGCACTTCGGCCAGGCCCTGTCCCTCTACCGCGACCTGGACCACCGCCAGAGCACAGCCACCGTGCTGTCCAACATCGCCAGCACCCGCCTGAGCGCCGGCCGCCTGCCCGAGGCCACCGCCTTCCACCGCCAGGCCGCGGCCGTCCACCGCGACCTCGGGGACACCTGGCAACACGCCCTGGAACTCGACCACCTGGCCACCGCGGTCCACCCGAAGGACCCCCAGGCCGCCCACACGCACTGGACCGAGGCCCTGACCCACCTGAACCCAAACCCGTACTCCGACCCACGCGCCATGGCCATGCGCTCACGCATCGAGGAGCTGCTGCGGCAGCCGGGTGACCGGGGGATGCTGCCGTACCTGCACTCATAGTGGCACCCGTACCCGTACCCGTACCCGCACCCGCGCTCGTACCGGTGGCGTGCCGGGCCCGGCCGGCGCGGCACGCGGAGTTACCGTCAGCGGCATGGACGGTGATCGCCGAGGGTGGCGCGAGTGTCTGCTCAGCGGGGCGGTGTTCGCCGTGTGCATGGCCGGTACCACGCTGCCGACCCCGCTCTACCCCCTCTACCAGGAGAAGTTCGGGTTCTCCGAGCTGACGGTGACCGTCGTGTACGCCGTGTACGCCTTCGCGGTCATCGGCGTGCTGCTGCTGGCGGGCAACGCCTCGGACGCCGTCGGCAGGCGTCCGGTGCTGCTGTGGGGCCTGGGCTTCGCGGCGGCGAGCGCCGTCTGCTTCCTGTCCGCCACCGGCGTGGGCTGGCTGTACGCGGGGCGGCTGCTGTCGGGACTGTCCGCCGGTCTGTTCACCGGGGCCGCCACGGCGTACGTGATGGAGCTGGCGCCGTCCGGCGGCGCCTCCCGGGCCACGTTCGTGGCGACGGCCGCCAACATGGGCGGACTGGGCTGCGGCCCACTGCTCGCCGGAGTGCTCGCACAGTACGCCGCCTGGCCGCTGTACCTGCCGTTCGCCGTGCACCTCGCGCTGGTGGCCGCCTCGGCCGCCGTCCTGCTGCGACTTCCGGAGACCGTACGGGAGCGGCTGCCGCTGAGCACCGTACGACCACAGCGGCCCGCCCTGCCCCTGCAGGTACGGGCGGTGTTCGGCCCCGCGGCGACCGCCTCGTTCGCGGGGTTCGCCCTGTTCGGGGTGTTCACGTCGGTCAGCCCGGCGTTCCTCGCACGGTCCCTGCACCTGACCGACCACGCCCTGAGCGGACTGGTCGTCGCCCTCGCCTTCTTCGCCTCGACCGCCGGGCAACTGGCCGTCGGCCGGGTCGGGGTGCGGCGCTCACTGCCGCTCGGCTGCGCCGTACTCCTCGCCGGGCTGGCCCTGCTCGCGGGCGCGCTGCGGTGGGACCTGCTGGCGTTGGTGGTGCTGAGCGCGCTCGTCGGCGGGTGCGGGCAGGGGCTGTCGTTCCGCGGGGCGCTGTCCGCGGTGGCCGCGGTGTCTCCGGCGGACCGGCGCGCGGAGGTGATCTCGACGCTGTTCGTGGTGGCGTACGCCGGTATCTCGGTACCGGTGATCGGCGTGGGCTTCCTGACGGGCCCGATCGGCCTGGAGGGCGCGGGGCTGGTCTTCATCCTGTGCATGGCGGTGCTGGTCTCGACCGCGGCGGTGTATCTGCTGCGGCGGCCGGTGGCGGCAGGCACGTGACGGGTACGGTCACGGTCAGCCGGGCTCCTACTCGTGCAGGGGCGTCGGCCCGGCGCAAGTGCGTGGGCCTGGGCGTGGGCGTACGTGTGAACCAACCAGTGATCTCACCATGCCAACCCCCGCTGCGACGGCGGCGAAGTGCAACACAGGGGCGACAGCGAGGTTCTCCGGCATCGTGACATCGGCTGGGTGGGCCAGGGCCACGTACACGGTGAGAGGCAGTTTCCAGCAACTCCAGGCGAAGAGTGAGCCCGACCCGAGCCAGGCGAGCGCCAGCAGGAACCCATGGGGCACTTGGGCCGCACGCTTCCGGGACAGCGTCCAGGAGGCGGCGCCGCCGAGAAGCGCCCAGAGAGCACCCACGCCCGTCAGCAGGAGCCAGTTGGTATCCCGTTCGGCCGGGTTCGCGACACCGAGGGTGCCGCCGGCCGCCCAGTACAGCCAGACAAGGCCGACGGCGCCGGCGGCGAAAGCCGCCCACGGCGGAGCGGTAGGGGTACCGTCCGCGCCCTGCCGGGTGAACGCCTCGGGCCAGCGCCGCCGCAGGTAGGCGGGGAGTGCGAGCGCCAGGCCGGACCCCATCCCGATGAAGCCGAACTGGATCAAAGCGGCTTCCCAGCCAGGCATGGACGAGTCGCCGCGTCCGCTGTCAGCCGCACTGCCCCGCCCGGCGTCGAGCACCGTGGTGAGCACGGCGTACGGCAGGATCGACACGAGGAATCCCGCCCCCGTCCAAGCGCAGAATGCCACCAGCCACCCCGGTATCCGCATGCCCCAGGGCCGAACCAGGGCAAGCGCCAGAGCAATTCCCAGGCCCGCCATGCCGGTGGTCACCGTATTGAGGAGTACCCAGCCGGCGAGGTTGAAGCCCTCCCCGATCGGCGCCAGACCCAGCAGAGAGCCGACGACCCACGACACCTTGATCAACAAATAGGGCGACAGTGCCAGAGCCGCCCCATATCCCGCGCACCGCCCCACCCGGTCCCACCGTTCCACTGGATGCCCCTCCCTCTGCGAGAACGAGAACTCCAGCCTGGAGCACCACCCCGCCGGTACACATCAGCTACGGGGGGCGTTCGCCTCCATCGGATGGCGGAGCCCGCTGACATCCCCCAGGCGGACCTCGCCGACTCTGGTGTGCTGACGCTGGTCAGGCCGCGTGCACCTCGGGGCGTTGCCCTTTCACCGGCACATAGCCTGCTGCACGAGAGCCACGACCCAGGAGGGACCGCATGCCCAAGACCACTCAGCTGCGCACCTACACCGTGCGAGAGGGACTGCTCGACGAGTGGGTGGAGCGGTGGCGTACGGAAATCCTGCCGCTGCGCCTGGAGTTGGGCTTCACCATCGATGGCGCCTGGGTGGATCGCGCGCGCAACCAGTTCATGTGGCTCATTTCCTATGACGGCCCGGAGCCATTCACCGACCGTAACGCGCGCTACTGGGCTTCGCCGAAGCGGAAGGCGATGAACCTGGATCCGGGCGACTACCTGCTGCACACCGACGACCGGACGGTCGAGCCGCAGTTGTGATCACGGGGCGAGCGGGAGCACGTGGTGTCGCCGCGCAGCGTTCGTCGTTGCTGAACACGCGGACGACCCGGTTGCGGGCTTCCGCTTCCGGCCCGGCCGCCTCCCGGCGGTCGAGGTAGGGGCGGTGGGCCATACGCGGGCGGTGCCGGGCCATCTGCTCAGTGTGCGTGGGCCAGCCGTCCAGAGCATCGCTGATGTATTGGAGTGTCATGGGCCCAGCCGCACGTCGATGAGGTCCCCATGGTCGGCGAACACATGGTGGGTCAGTGCGGCGCGCCGCAGGACTGCCCCCAACCCAGTTGCAACCTAGACCAGACGACCTCGAAGGGCCCGTATAAACGTCTCCCATGCATGGCTTGGTACGACGACCACGGGCCCTTCAACATGCTTCGAGTCGCGAACGAGGGTGCCGTCACCGGTACGAGCGCACTCCACGCACTCCGTCCCGCTGCCTCCGCTGTAAGAAGACTTGAACCAGTGGGGGGTGGGCGTCGTCGTCATGAGGGCTCCTGGCTTATGCGGTGGATGAGTTCCTTGGACGATTCGAGGTCGAGCGCCTGTGCGCTCAGGTACTGGAACGCCAACCTATAGCGATCCAGTTCCTGGGGCTTCTCCATGAACAGTCCTCCGCCGAGGAGGTCTACGTAGACCACGTCCAGCTCAGGCTTCGGCCCGCGCAGGATCGCAAAGCTCCCGACTGCCGCAGCGTGGGCGCCTGTTGAGAAGGGGAGTGCCTGGACCGTGATGTTGGGTCGATTACACATGTCGAGCAGGTGTCGTAGCTGGTCGCGCATGACCTGGTGACCACCGACGACGCGCCTGATGGCGGCCTCATCGATCACACACCAGATGTGCGGCGGCTCGTCACGCTCCAGGAGCTCTTGCCTCTTCATGCGGATGTCGACCATGTGCTGGACTTCGCGTTCCGGACACTGCACTTCCGAAGCACGATGCACGGCTTCGGCGTATGCACGGGTCTGGAGGAGGCCTGGAACGTACATGCAGGCGTAATGGTCTTCGCGTACCACCTCATCTTCGAGCGTGAGCATGAGGTTCATGGACTCGGGGATGGGATCGGCCAGTGACCGCCACCAGCCTTGGATCTTGGCTCCTTTAGCGAGCTCGACCAGCGCAAGACGTTCCTCATCGGAGGCGCCGTACTCACGGCAGAGGGCATCGACAGCTGGCCATTTGACTGTGCCCTCCTTCGTCTCGTAGCGACTGAGTGTCGCCTTCGAGATGCCGACGCAAGCGCCCGCTTCCTCAAGTGTTAGCCCCTTGAGCTCACGGAGACGACGCAGGTCGGCGCCCAACTGACGCCTACGGGTGGTGGGTCCAACTGCCATCTTCGGGGCCTTTCATGTCGATCTGTCAGATCGTGGAGCGTGACTGAGACTGGCTGCAACGTCGCGCGCGCCGGGGGCGTGAAGCGAGTGACCGTGCTCCAAGCCCTGCGGGATGAGAGTTCCATTTTGAGAGTCTCAATGCAACTCTATGTGCAGGATCGATTGCACAACGCAACTCGACCTAGAGTCGGAGGGGTTGAGTGATGAGCTGCGCTGTAGGTGTAACGAGGAAGCCCTGGAGCCTGCCGTTCGTGGCAGAGGCCGAAGAGGTGGCGTCCCTGCGGCGCCTCATGCGGCTGCACTTGGGGCTCTGGGGTTTGCACGAAGTCATTGACGACGCTCAGCTCTGTCTCAGCGAACTCGTCTCGAACGTCATCGCGCACGTTGGGGTCGGCACTCCGGCCACTCTGGCTGTCTCCATCAGCGGCACCCGCCTGCGTATCGAGGTCCACGACCCCGATACCCGTGCTCTTCCCACCCTTGTCGATGCAGAGGCCAACTCCGAAGCAGGCCGCGGAATGGCCCTCATCGATGCCATCACTGACAGATGGGGCGTCCAGCTGAACGCCGACAAGAAGGTGACCTGGTGTGAACTGGCCACGGGATTGCCTGCCGTGGACGGGCACTGCGGAGGCCTACGAGTGACCCGAGCCGAAGCGCTGCTGAGCGTGTACGGGAACGAGCGGGTGCTCCTACCACGGCCAGCGCGCTCCGGCGGGCTCAGCGTGGCGGTGGCGGAGGAAGCGGCGATCGACATGATCGCGGATGTGCTCCACTGGTTGTGGGCTCACGGATGCGACGCTGACGAGGCGCTCGATCGCGCACAGACCCACTTCGAGGCCGAGGTGGGCCTGACCGGCGAATGAGCGGGAGTTCATCCAGCGGCGATCGCCGAATAGGACCAGACGTCCGCTGGAATCTCGTGGTTCAGTCTCCACGTGATCGCCATCGGCTTACTCCCCGTATGTTCCACGTACTTGGCCGGACCCAGCAACAACCACGGCTGGGCTCCGCCAATATCGGTGTTCTTGTAGCGCCGGACGAAGAGCAGGACGTGGCTGCCCTCAGTGACATGATGCTGATAGCGGAGGCCAGTCGGGGAGCTTTCCGATGTCTGGTTCTGGGACTCCCAATGGAAGAGAGTCTCGCTGAGTGCGTAGTCGTGGTAGCGGGTCTGCGGTGAGAAATCCCTCTCGTCCTTCTCTAGCGTGATGAGGAGGGCGTCGGTCTTGATCGACTCACACCACTTCACGCCCTCGCGGAAGTCGCCCGGCATGAAGCCCCCGATGTAGGACTGACCAAGGGAGGAAAGGATCTCCTCGCGACTATACGAAGCGTGCACTGTTAGTGGGATACCGCTCGGGCCTCCAACCCTTAGGAGCGGGATCGGGACGTGCTCAGTGTGGGCCAAGTTGTACTTCAATACTTGGCGCAACTCGCTACGGAATGCGCGATATTTGCGCAGAGTTGCAAACCCGGCGCTGTATGTTGCGAAGTCCTTGCGGGTTATGCCGCCCAGCGGCCACAGCTGGAAGAAGAGCATGCGGGCGTAGGCCTGTTGCTGTTCGTCGAGCTCGTTGTAGGGAGGTGCATCGTCTTCGAGCATTCGTGTGTACGCTGCTACTCGCAGCGGGTCGTCCACGTGAAGGAAGGCGGGAACCCGCTTGAGAAGCGCGGCTTCGCCTTCCGGAGCCTCATCCTGCAACATGCTAGATCGGCGGAGCAGCCCCGTCCATGAGTTGCCACTTCCTTTGTAGAGCTCTTTGAGTTCACGGCCACTCTCGTGAAGATAATGGCCGAGCTGCGGCTCGGCGTATTCGGCTACCTCGCGTGCTAGTGCCGTTACGTTGATGCTGATTTGTTCCTTGATGTTAGCGATGATGGTTTTCTTGGCCTTCTCCTCAAGGACAATCTCGCAGCCGGACGGAAGCTGGGGGAAGTCATGCTCCATGTGGTCCAGGAGCCTCTTGCGGGTCAGGCTCGTCAGGGCGCGGAACTGGTTCTCGAAACGGAACTCCTTGCGATGCTGGCCAATGAAGTCCAGCACGGTCAGTACGGCTTTGTCCTCGGTGCGACGGAGGCCACGGCCGAGTTGCTGGAGGAACACTGTCGCGCTGGAGGTGGGGCGGAGCAGGAGCAAAGTGTCAACGTCCGGGATGTCGAGCCCCTCGTTGAAGAGGTCGACTGAGAAGATGACCTGCAGTGCCCCTGACTTGAGGTCAGAGAGTGCCTGCTTACGTTGGTCTGCGGGAGTCTTGCCGGACAGAGCAACGGCATTGAGACCGGCAGTGCGGAAGGTCTCCGCCATGAAGTGAGCGTGTGTGACCGACACGCAGAAACCCAGCGCACGCATGTTGGCCGGCTGGGCGACCTTTTCCTCAACGGCCTTCACGACCAACCGTGCACGCGTGACGTTTTCGGACAACGCGTCGCTTAGGGCGTTCACTTCGTAGGCGCCCTGCTTCCACTTCACCGTGCTCAGGTCGGTGTTGTCGCTAATGCCGAAATAGTGGAACGGGCTGAGGAGATCATTCTCCAGTGCCTCCCAGAGCCGCATTTCGGCAGCGATCCGGCCATCAAAGAACTCGTCCTGGATGTTCTTGCCATCCATGCGCTCGGGGGTGGCGGTCAGGCCCAGCAACTCCAACGGCTTGAAGTGGTCAAGGATCTTTCGGTACGTTGGTGCGGTTCCGTGATGGAACTCGTCGATCACGATCACATCGAAATGATCGGGTGCGAGCCGGTCCAGTGTCCTCGTGTTCAGCGACTGGACACTGGCGAAGACATGCGTCCAGCGTTCCGGGATATCTCCGCTGTGGAGGGATTCGCCGAAGTTCGGGTCCACCAATACGTCTTGATAGGTCCGCAGGGATTGTTGCAAGATCTCCTTACGGTGACCCACGAAGAGCAGGCGCAGGTTTCGGCCGAACTTCTTGCTCAGCTGCTTGTAGTCGAGTGCCGCCATTACCGTTTTGCCGGTACCGGTTGCCGCCACCAGCAGATTCCGGTGTCGGTCGTGAACCGCACGCTCGACTTCCAGTCGCTCCAGCATGTCGCGCTGATGCGGATATGGTCGTACCTCAAGGCCGGACAGGGTGATTTTGCGCTCCACAGCGGCTGTCGAGGAGGCGCCTCCGGCGATCGCCAAGGCCTCCTGTAGGCGGCTGCCGTCAGTATCCGGGTCGTACAGCTCGAAGGACGGATCGCTCCAATACGCCTCGAAGGTCGCCTCGAACTTCCGCAGCACGTCCGGAGTCGCGATGGAAGACAGCCGAACGTTCCATTCAAGACCATCGAGCAGCGCGGCCTTGGAGAGGTTGGAGCTGCCGACGTACGCCGTGTCGTAACCGCTCTTGCGGCGGAACAACCACGCTTTTGCGTGCAGTCGTGTCGACCGCGTCTCGTAGTTGACCTTGACCTCGGCGTTGAACTCCTGCACTAGTCGATCCAGCGCGCGTCGCTCCGTCGCGCCGATGTAGGTCGTCGTGATGACGCGTATTGGCACGTCTCGCTCATGAGCTGCCCTCAGGGACTTCTCGATGATGCGCAGTCCGTGCCACTTTACGAAGGCGCAGAGCAGGTCAACACGGTCGGCGGTGGCGAGCTCGGCGCGTAACTCGAAGCCGAGGCTCGGATCTTCCGGTGAGTTGGTGATGAGTGCTGTGTCGGAGAGCGGGATACCTGGGCGTAAGGCGAATACACCGGGAGCTTCCTGCCTTGTCAGCGCGAGGAGTTGACGGGGGCCGTCGGCCACGAGATCTACCCACTCCTGTGCACCTTCGAGGGTGCTGATGGACTCCAGGATGTGGTTGGCCGCGTACACCCGCTCCTCGGCCGGGAGGTCCAGCAGTACGCGTCGTACTGTCTGGGCGACATGTCGTGCGAGGACGTGAGGAACTGACTCAGGTCCAACCACGTCGCTGACCGGACGCCACCCGAGGGCTGCGAGCTCCTTCAGCTTTTTCTCGCACCGCAGCGTGATGAGCTCCTCATACACGCCAGCGATGGGTTGTGACAGATCCCCTGGCTGAGTCACGTTGGGCCACCTTGATTGCTCGCTTGCCGCCGTGACCAGTTGTAACAGAGACCACTGACAAGTGGTGCAGGCTTGAGGCGATCACAGTTAGCGGTGACACGGTCAACTCTGGAATCTGACGTGACAGAAGCGATCGATGGGATCCAGTATGTCGGTGTGGGAGAGCGAAGGATTGGTCACATAGAAGGCATTGCCCCAGGAGCGGAGTACCGCCGCCGGATACCGCTGCAACGGGCCAAGCTGCATAGAGACAATCAGCGAGGTATCTCTTGGCTTGCCGACGAGGATGGCGCTGAAGTCGCCGACGCCATCGTGCTGCATGGCGGATACGAGGACGACGAGGATCACTGGACCTGGGTTCGGTACACGGGAGCCTCGCCCGACGCCGACAAATATGAGGTAAATGGGGTTAAAAAGCTCCTTCGTAGTCAATCTTGGGCATACCGCGATAATGCGGCTTTGATGCGGAGTTATGAGCGCGGGCACCCCATTCGGGTCATTCGTGGCTGGGAAGGGGACTCTCGGTACTCCCCGATCGATTGCTATAGGTACGACGGCCTGTACGAGATCACGGAGGCCCGCGCGGCGGTATCGAGGTCACCGGCACCAGATGGCACCCCCGTCAAGATCTGCCAGGTTGACCTGGAACGTCTGCCTGATGAGTTCCAAGATCCGACGTCGATAGAAGGTCGGATCTCCAACTTGCTGGAGCGGCAGAAAGGGCTCCTGCAAGAAGAGTTGGAGCCTGTAGGGAGTGAGATCGAAGAGGGAACGGAGGAAGAAGCCCAACAGGGCGAGAAGTTCCCTGAGACACGTTCTGCGCAGGTGCAGCGTCTGGTGCGCGACGCTGCGGTGACAAGGAACGTGAAGGCTCTCTACGACGGAGAGTGCCAGGTGTGCGGCCTGCGTTTGCTGGGGCCAGATGGGAAGCCTTATAGCGAAGGCGCTCACATCCGACCCCTTGGCAAGCCGCATAGAGGTCCTGATGTGGAACCGAACGTCCTGTGTCTGTGCCCCAACTGCCATGTGCGGCTTGATATTGGTGCCATCGTCGTTGATGACGACTGGTCGATAATCGTGCGCGCTGCAGTGCTTGGCGGAAACGTTCGTCCAAAGCTCAAGAGGCATCGGAAGCACAAGATCCACCTGGACTATGTCCGCTATCACCGCAAGCGGTGGCACGGGGAACTTGACCTCAGCGACGAGTAGAGCTGGTCACAGTCATCTGAAGCGTGCGGGGCGGGGTAGGTTCGCTACCCCGCCCCGCCCCCAGCCAACCGCACGCCTTGCGCGGGTCTCCGGTCAACCGCCGCTGCGGTGACACTCCTCGTACGCCTTACCCGACCCACACCAGCACACCGTCCCTCTCTGCGGAGGCCACGTAACCGCCCGTCCCCGCGCTGCCAGCGTCGTCGCGTACTGCGGTAGCAGGGTGGTGTCTGCGGGTGACGAGCCTTCTGACGCTGCGAACGCCTCGTACGACGGGACCGTTCCCGTCACGATCCCAAGGTTCGGCGTGCCCGAGGCGGACAGCTCGCGCAGTGACCCCTCTATCGTCGTCAGGTGCTCCCCATGCGACGGGTACTCCTCGACCAGTGACGGGTACGCCGCCACCAGCTCCTCCAGCTCCCCCGTCGGCCAGTGCAGGACCGCGACCGGGAACGGGCGGGAGAGGGCCTGGCGGTAGGCGTTCAGTTCGGCGCGGAGGCGGGAGATCTCCGCCTCCAGTTCCGCCGGGTTGTCGGAGCCCAGGGACCAGACGCGCTTGGGGTCGTGGAGTTCGTCCAGGGAGACCGAGGACGAGTGGAGGGTGTCCGCGAGGGCGTCCCAGTCGTCGTGGGGGACGCCCAGCATGCGGCGTACGCGGTGGCGGCCGAAGAGGAGGGCGTGGGTGGAGTAGGGGGGTTCGGAGACGCCGGTCAGGAGCAGCGTCGCGCCCTCCGTGAACATCTCCTGCGCCGCCTCCAGCTCGTCGTGGGCCTCCAGGGCCTCCGCCGCGATCACCCAGGGGGCCGGGTCGCGGGGAGCGGACGTCCGGAGGCCCTCGATGATCGCCCTTGCCTCCGCCTCATGGCCGTACTCCCAGAGGTTGGACGCCTTGAGGGCGCGTACGAGGTGGGGGTTCTCCAGGGAGTCCGGGGAGTCGGGGGACGACAGGAGGCGGTCGTACAGTGCCGTGGCCTCGGGGCGGGCGCCGGCCAGTTCCAGGTGGGCCGCGGCCTGCAGGAGCAGGTGCTCGGCGTCCTCGGGGTGGATGCCGGCCGTCCGCTCCAGGCGGGCCGCTTCGGCGTGGTGGTCGACGTTCTCGGCGGAGGTGTCGGGGCGCATGGGGGACACCGTACTGCCGTTGGATGACAAGCATCAGATATCCGTGGGTCAGTAGGTGTGCGTACCTGGCTTTCCCTGGTCTTCCGCTGGTCCTCCCTTGGTCTTCTTACGAATATGTGCTCCATCTGTTTCACGGAGGGGCCGGACCGGCATGACCGGCGTGAATGACGGCGGTCCGGCCTCCCTCCGGAGAGGTCGGACCGCCGTTTCTTCGGGTGGCGGACAGATCAGCCCGTCACTGCCTTGAGCCGTACGTGCACGTCGTGGCCCTTGTGCCAGCCCGTGTCGATCAGCGGGCTGTGCCGGCTCTCGTCGCCCCAGCCGTAGTAGCGGTGCCAGCTCTCGCGCCATTCGCCGTTCACGTTGGAACCCGTCGCCGTGTACGCCTGGGCGATCTTGCCGTCGTGCTTGTTGTCCCACAGGTACAGCTGCGCCTTTGTCTGCGTGCGGGAGCCGCTGTAACGGTCGCACTCGCGGTACTTGAGCCCGGTGGCGTTGCCCGAGGTCTGGATGGTCCGCCAGCTGGTGCAGGCGCCCTCGGCGGAGGCCGACGGCGCGAGCCCGAGCCCGAGGCCGCCGAAGCCCAGGACGGCTGCCAGGCCAGTCACCGTGAGTCGTGTACGCATGTTCATGATTCGGTGTCCTTCCGTGCCGATGGGGCGGCGCGGGGTTGTGGACCGCGCGGCCCTGCTTGCGACACCGAGAATGCTCGTCGGCCCGCCGTCGCTGCCACGCCTGCGGCCCGGCTGACTCCATGATGGGAAATCAACCCCCTGACCTGCTGGGATGCCTGACGGTCTGACGCTTTGGCGGGACGGCGCGCGGTTGCTGTTTGAGCCGGTGGGTGGCCGGTGGGTGGCCTGTGGGTACAGGTGGGGTGGCTGGGGTTTACAGGGCCCTGCCTTGGGCTTCACCGGACAGGGTCCTGCGCGGGGAGGAGGGAGAGGGGATGCCCGCCTACACCGCCACCCCGTCCACCTGCAACGTCTGCACCGCCCCCGCCGCGAACGGCACCGCCACCGACTTTCCGCTCAGACGCGTGTCCGAGTACGAGCGGTAGCGGTCGCTGCCGCTGGAGGTGTGGGTGTTCCAGCGGGGGACCAGGCCGCCCGAGCCGCCGGTGACCGTGCCGAAGCGGGAGAGGTCGAAGGTCAGGGTCTGGGCGGAGGACGACTTGTTCACTGCCACGATCACCAGGCGGCGGGCCGAACGGTCCAGGGCCGCCGCCGCGTAGTCCACGCCCGTGTCCAGGATCGTCATCCCGGGGCGGATGTGGCGGCTGAACTGGGCCATCACGTAGTACTTCGTCTGGACGGTCGTCGGCTGCAGCGTGCCCGCGTCGTACGCGATCATCGCCCAGCCCGCCGTCGGGTCCATCACCTGCCAGTAGACCCACGCCGTCGGGTGCAGCCAGCGGAAGTCCTGGCAGAGGTTCGACGCCAGGCTGAGGCCGGTGCCGTCGCCGTCGCCCGTCTCCGAGTTCCAGAGCTTTTTGCCGGACGACGTCACCACGTCCGTGTAGAGCAGGTCGCGGCGGCCGCCCGAGCCCTGGTAGCCGTGCACGTTGACCTGGCTGACCAGTGCCTTCGTCGACGATCCGAAGGAGCTCCAGGTGCTGCGTGCCGTGTCGTAGTTCGTCTCGTCCGACGCCGAGATACGGACGCCGGTCAGGCCCCGCTTGTCCAACTCACTGCGCATGTACGGCAGTACGGACGCCTGGACCGCCGGGTCCATGTGGCAGCCCTCCTGGGTGCCGGTGTCGGTCCACCAGGTGGAGGCCGGCTCGTTGAAGGGGTCGACCGTCGCGAAGTTCACTCCCCAGTTGTTCCTCGCGTACAACGCCACCGCCGCCAGGTGGGAGGCGTGTTGGCGGTAGTTCCAGGACTGGAGGTTGTTGCCGCCGCCCGAGGCGCCCGACGGGTTGTGGTTCACGCACATCCACCACATGGGGGAGTTGGCGAACAGCTCGGTCGTCGCGCCCCGTTGGACCGCCTTCTGCAGCATGGCCCGCTGCGTGGCGTCGGCCGTCCAGTCCCAGGCCGAGGACGCCGGGTCCTCGTTGCTCCAGTCCTGCCAGTAGCCCTCGATCTGCTTGAACGCCGGGATGTTGGGCGACTTGACCATGGTCTCGCCGCCCACGCTGTTCCAGCTGCACGCGCCGAGGTTGTAGCGGGCGATGGTGAGGCCCAGGCCGGGGAGGCTCGTGCCGTTGTACGTCACGGAGTTGGTGGTGAAGAAGGCGTCGGCGAAGTCGTTGCGGGTGCCGAAGACGTTCGCCCACCAGGCGAGCGAGGTGCCCCAGCCCTCCCAGGTGCCGTACGTCGTACCGGGGTTGACCGCGATCGTCGCGTCGGCGCGGGCCACGCCCGTGCCCAGGGCGCCGCCGAGGAACGCGCCTCCCGCGGCGGCCAGCAGGGCTCTGCGGCGGAAGGCGGAGGGGCGGTCTTCGGGTGTGTGCGGTGTCTGTGGCGTGTGTGGTGTGTGCGGTGTCTGTGGTGTGGACATGTCAGCTCCGGGTGAATGCGGGTGCCGGGGATCAGGAAGTCCATCGGAAGAGTCAGGGCTGAACGGTGGTGTTGTCGAGAGGCGTGACGGCGCTTTCTGAGGTTTCTTCCAATGGTTGTGAGAAGGGGAGTCAAAAGCAGTCGGTGAGCATTCGGTGAGCGGTCGGTGGGCTGTCGCTCTGGTGAGTTGCAGGAAGGCGCCCTATCGTGCGGCCCCGGCAAATCAGGCGAACGGAGGCGTACGCATGCGGGCTCCCGCCGTCGTCCACCACGGCACCCGGCGCCGGCGTGCCACGTACCGCCGTCTGCTGTGGACCTCCGCCGAACTCTCCGTCACCCTCGGCGTCGTCCTGCTGCTCCTCGTCGTCCACCAACTGTGGTGGACCAACCGGCAGGCCCGCGAGGGCGCCGAGCGGAGGGTCGAGGCGCTGGAGCGGGAGTGGGGTGCGGGCGGCCAGGGCCCGGCCACCGGCACGGACGACGCCACCCCCGCCCCCGGCCCCGTCACCGAGCCCACGACCGAGGCCGAGGCCGAAGACGCCGACGACGGCACCCGGACCCGGCGCACGGCCACCAGCCGCACCCCCACCC
>NZ_VMNX01000189.1 GCF_009377235.1 Streptomyces acidicola
CCCCCAGCCTTCACCCCAACCCCAACCCTGGACAGAGAACCCCATGTTCCGTACCGCCCTGCGCAACGTGTTCGCGCACAAGGCCCGGCTGTTGATGACCGTGCTCGCCGTGATGCTCGGCGTGGCGTTCGTGTCGGGCACGCTGGTCTTCACGAACACCATCTCGGAGGCGTATCAGAAGAGTTCGGCGAAGGGCTTCGACCACGTCGACGTCGCCGTCGCGCCCAAGTACCGGGAGGGCGAGGGCGACAAGGTGGGCAAGTCCGCCGAGCTCACCCAGGACCTCCTCGACAAGGCCGAGCAGACCCCGGGCGCCGCGTCGGCCGTCGGTGTCGTCTCCGGCTTCACCGCCATCGCCGACAAGGACGGCAAGCTCGTGGGCGGCGGCTTCCAGTCCCGGGGCGGCAACTACTGGGGGGACAAGGACGCCCGGTACCCCCTCGCGTCCGGGCGTGCCCCGAGCGGCAGCGGACAGGTCGCCATCGACTCCGAGACCGCCGCCCGCGCCGGTTACAAGGTCGGCGACACGGTCCGCCTCTCCGTGAACGGCCCGGTCCTCACCCCCACGATCAGCGCGATCTTCACCACGGACGACGGCAACGTCTCCGCGGGCGGCAGCCTCGCCCTCTTCGACACCGCCACCGCCCAGCAGCTCTTCGGCAAGAAGGGCACGTACGACGAGATCGACGTGAAGGCGGCGGCCGGCACCAGCCAGGCGCAGCTCAAGGCCGCGCTCGACAAGGCGCTCCCCAAGGACACGACCGAGACCACCACCGGCAGGCAACTCGCCGACGACCAGGCCGAGACGATCGCCGACTCGATGAGCGGTCTGCGGCAGGGCCTGCTGGTCTTCGCCGGCATCAGCCTCTTCGTCGGCACGTTCATCATCGCCAACACCTTCAGCATGCTGGTCGCCCAGCGCACCAAGGAGCTCGCGCTGCTCCGCGCGGTCGGCGCATCCCGTCGGCAGGTCACCCGCTCCGTGCTCATCGAGGCCTTCGTCGTCGGCACGGTCGCCGCAGTCACCGGTCTCGTCGCCGGCGTCGGCATCGGTGCCGGCCTGCGCTCCCTCGTGGGCTCGCTCGGCGGCACCGTCCCGGACGGGCCGCTGATCATCACCTCGGGCACGGTCGGCGCCGCGCTCGCCGTCGGCATCCTCATCACGATGCTGGCCGCCTGGCTGCCCGGCCGCCGTGCCGCGAAGATCCCGCCGGTCGCGGCGATGAGCAGCGTGCACGCCAAGGCGACCACCAAGTCGCTGGTGCTGCGCAACACGATCGGCGCCCTGTTCTCCGCCGCGGGCATCGCCGTCGTACTGGCCGCGACGACCATGGAGGGCACGGACGGTCAGGCCCCGATGGGTCTGGGTGCCGTCCTGCTGATCATCGGTGTCTTCGTCCTCACGCCGCTCCTCTCCCGTCCGGTCATCGCGACCGCGTCCCCCGTGCTGCGCGTCTTCGGGATCTCCGGCAAGCTGGCCCGCCAGAACTCGGTCCGCAACCCGCGCCGTACCGCCGCCACGGCCTCCGCGCTGATGATCGGTCTCACCCTCATCACGGGCATGACGGTGATGGCGGGCAGCCTGCAGACGTCCATCGACAAGATGGCCGCGTCGGCGATCAAGGCCGACTACGTCGTGTCGATGGCGAACGGGCCCTTCCTCTCGCCCGACGTCGAGAAGAAGCTCGCCGACACCGGCTACGTCACCGCCACCAGCCCGCTGCGCAACGCGCCCTCCCGCATCGACGGCGAGACCGAGTACCTGACCGGCGTCAAGGGCAGCACGATCGGGAAGCTCACCGACCTCAAGGTCGACGACGGTGCCTTCGAGGTCGGCGGCAGCCGGGTCGTCGTGGACGGCGACACCGCCGAGCGGCACGGCTGGAAGGCCGGTTCGGACTTCACGGTCTCCTACGAGGACGGCAAGAAGCAGCAGCTGACGGTCGCCGGGATCTACGAGGCCAACGAGATGATGCGCGGCATCATGCTCGACCTCGGCACGCTCTCCCCGCACCAGTCGAACCCCACCGACATGCAGGTCATGGTGAAGACGTCCGACGGAGCGTCCGCCGCGACGAAGGACCGGCTGGAGAAGGCCCTCGGCAGCAACCCGGCCATCCGGGTCCAGGACAAGAAGGACATCTCCAACGGCATCGCGCAGATGTTCACGCTGATCCTGAACATGGTCTACGGTCTGCTCGCCATGGCGGTCCTCGTCGCCGTCCTCGGGGTCATCAACACCCTGGCCATGTCGGTCTTCGAACGCTCCCAGGAGATCGGGATGCTGCGCGCGATCGGCCTCGACCGCAAGGGGATCAAGCGCATGGTCCGCCTGGAGTCGCTGGTGATCTCGCTCTTCGGCGGCGTGCTCGGCATCGGCCTCGGCGTGTTCTTCGGCTGGGCGGCCGGTGAGCTGCTGGGCACCAGGATGGCGACGTACGAACTGGTCCTGCCCTGGGCCCGGATGGCCCTCTTCCTGCTCCTCGCGGCCACGGTCGGCGTCCTGGCGGCCCTCTGGCCGGCCCGCCGCGCGGCCCGGCTCAACATGCTGGCGGCGATCAAGTCGGAGTAGTTGTACGTGACCGGGGCCCCGTTCCGCACCAGCCGGGACGGGGCCCCTTCACGCACGCCCCTTCACGCACGCACCTTCACGCACGCACCTTCACGCACGCACCTTCACGTACGCACCGTCACGACCCCCACGTACGGGACCGCAGCGGCATCCGCGAGTCGCCCGTCTCCGGGGTGCGGACCGCCAGGACCTGGTTGACGCCGATCCGGTTGCGCTCGAAGGACAGCGCGGAGGCCGCCATGTAGAGGCGCCAGACGCGGGCGCGGCCGGGGCTGGTGAGCCGGACCGCGCGGGGCCAGCCGGCCTCCAGGTTGGCGACCCAGTGGCGCAGGGTGAGCGCGTAGTGCTCGCGGATCGACTCGACGTCGCGCACCTCGAACCCGGCCCGCTCCAGCTGGGTGACCGTGGTGCCGATGGGCGCGAGCTCACCGTCCGGGAAGACATAGGCGTCGATGAACTCGTCGACGGTGTACGCCGATTCGTTGCGCTGCGGACGGCGGGCGATCTGGTGGTTGAGGAGCCGGCCGCCGGGCTCCAGCAGTCCGTACAGCCGGTCGGCGTACTCCAGGTAGCGCTCGGCGCCGACGTGTTCCGCCATGCCGATGGAGGAGATCGCGTCGAACGGGCCGTCCGTGACGTCCCGGTAGTCCTGAACCCGGATCTCGACCCGATCGGTGAGTCCCTCGTCGGCGACGCGCTTGCGGGCGTACGCGGCCTGTTCCTGGGAGAGGGTGACGCCGACGACGTGTGCGCCGTACTCGCGGGCCGCGTGGATGGCCATGGAGCCCCAGCCGCAGCCGACGTCGAGAAGCCGGGTGCCGGACGTCAGGCCGAGCTTGCGGCAGATGAGGTCGAGCTTGTCCGCTTGCGCGGCTTCGAGGGTGCCGTCCGGGGAGTCCCAGTAGGCGCACGAGTAGACCATCGACGGGCCGAGGACGAGCTCGTAGAAGTCGTTTCCCACGTCGTAGTGATGGCTGATGGCGCGTCGGTCGGTGCGCCTGGTGTGCCGATGGCGGCCGGTTCGGACCTCCTCGCGGGGCGGAGCGGGCGGCAGCGGCGGTCCGGCCATCCTGACGAGGCCGCGGACGGCGGCGCGCACCTCGGGGTCGCGCAGGGCTCCCCCGAGCCCCCGGGCGTCCTCCGCGCGCTCCCACAGGAGACCCGCCAGCAGGTCGAGCGTGGCGTAGAGGTCTCCGTCGATGTCCAGGTCTCCGGCGACCCAGGCCCGTGCCAGGCCCAGCTCGCCCGGTTTCCACAGCAGCCGGCGCAGGGCGCGGCGGTTGCGTACGACGAGGGTCGGTGCGCCGGGGGGCCCTGCCTGCGAACCGTCCCAAGCTCGGATACGCACCGGGAGCGGAACCCCCAGCACCTGTTCTGCGAATCTGCTCAGCCGCGACGCGGCGTCGGCCATGGCGCACACCTCCGTGACGATCGATCCCGGAATGTCCAACACCACGTAAACACCTGCGGGGGTGGGTCGCAGTCCCCCATCAGCGTTACAGGTGTGCAAAACGTTTACGCCGACGCCGGGGCTTCTCCGGTTCCGCAACGCCGAAGGGGCCGCCCGCACCACGGATGGCGGACGGCCCCTTCGGGGCGTGCTGTTGACCGGAGGTCAGGAGGCCTTGGCCCGGAGGTCAGGAGGCCTTGGCCTTCTCCGGTGCGTTCTCGCTCCTCACGGCCTGCGCGGGAGCGGGCTTCGCGGCCTCGTAGAACTCGTCGCGCGGGTTCTCCATGGCGCCGAGGGAGACGACCTCGCGCTTGAGGAACATGGCGAGCGTCCAGTCGGCGAAGACGCGGATCTTGCGGTTCCAGGTCGGCATGGCCAGACCGTGGTAGCCACGGTGCATGTACCAGGCGAGACGGCCCTTGACCTTGATCTTCATCTTGCCCATGACGATCATCGCGACGCCCTTGTGGAGGCCGAGACCCGCCACCGCGCCCTTGTTGGCGTGGCTGTACTCCTTCTGCGGGAAGCCCCGCATACCGGAGACCACGTTGTCGCCGAGGACCTTCGCCTGACGCAGCGCGTGCTGGGCGTTCGGCGGGCACCAGGCGTTCTCCACGCCGGCCTTGCGGGCGGCGACGTCCGGCACCTGGGCGTTGTCACCGGCGGCCCAGATGTAGTCCGTGCCCGTGACCTGGAGGGTGGGCGCGCAGTCCACGTGACCGCGCGGGCCGAGAGGGAGGCCGAAGCGCGAGAGCACCGGGTTCGGCTTGACGCCGGCCGTCCACACGATCGTGTTGGAGTCGACCTCAAGTCCGTTCTTCAGCACCACGTGTCCGTCGACACAGGAGTCCATGGAGGTGGAGAGGTAGATCTCGACCCCGCGGCTCTCCAGGTGCTCCCTGCCGTACTGGCCGAGCTTGGGGCCGACCTCGGGGAGGATCTTGTCGGCGGCGTCGACGAGGACGAACCGCATGTCCTCGCGGGAGACGCTCTTGTAGTACTTGGCCGCGTCCCGGGCCATGTCCTCGACCTCGCCGATGGTCTCCGCACCGGCGAAGCCACCGCCGATGAAGACGAAGGTGAGCGCCTTGCGGCGGATCTCCTCGTCGTTGGTGGAGTCGGCCTTGTCGAGCTGCTCCAGAACGTGGTTGCGCAGGCCGATGGACTCCTCGATGCCCTTCATGCCGATGCCCTGCTCGGCGAGGCCGGGGATCGGGAAGGTCCGGGAGATCGCGCCCATCGCGACGACCAGGTAGTCGAAGGGCAGTTCGTACGCCTCACCGACCAGCGGGGCAACGCGTGCGACCTTGCGGTCCTGGTCGATGCTGGTGACCCGGCCGGTGAGGACCTCGGCCTTCGGCAGCACGCGTCGCAGCGGGACGACGACGTGGCGAGGCGAGATGCTTCCGGCGGCGGCTTCGGGAAGGAAGGGCTGGTAGGTCATGTACGACCGGGGGTCGACGACCGTGACGGTCGCCTCTCCGTAGCGCATCTTCTTGAGGATGCGCCGAGCTGCGTACAGGCCTACGTACCCACCGCCTACTACGAGGATCCTGGGACGCTCCGTGGTGCTCATGGCATCGAGTATGTACCCGCCCCCAGGGGGGTGCTCGTGCGCCCCTTCACAAGCTTGACCAGCCCCTGTGCTACACTCCGCGACCCGCGTGACACAGATCATGACCCGGCGGGGGAACCACCGTGTGGGGCGGACCGTTGTCAATGCCGCGTGAGCTGCCCATCCGGGCCGAGCGGCCCCTTGCGAGCCGCCCCGTCCGCCCCTCAGCGACTCCCCTCGGAGAGTCGGAGGACACCCTTTCTGAACACGTTCAGGGGCCCGCTCAACCCCGGGACGGGGCGGCCGGACCCCCTTCCTCGCCCTACAGGGGACAATTCCTTGTGAAGAACTTCACGAAGTTTTTCGGCGGTGCGTCACCTGGGGCTGTGTCCGCGCTCCGGCGCACCCCTCGACGACGCTCATACGGTGTCCGACCTGCTCAGCAGAGCCTTCGGCTCCGCGTCCTCCGCCGCCTTGAAGGCGATGCCGTCGAGGATGTCGTGCTCGCTGACCACGACCTCCTCCGCGCCGATCCGCTCCATGATCGACAGCAGGACGAGCGCGCCCGCACCGATCACGTCCACCCGTCCCGGATGCATGGACGGAACCGCCGCGCGCTCGGCATGCGTGGAGCGCAGCAGCCACTCGGTGATCTCGCGGACCCGGCCGTGGGAGACCCGGGAGTGGTGGATGGCGGCCGAGTCGTACGCGGGCAGGTCCTGCGCGATCGCCGACACCGTCGTCACGGACCCCGCCAGCCCGACCAGGGTGCGCGCCTCGCGCAGCGGCACCGTCTCCTCGGCGAGGTCGAGGGCCGCCTCGATGTCGGCCCGCATGGCCGCGATCTGCTCCTCGGAGGGCGGGTCGCTCACCACCCCGCCGTGCACCAGGTGCCGCTCGGTCATCCGCACGCAGCCCACGTCGACGGAGCGCGCCGCGCACACATGGGCGTCCCCTACGACGAACTCGGTCGACCCGCCGCCGATGTCCACGACCAGGAACGGCCGGTGCAGGTCCTGCCTGCCCGCCAGTTCCCTGGTGGCCCCGGTGAAGGAGAACTCCGCCTCCTGGTCGCCGGTGACGACCACGGGTTCGACGCCGAGGATGTCGAGCACCCCGCGCACGAACTCGTCCCGGTTCTCGGCGTCCCGGGAGGCGGAGGTGGCGACGAAGCGCAGGTGCTCGGCGCCGTGCTCCTTGATGACGGCCGCGTACGCGCGGCAGGCGGCGAAGGTCCGCTCCAGCGCCTCGGGGGCGAGCCGGCCGGTGCGGTCGACGCCCTGGCCGAGCCGGACGATCGTCATACGGCGGTCGAGCTCGACGAGTTCACCGGTCTCGGGGCTCGCCTCGGCGACCAGCAGCCGGATCGAGTTCGTACCGCAGTCGATGGCGGCGACGCGCGTCACTGGCTGTCCTCCTCCGTGGCCGTCACACACGGGCCCTTGCGCCACCACTCGGGCAGCATGGCGATCGCCTCGTCACCCAAGGGGTTGACCCCCGGCCCTGCCGCCAGCGAGTGCGCCACGAGCACGTGCAGGCACTTCACCCGGTCCGGCATGCCTCCGGCGCTCGGGAAGCCCTTCAGCTCCTCGATCTCGTCACGGCGACGGATGTAGTCCTCGTGCGCGGAGCGGTACGCGGCGGCCAGCTCGGGGTCCGTGCCCAGCCGCTCCGTCATCTCCTTCATCACCCCGTTCGCCTCCAGCGTGCCGATCGCGGAGGCGGCACGCGGACACGTCAGGTAGTACGTCGTCGGGAACGGCGTACCGTCCGGCAGCCGAGGCGCCGTCTCGACCACGTCGGGCTGCCCGCACGGGCAACGGTGCGCGATCGCGCGCAGTCCGCGCGGCGGACGGCCGAGCTGCTGCTTGAAGGCCGCCACGTCCGCGTCGGTCGGCTCGGTGCGCGGGGTGGAAGGCGGGGGTGTTTCCATGCCTGCTTCTGAGGTCTCTCTCGTCAAGTCTTAACGGTCGGCGGCGTCGGCCTTGTCGACCCCGTCCCAGACATTGGCGTACCAGGGACGATCGGCCGCCCCCTGCGTCGTACGCGACTGCTTGGCCGCGTCCGGGTCGATCACGATGTACCCGGTCTCGCCGGGCATCACATAGTGCAGCCGCTGCCGGATCTGCTGCTCGGCGTACGCGTCGTCCTGCCAGCGCGCCTTGAGGTCGCGCAGCTGCTCGACCCGCTCGCGGGCCTCGTCCCGTCGCTGCTCCAGCTCGGCGATCTCGGCGCGCTGGGAAACGTACTGCCTTATCGGGTACGCCAGCGCCACGACCAGCGAGCAGAGCACGAGCGCGAGCAGGGCGGCCCGCCCGGTCAGCCGGGAGCGGCGGGCCTGGCGTCTGGTCTGGGAGCGGTAGACACGGGCCGCCGTCTGCTCGCCGAGCAGTCGCAGCCTGGTCGCGGTGGAGAAACGGTCCCGGTCCTTGACGGCCATTCAGCCTCTCCGCCTCCGCTTGCCTGCGTGCTTTCTACGTGCGTACGTCCCCGCACACGGTACGGGACCGGGCACGGGGACGTACGGACGACTGGCCAAGCCTTGCTCCTGGGCGGCTCAGCCCTTGATCAGCCCTTGAAGCGGGGGAAGGCGCTGCGGCCCGCGTACACCGCCGCGTCGTCGAGGATCTCCTCGATGCGCAGCAGCTGGTTGTACTTGGCGACGCGCTCGGAGCGGGCCGGGGCGCCGGTCTTGATCTGGCCGCAGTTGGTGGCGACGGCCAGGTCGGCGATGGTGACGTCCTCCGTCTCACCGGAGCGGTGGGACATCATGCACTTGAAGCCGTTGCGCTGGGCCATCTCGACGGCGTCCAGGGTCTCGGTGAGCGAGCCGATCTGGTTCACCTTCACCAGCAGGGCGTTGGCCGCGCCCTCGTCGATACCGCGGGCCAGGCGCTCGGGGTTGGTGACGAAAAGGTCGTCGCCGACGAGCTGGACCTTGTCACCGAGCTTGTCGGTGATGGTCTTCCAGCCGTCCCAGTCGTCCTCGAACAGCGGATCCTCGATGGAGACCAGCGGGTAGGCCTCGACCAGCTCCGCGTAGTAGTCCGTCATCTCGGCGGCGGAGCGCGTCTTGCCCTCGAAGACGTAGGAGCCGTCCTTGTAGAACTCGGAGGCGGCGACGTCGAGCGCGAGGGCGATCTGCTCGCCGGGGGTGTAGCCGGCCTCCTTGATCGCCTCGAGGATGAGGTCGAGGGCCTCGCGGTTGGAGCCGAGGTTCGGGGCGAAGCCGCCCTCGTCGCCGAGGCCGGTGGCCAGGCCCTTGCTCTTCAGGACCTTCTTCAGGGTGTGGTAGATCTCGGCGCCCCAGCGCAGGGCCTCGGAGAAGGTCTCCGCACCGATCGGGGCGATCATGAACTCCTGGATGTCCACGTTGGAGTCGGCGTGCGAGCCGCCGTTCAGGATGTTCATCATCGGCACCGGCAGCAGGTGCGCGTTCGGACCGCCCAGGTAACGGAAGAGGGGCAGGTCGGACGCCTCGGAGGCGGCGTGGGCTACGGCGAGGGAGACGCCGAGGATGGCGTTGGCGCCGAGCGAGCCCTTGTTGTCGGTGGCGTCCAGGTCGAACATCGCCTGGTCGATCAGGCGCTGCTCGGTGGCGTCGTAGCCGACCAGCTCCGGACCGATCTGCTCGATCACGGCCAGGACGGCCTTCTCGACGCCCTTGCCGAGGTAGCGGTTCGAGTCGCCGTCGCGGAGCTCGATGGCCTCGAAGGCGCCCGTGGAGGCGCCGGACGGGACGGCGGCACGACCGGTGCTGCCGTCGTCGAGGCCGACCTCGACCTCGACCGTGGGGTTGCCTCGGGAGTCCAGGATTTCCCGGGCTACGACGACGTCGATGGACGGCACGAGCATCTCCTTCTGGATGTGACGCGTTACGCGGGCCGTGGTAGCCCTGCGGGATGAGCCTAACCGGCTCCGGGCGATCAGCCAGTCTCCCGCCCACCCGGTGGACCAAACCGAGAGTAAATTGTTCCTGAACTGAACAAAACAGGGGGCGCAAAAGACGCCGCCCTGGTGTGCACGTGGGCACGAAAAACCCCGCCCCGGTGCGTACGGGGGAACACGCACCGGGGCGGGGAGCCCGTGGGGGCGGGGGCCCTCACGAGGCCTCCACCATGATGGACACGAATGTGAGGGCGCTGCGGTTCAGCTGTGAACGCGCCTGTTCTCAGCGCAGGTGCAGCTGCTGGCCGGGATAGATGAGGTCGGCCTCGTCGATGATGCCCTTGTTGAGCTTGAAGAGCTTCTGCCAGCCGCCCTTGACCTTCTCCTTCTCGGCGATGCCGCTGAGGGTGTCGCCCTTGACGACCTTGTACTCGCCGTCGCCCTTCTTGACCTTCTTGCCGGTCGGGGTCTCGACGGTGGCCCGCTCCGAGGAACGCGAGGCGCGGTGCTCCTGGCCGCCGGAGCTCTTGGTGCTCTGCTCGGCGGAGCCGGAGTTCGAGGACGAGCCCGAGTCGGAGGACGAGCCGGAGCCCGAGGTGGAGCCCGAGTTCGAGGAGGAGCCGGAGCCCGAGGAGGCGCCGCCGCCGTCGTACGCGGCGCTGGACAGACCCGTGCCGCAGGTCGGCCAGGCGCCCTTGCCCTGGCTCGCGAGGACCTTCTCGGCGATCTCGATCTGCTGGGCCTTGCCGGCCTGGTCGGCGCTGGCGGCGTACTTCGTACCGCCGTACGCGGCCCAGGTGGAGGCGGAGAACTGCAGACCGCCGTAGTACCCGTTGCCGGTGTTGATGGACCAGTTGCCGCCGGACTCGCACTGGGCGACGGCGTCCCACTCGGAGCCGGTGGCGGCGGAGGCGGTGCCGGTCGCGAGCAGCGGGGCGGCTATGGCGGCGCCGGTGACGCCGGCGAACGCGGCGATACGGCTGGCCTTGGACGGACGACGGTGCTTGCCCTTGCACGAAGACAGCATGGAGTGATCCCCTCACCGACGCCTGCGAGGTGAGCTGTCGGGTTCGGGCCGGTTGAGTTGCCCGGCCGCGCGGCTGGCTGCGGATGACTTCCGCTGCCGCTTCCGCACGACTTCACCCCAAGCCGTCCCCGGTCGTCTCCCAACTCCCGGGCCCGGCGCCTACCTTGGGTCCCCCGCTCCTGCCTGCGGCGCTTGACGCGACGACTGTTCCCGGGCGGCCGCTGGCAGGATTCGGCGTTGCGGCAGCCGGGGCCCGCGGTGGCGAGCGGTCTTGACCGTAGACCCGCGATTCGCGGAATTTCAAAGACGATCAGGGCTTCTGAGATCTATCTCTCACTGCGTTTAAATCGGACATTCAGTGGCGAACCGGTACGTGAACTTCCGCTATTCCGCGCCCTATTCGGCCTATTCGGCAGGGAGCTCCAGGGTCCGACCGGGGACGATGTTGTCCGCGTCGGCGCCGATGGCCTGCCTGTTCGCGTCGTACAGGGCACGCCATCCGCCGTCGAGGCCAAGGGAGTCGGCGATGGACTCGAGGGTGTCGCCATGGCGGACGGTGTACGCGTGGCGACCGGACGAGGCTTTGACACTGTCGACCGCGGCCTCGTCGGCGCTGGCACCGCGGTGACGGCCGGCACCGCCCGCACCGGCTCCGCCCGTGCCGGTGTCGACCGCCCCGGCTTCGACCGAGCCGGAGTCGACCGCGCCCGTGTCGACGAGACTCCAAGAGCCCACCTTTTGCTCCGACTTGTCCGAGTCGCCCTCGGGGTCTTCTATGGGCGAGCTGTCGGGCGACCGTGAAGCACTGGCGTCGGAACCGGCGGGCGTGCCGGGCTTCGCGGAACTGTCCGCCGAGGCGGACGCGGACGGCGACGACGACGGATCCGGGGAGGATTCGGACGACGAGCCCGATGAACCGCGGGAGCCGGACGAGCCAGATGAGTCGGACGACTCGGACACCTTGGGTGACTTGGACAATCCGGATGAACCGGATGATCCCGATCCATCGGAGGACGAGTCGCCGGCCACGCCGGTGTCGATGGAGACCGAGCCGGACTCCTCGGTGAGCCCGTGGAGCAGTCCGCAGGTCCGCCACGCACCGACGCCCTGGTCCTCCAGGATCTTCTGGGCGACGGCGATCTGCTGGGAACGGCTCGCCAGATCGGGGCTGACGGCGTAGTCGAGGCCGCCGTATTCCTCCCAGTCGCCCTGGGTCAACTGCAGCCCACCGAAGCGCCCGTTGCCCGTGTCGGCACTCCAGGAGCCGCCGCTCTCGCACTCGGCCACGCTGTCCCACACGGTGTTGTCGGCGGCACTGGCCCCCGTGGCGCCGAGGAGCGGGATGGCGATGGCGGAACCGGTCACGCCAGCCGCGACGAGAAGAGCCGGAGCCTGACGGGGGCGCCGGTGACGACCGTTCCCGGAGAGCATGGGGGGACCTTTCGCGAGACAGAGGTGACCGGCGCGACGGATGGTGCGGGGCGTCACGCTGCCCGGTGAACGTATCGGCAGTCTTCGGCTTGTCACAAGTTCATGCCGCGCAGATCACGTGAAGATCACAGCGTTTCGGGTGTGTCACCTCGACAGGTTCCGGTGTGATCCGCGCGGTGACCTCGGCGAGGGACAGGACAGGGGGCAGGAGGGAGCAGGACTGCGGGGCAGGACACGTGGCTGACGCCGGGCCTGTGCCGCTTCCGCGGAGGTTCAGGATGGTCAGCAGGTTCAGGTGGTTCAGCAAACCGGGCCGAAACCCCTCTTGAACCACATGCGCGTCTTGCATCATGTGCTCGCCTTGAACGATGCCGGCCGGTGCCCCGCAGTTCAGCAGCGCGTGCAGGAACCGGCTCCCTATACGGTCATCGTGTGAACGTCCCGAACACCGCCCCCGAACTCTTCACCTGGGAGTTCGCCACCGACCCGTACCCGGCCTACGCGTGGCTGCGCGAGCACTCCCCCGTGCACTGGACGAAACTGCCGAGCGGGGTCGAGGCATGGCTGGTGACTCGCTATTCCGATGCGCGTCAGGCCCTCGCGGACGGCAGGCTGTCGAAGAACCCCGAGCATCACGCCGAGGACGCACAGGGCAAGAGCAGGACCGGCATACCCGGGGAACGCAACGCCAATCTCATGGCGCATCTGCTGAACATCGACCCGCCGGACCACACTCGGCTGCGCCGCCTCGTCTCCAAGGCGTTCACCCCCCGTCGTGTGGTCGAATTCTCGCCTCGTGTACAGGAGTTGGCAGACGGTCTCATCGACCGATTCGCGCCACAGGGCGAGGCCGACCTCATCCACGACTTCGCCTTCCCTCTCCCCATCTACGCGATCTGCGATCTGCTCGGCGTCCCGCGCGAGGATCAGGACGACTTCCGTGACTGGGCCGGGATGATGATCCGGCACGGAGGAGGGCCGCGCGGTGGCGTCGCCCGCTCCGTCAAGAAGATCCGTGGCTATCTGGCCGAACTCATCCATCGCAAGCGCAGCCACCTCGGCGACGACCTGATCTCCGACCTCATCCGCGCCTCCGATCACGGGGAACACCTCACCGAGAACGAAGCGGCCGCGATGTGCTTCGTGCTTCTGTTCGCCGGTTTCGAGACCACCATCAACCTCATCGGCAATGGCATGTACGCGCTGCTGCGCAACCCCGAGCAACGTGCCCTGCTCCAGGGGTCGATCGAGCGCGGCGAAACCGGACTGCTCGACACCGGCATCGAGGAACTGCTCCGCTACGACGGCCCCGTCGAACTGGCCACCTGGCGCTTCGCCACCGAACCCCTCACCATCGGCGGGCAGGCCATCGCCACCGGCGACCCGGTACTGGTGGTCCTCGCCGCCGCGGACCGCGACCCCGCACGGTTCGCCGAGCCGGACCAGCTCGACCTCTCCCGCCGTGACAACCAGCACCTCGGATACGGCCACGGCATCCACTACTGCCTCGGCGCACCTCTGGCCCGCCTCGAAGGCCGTACCGCCATCGAGACGCTGCTGCGCCGGCTGCCCGATCTCCGGCTCGCCGCGGACCCGGCCGATCTGCGGTGGCGAGGTGGGCTCATCATGCGTGGACTGCGCGACCTCCCGGTGCGGTTCACCGCCGTGTGATACCCCTCAGCCCTCCACTTCCCGCACGGCATCCCGATAGGCCCGTGCCGCCGCCCGCAGCGCCGCCTCCGGATCGACGCCCTCCGTCTCGGCCCGCACCGCCAGCGCGAGCAGCTCGTACCCGATGCCCCCGGTCCTCGGCAGCGGCACCTGAAGTCCCGCCATGCGCACGCGCGACGCCAGTTTCGCGGCGAGGGCCAGGCCGGGCTGGTGGAGAGGGATGCCCTCCGTGACCGAGGTGCGCTGCTTCTCGACCGCCTTGGTGCGCAGCCAGTGCTCCTTGACCTCCTCGGGGGTGGTCGCCGTCTCGTCGCCGAAGACGTGCGGGTGGCGGTGGATCAGCTTGGTGACGATGCCGGCGGCCACGTCGTCGATGGAGAAGGGGGCGTCCGGGTCCTCCTCGGCTATGCGGGAGTGGAACACGACCTGGAGGAGGACATCGCCCAGCTCCTCGCGGAGCTCGTCCCGGTCGCCCTCCTCGATCGCCTCCACCAGCTCGTACGCCTCCTCGATGCCGTACTTCGCGAGGCCCTTGTGGGTCTGCTGGGACGACCAGGGGCACTCGGCGCGGATGCGGTCCATGACCTGGACGAGGTCGAGGAGGCGGGCGCCCGGCAGGTCGTACGAGGCGGGGAGCAGCTCCAGCTCGGGCATCGCCACGCGGCCCGAGCCGGCGAGGCGGGCGAGGCCGTCGGTGAGGTGCGGCTCGCCCTCGCCCGTCGCCACGACGACCAGGGTGTGTCCGCCGACGCAGGCGTCTACCAGTTCCTGGGCGCTCGGGGTCGCCTCCTCGACCGCTATGCCCGCCTCCCGGAGGTACGGCAGCTGGGGGTGCGTGCCGTCCGCGCACAGGACGCGGTCCGCGCCGCGCAGCGCCTGCCATGCGGGCCAGGAGAGCAGGCCGGGTGCTACGCGGTGGCTGGTGGTGAGGAGGACGATGCGGCCGGTGGCGCCGTCTGGGCTGGTTGGGTTCACAGATCGAACGTAACCCACGCCACCGTCGCCGCCCGAAGTTATCCACAGGCGGGGCGGGCGATGCTGTCAGGCTTGGTGAACCGTTTGGTCACCGTCCCGACAACGGACACGGTCCCGTGGCTTCGCCGGTTGGGGCTTCGCCGACTGTGGCTACGTCGGCCGGGGCTACGTCGGCCGGGGCTACGCCGGTTGTGGCTGCGCAGGTGCCGTGATCTCCCGTACCCACGGTGTCTTCGCGTCCACGCGGCTGCTCTTCTGGACGTCCCAGGTGCCATAGCGCGGGTTGAGGTCGACGTCGAGTTTCTTCGAGGCGTCGGAGAGTGCCTTCCAGAAGGTGGCCTGGCCCGCGTCGGTGTTCATGTCGACGCCGAGCGCGGTGGCCAGCTTCTGGGCCTCGATCTCGGTGCGGAGGCTGTCGTCGAGGCGCTGGGGGGCCACGCCGTACTGCTGCAGCCAGGTCGTCTCCAGAGCCTTCGGTCCGCCCACCTGCCGCTCCAGGGAGGTACGGAAGGCCTGGATGTCCTTGCGGGTGACGCCGACTCCGGCGTCCTCGACCGCCTTCTTCAGGACCTCGTCGAGGACCATGCTGTGCAGGGTGTCGCGGGTGAGGCCGCCCGTCCGGGCGATGGTCTGCTCGTACTGGGCGTCGTCCGGGGTGGCGGCCCGCTGTGCCGCGCGCACCTCGTTCACCCGGTTCTCCAGTTGCGCGACCGTGATCCGCTGGTCGCCGACGACGGCCGCCGCGCCGGGGTGCGCGTCGTTCCCGCAGGCGGTGAGGAGGGGCGCCGCGGTGACGATCGTGGCGCAGAGGACGAGGGCGGTGCGACGACGGCGGTGCAAGTTGGCCTCCCGAGGAGATTGTGCGACGGTGCACAAGGTCTTGCGGTGATCGATGGTAGGCAGTGACTGTGTTCCAGACCAGCCTTCCCCAAGTACTTCGTGAAGCACTTTGTGCAGGGGAGGCCCCAGGACCAACGATTCACGACGACTTCGGGCACCGCCGCCCGGCCGCTCCTCAGCCGGTGATCGCCACCGGCGCGTCCCAGGCGTCCCGGTCCACCGTGATGGTGTAACCGCCGCGTGACTCCTTGCTGTTGACCATGTACTGGTGGCCCCTGCTGTGACCGGTCCACTGGGTGGCGCGGAACGGCCAGTCCGCGGTCGTGGTGTTCTGCTTGTCCCACAGCGCGTACCAGAGGTTGCCCGGCAGGTCCGTGCGGTCGGTCGCGTCGGCGACGGCCTTCGCGCCGGAGCTGGTGAAGCCGTACAGGCCGGCCCGGTAGGTCTTGTCGCGCAGGGTTCTGTCGAAGGCCCGGACGTATGTCAGCACCGCGTCGTTGCAGGACTTGTTCGTGATGTCGTACGACTCCATGTCGAGGTGGACCGGGCTGCCGGCCTTCATGCCGAGGGCCGACGCCCTGGCCACGGCGTCCGCCGCGTCGGTGGCGCCGAGCGAGGCGGCGGTGGAGGCGGTGAGCTTCTCGGGGTTGGAGCCGGACTGGCAGGGCGGCTGGGCGCCGACGTAGATCGGGATGAGTTTCCAGCCCAAGGAGCTGACCGACTTCACCCAGGAGGCGGTGAGGTTGGGCTGGGCGCAGCCTCGGTTCCTGCCGCCGACGTAGACGGCCGCCGCTCCGTAGAAACCGGTGTGCCAGGCCTTCATCGCGGACAGCGAGGGCGCGGCACAGGTGTCGAAGGCGCGGCCGGTGTACGTGCGCTGCGCGGGCCATGTCGTGGCCGCCGTCGAGGTCTGCGCCGCGATGCCGGCTCCGGCGACGACGGCGGCGCCGGCCGCTGCCCAGGTGAGGTATCCGCGCTTCTTGGACTGCCGATGGCTGGACATGCGTGACCCCACCCCTGTTGGCGCTGGACGGTTCGATGCGGAGAGTTCGTCGGACGGCTCGCACCGTCGCTCGCCCACTGGCTCGCACATCGGCTCGCAACCTAACCGGCGGCTTTTCTGGGTTCGGGAAACCCGCGACCTCGGCCTCCACAAGATTCCGCCAAGGTGGCGCAAAGCTTTCTCAGCTCTAGCCGCGCACCTGCCCCAGCCACTGGAGGGTCCGCCGTACCTCGCCGGCCAGCGGGTGGCCGGGGCCCCTGAGCCGTTCCACGTCGATCACCAGGCGGGCCAGGGTGTCGCGGGCGGCGGCGCGGTCGCCGAGGGCGAGGAGGAGGTGGCCGATGCGGCGGCGGACGTCCAGGGAGAGCTCGGGGTCGCCGGCCACGTACTGGTTCTCGTAGTACGGCAGCAGGGAGCGGTACTCGGCGAGCGCGGCGGACGCCTCGCCGAGCTGCTCCAGGCACTGGGCGATGTCGTAGCGGAAGCGCAGGGACTGCGGGTCGGCCTGACCCGCCTCCTTGGCCCGCTCGTCGGCGAGGCGGCGCAGCTCGGGCAGGGCGCGGCGGTACTGGCCGTCGTCCATGAGGGTCGCCGCGTACTGCTTGCGCAGGGTGCGGACGACGGGTGAGTGCTCGCCGTGCTGGGAGGCGGCGGCCGGGAGGATCTGGCCGAGGATGTCGACGGCCTGGGTGATACGGCCCTCGCCGAGGAGCCGTTTG
Organism: Streptomyces acidicola; assembly: GCF_009377235.1. Classification (GTDB taxonomy): domain Bacteria; phylum Actinomycetota; class Actinomycetes; order Streptomycetales; family Streptomycetaceae; genus Streptomyces; species Streptomyces acidicola. Next base: position 17,132 of record NZ_VMNX01000189.1, read on the forward strand.
ACCTCGTCGACGGCGCCCGCGACGTCGGGCTTGTCGACGGTGGGCGCGGCCTGGGGCTGCGGCGCGGGTGTGCGGGCGCGGTCCGGCCAGGGCGCGTGCGGGCGCAGGAACGGTCGGGTGGGGTCGAGCGGGGCGCCGGTGGGCATCCCGCGCGCGGGGAGGAGCGGCAGGAGCTGCTCGTACGTCTCCTGCGCGGACTCCGGGCGGTGCTGCGGGTCCTTGGCCAGCAGGCGCAGTACGAGCGCCTCCAGGGGTTCGGGCACCTCGGGGCGCAGACGGCGGACCGGGACCGGGGGCTCGTAGAGGTGGCGGTGGAGGACGCCGAGGGCCGTGGAGCCCGCGAACGGGACGTTTCCGCTGAGCAGTTCGTGCATGAGCACGCCCAGCGCGTACAGGTCGGTGTACGGGCCGACCGCGCCGCCCATCGCCTGCTCGGGGGCCATGTAGGCGGGGCTGCCGATGGGTGAGCCGGTGTGTGTCAGGCGGGTGGTGTCCGTGTCCATCACGGAGGCGACGCCCAGGTCGAGGACGGTGACCGTGCCGTCCTGCTTGACCATGACGTTCCGCGGCTTCAGGTCGCGGTGGACGATCGGCACGGCGTGCACGGCGGACAGTACGGCGCACAGCTGGGCGGCGACCGAGACGGTCCACTGCCAGGGGTACGGGTCGTGCTCGGCGAGGTGGTCGGAGAGGTCGGCGCCGTCGATGTACTGCATGACGAGGAACAGCTCCTCGCCCTCGCTGCCCGCGTCGTGGACCGTGACCAGGCCGGGGTGGTCGACCTGTGCGGTTACCCGGCACTCGCGGAGGAAGCGGCGGCGCAGCTCGTCGGCCTCATGGCCCGCGACCTTGTCGGGGCGCAGCAACTTGACGGCAACGCGGCGGTCGAGGCGCTGGTCGTAGGCCGTCCAGACCTGGCCCATGCCGCCCTGGCCGATGAGCGTGGACAGTTCGTAGCGGCCCGCGACGACGCGTCCTGTCTCGCCGCTCACCTGCCGCCCTCGTGCTTACGCAGGTAGTCACTGAGCTCGTCGAGCTCGGCGCGCACCTGGTCGATGCGCGCGGGTGCCGGTCGCTGCGGCTGGGGCTGCGGTTGCGTCTGCTGCGGCTGTCCTTGCGTCTGCGGCTGTATGGGCGGCTGCTGCTGTATGGGCGGCTGCTGCTGGACCGGCGGGGAGGGAGGGAAGGG
>NZ_VMNX01000018.1 GCF_009377235.1 Streptomyces acidicola
TCACCGTGCCACCTCCGGTGAACGCCCCTCCGCCGCCCGCCGTACCCCCGACCCCGGTCCGCCTGACCAAGGTCACCCTGACGAAGGCGACCCCGGCGGTCTCCCTGACCAAGCAGGGCGGAACATCGGGCGCCATGCGCGTGAACCTGAACTGGCAGGTGCGCAAGCAGTTCACCGGGTGGGCCGCCAAACTGGGCCGGCCGGTCGCCATGCACGCGGACCTCGACCTCGACCTGTGCGCCCTGTACGAGCTGTCCGACGGCCGCAAGGGCGTCATCCAGTCACTTGGCAACGCCTTCGGCGCGCTGCACCAGCCGCCCTACATCCTCCTCGACGGCGACGACCGCACCGGAGCAGCCGCGAGCGGCGAGAACCTCACCATCAACCTCGACCACCAGCACGCCTTCCGGCGCATCCTCATCTTCGTGACCATCTACGAAGGCGCCCGCTCCTTCGCCGACCTGCACGCCACGGTCACCCTCCAGCCGCAGCACGGCGCGGCCGTCGACTTCTCCCTGGACGAGTGCACGGTCCCCTCCACGGTGTGCGCGCTCGCCCTGATCATCCACCAGAACGGCGACCTGGTCGTCCAGCGCGAGGCCCGTTACCTGGTCCCCGAGCGCGGGGTCAGCCCGCAGCGCACGGTCGACCACGTCTACGGCTGGGGCATGAACTGGACCCCGGGCCGGAAGTGACCGCGAGCGGGAGACGCCAGGGCAGGACGGCTCACCGCTGCTCAGGAGCGGGCCGCGCGTAGGTACGTCCTTTCCAGGCTGCGCCTCGCCCCCTGTAGTGCTGCACCGCGGAGTCGACCGTCATGAAGAGGTACAGCAGCGCGGTGAACGGCAGCAGCGGAGCCAGCCCCAGCGGCTGCCGGTAGTAGCGGAGCATCGGCACGTACGTAGCCGTCATCAGCAGCCACGCGAGCCCGCCGGCGACCGCTGCCGCCGCGCTCCCCGTGACGAGACCCACGACGCACGCCACCGGCGGCACCAGATAGACCACGGCGAGCCCGAGCACCGTGCCGAGCAACAGCAGCGGGTTGTGCCGCAGCTGGGCGTAGGCACTGCGCGAGACCATGCGCCACAGGTCGTACAAGCGTGGATACGGACGCACACTGTCCACACGGTCCGCCAGCCCCAGCCAGATGTGGCCGCCGCCGCCCTTGACGGCCTTCGCGAGGGCCACGTCGTCGATGACGGCCTGCCGGACGGAGTCCGGGACTCCGGCGCGCTCGGCGGCGTCGGTCCGCAGCAGCACGCACCCGCCGGCCGCGGCCGCCGTCCGCGAGCCCCGCACGCCGATTCGGCGGAATGGATAGAGCTGCGCGAAGAAGTAGACGAAGGCCGGCACGACGAGCCGCTCCCACAGGCTCTCCACGCGCAGCCGGGCCATCTGCGACACCAGGTCGAAGCCGCCGGTGCGCGCCGCGGCCACCAACTCCCGCAGACTGTCCGGGTCGTGCGCGATGTCCGCGTCCGTCAGCAACAGGAACTCGGGCCCACGCACGCGTGCCAGCCCGATTCCGTGTCGTACGGCCCAGAGCTTGCCCGTCCAGCCCGCAGGCGGCTCGCCGGGAGAGGAGACGGTCAGCGGCAGCCCGCCGTGCTGTCGCGCGAGCTCCCGCGCCAGCTCTCCCGTGCCGTCCGCACTGCCGTCGTCGACGAGGAAGACCTCCGCGTGCCCCGGATAGTCCTGCGTCAGCAGTGAGGGCAGGCTCTCGGGCAGTACGGCCGCCTCGTCCCGTGCGGGGACGACGACACAGACCGACGGCCACACGTCCGGCTCCCCGCGCGGCGGCAGGCGTACGTCCGTACGCCAGAAGAAGCCCTGACCGAGGAGCAGCCACAGCCAGGCGGCCAGTGATCCGACAGCGGTCCACACGACGGCACTCACGCGTCGCAGTCTGCCCCACCGCACCGGGCCGTTGAGGCCGATCCGGTATGGTGCCCGGGTGAAGATCGCGCTCATGGACACCGGAATCGGACTGCTGGCGGCTGCCGCCGCGGTACGCCGTCTGCGACCCGACGCCGATCTCGTCCTCTCCTCGGACCCCGACGGCATGCCGTGGGGACCGCGCACCCCTGAGGACATCAGGGCCCGCTCTCTAGCAGTCGCCGAAGCCGCCACTGCGCACCGCCCGGACGCGTTGATCGTCGCGTGCAACACCGCCTCCGTGCACGCCCTGCCCACCCTGCGAGCCCGTCTCGAACCGGACCTGCCGGTGATCGGCACCGTGCCGGCCATCAAGCCCGCCGCGGCCGGAGGCGGTCCCGTCGCCATCTGGGCGACGCCCGCCACTACAGGCAGCCCCTATCAGCGAGGTCTCATCCGGGACTTCGCCGACGGCGTGACCGTCACGGAGGTCGCGTGCCCAGGTCTGGCCGAGGCCGTGCAGTACGCGGATGAGGCGGCCATCGACGCCGCGATCTCTGACGCCGCGGAGCGCACCCCGGCCGATGTAATGACCGTGGTCCTGGGCTGCACCCATTACGAACTCGTTGCCGGACGCATCCGCGCCGCGGTGCAGCAAGCGGGTCTGCCGCCGCTCGTCCTGCATGGCTCGGCCGTCGCCGTTGCCACCCAGGCCCTGCGCAGGATCAACGAGCTGCCCGCGCCGGAAGCACCCGTAGAGGGCACCCTCACTGTCATCCTCAGCGGACGTGAAGCGCAGCTCCCGTCAGCCGCGCTGGCGTACGAGGAGGGCCGCCTCCTTCAGGCCGTGAGCCCCGCCGGACGGTGAGCCCTGCCGGACAGTGAGCCCGCGCGCCGTCCGCTCGCGTGGATCAGTGACGCTCCGCAACATGGTGCCCGCGCAGCGGAACATGAGTAGTCTCGAAACATGAGGGACCACCCCCACGGCCAGAGCGGCACCCACGGCTCCGCACATCCCGAAGTCTGGACCGGGCGCGCGACCAACCGCGCCCAGTGGTTGCTGTCACTCGGCGGATGCGCCTTCATGGCGCTCGGCATCGAGCTGGCCGTCGACTCCGCATGGACGTCGGGCACCGCTCCGCTCGCCATGTCGGTCGTCGGCTGCATCGCGGCGGGGCTGCTGGTGCTGTTCGGCACGCTTGCGTTCGTGCACGTCGCCGTGAAGGTCGACAAGGACTGTCTCGAAGTGCGCTGCGGCCACATCGGTCTGCCGCGCCGCCGCATCCCCCTCTCAGAGGTGGCAGGCGCCGACTTCGCGCCGCAGGTCACCCCCCGCCACTGGGGCGGCTGGGGCTACCGCTGGCGACCCCAGAAAGGCACGGCCGTCGTCGTCCGGCGCGGTGAGGGGCTCGTGCTGCGCCTCTGGGACGGCCACACGTTCACGATCACGGTGGACGACGCCGAGTCGGCCGTACGGGTCATCCGCGACCGGCTGCGCCCGGCACCGTCCGGGGCCGCGCGCTGACACGTGCCGTCAGGGCGGCGGCTGATCACCGGACGCCGACGGATCAGCCTCGTGCCGTGTCCCCGCCTCCGTGAGCGGCCGTGCCGTCGCGATCCCCGCGAGCAGTCCCGCGCCCGCCGTCACCGCGGTGAAGCTCAGCGCGTTCCCGACCGCGGCGACGGCCGCCAGCGCGGTCAGGGACGCAGCCGCCGTAAGGACGACAGGCGTGGGGCGGGCGGCGCGCCACAGCGCGTACAGGACCCAGCAGAACACCGTGGCCAGCAGCGCCACGCCGATGACGCCCTGCTCGGCGGCCAGCTGGAACGGCGCGGAGTGCGGCTTGCCGCCGGGTGCCAGTGCCCGCGCGAGCGTCGGGCTGAGGTGCTCGAAGTGCCCCGGGCCCACACCGAACACCGGTTCCCGATGGGCCATGTCCAGAGCGTCACGCCACCGCTGCACCCGGTGCGGACCGAGCCGGTCCTCCAGGAATGCGGCCGGTCCGCCGGGCAGGACGCCCCCGGCGACCGCCCAGCTCGTCCCGGTCACCACGGCCGCGACCAGCGCGAGCCCCACGAGCCCCGGGCCGCGGCTGCACAGCCGGGCCGCGGCGAGCGACCACAGCAGCACTCCGGCACAGGCCGTACTTCCCGCGGTTGAGCCCAGCACGGCCGCGGTCACCGTGATCCCGGCCGCCAGCCCCCACAGTGCCAGCCGCAGCGCCAGGCCACGGGCTGCCCAGGCCGCACAGCACGCAGCACCCGCCGACAGGGCCAGCAGCGCGGCGGTCACGCCCGTACGACCGAGCGGGGTGACCAGCGGCGGGGCGGCCGGGGTGTGCGGGGCGGTGATCGCGAGAGCGAGCGCGGCCAGGGACGCGGCGCAGGGCGCCGCGACCGGCAGGAGCGCCCCGGAGATCCGGCCCGCCGCGTACCCCGCGGCCAGGGCCAGCACCGCCAGCAGCACGCCCTCCGGGCGGCCGCCGTGCACGGTGGCCGTGATCAGTGACCAGGTCGCGAACGCACCGAGCGCGATCACGCCCGTGACATCCACGACGTCACGTCTCTCACCCGCGTCCGGCGCACCGGCCGCGGACTCCGTACCCGTGGACCCCACCCGTCGTCCCCCCGACTGTGACGGGCCCCGACCGCCCTGGCCGGACCCGGCCGCAGGTCAGAGGCTCGGGCACACCGTAACGGGTGATGTGCCGGTTTGTGGATGTGTTGGGCAGGAGTATCACGGCAGACGCGTGGGTGGTGCCTGGCCCGGCCGGGCGGACCACGCTGTCCGCGGCCCGGTCGTGCGCCGTAGACTCCCCGAGTGACCGCCACAGCAACATCCGTGGGCGAGCCGGAACAGCTCGACCCCCAGTCCACGCTTGCATCTCGGGTGGCCGGACTGGCGCGCAGGCTCCTTCCCGCCGTCGCGGCGGCGCTCTCCGGAGTGCTGCTGTACGTCAGCTTTCCCCCGCGCAGCCTGTGGTGGCTGGCCCTGCCCGCGTTCGCGGTCTTCGGCTGGGTTCTGCGCGGACGCACCTGGAAATCCGGCTTCGGGCTCGGCTATCTCTTCGGGCTCGGGTTCCTGCTGCCCCTGCTCGTGTGGACCGGTGTGGAGGTCGGCCCCGGTCCGTGGCTGGCGCTCGTCGTGATCGAGGCGGTGTTCGTCGGGCTCGTCGGCGTGGGAATCGCCGTCGCGTCGAGGCTGCCCGGGGCACCGGTGTGGGCGGCGGCCCTCTGGATCGCGGGTGAGGCGGCACGCGCGCGCGTACCGTTCGGCGGCTTCCCCTGGGGCAAGATCGCCTTTGGGCAGGCGGACGGCGTGTTCCTGCCGCTCGCCGCGCTGGGCGGTACTCCGGTGCTCGGCTTCGCGGTCGTCCTGTGCGGCTTCGGGCTGTACGAACTCGCGCGCCTGGCCGTCGAGGCGCGCCGCACCCATGCCGTACGGCGCGCGGCCGCGTCGGTGGCGTTGCTGAGCGTGGCCGTGCCCGTGGTGGGGGCCCTCGGGGCCCGCTCCCTGGTGAGCGACACGGCCGAGGACGGCACAGCGACCGTTGCCGTCATCCAGGGCAACGTCCCGCGCGCGGGGCTCGACTTCAACTCCCAGCGGCGGGCCGTGCTCGACTACCACGTGCGTGAGACCGAGCGGCTGGCCGCCGAGATCAGGGCGGGCAAGGTCCCCCGGCCGGACTTCGTCCTGTGGCCGGAGAACTCCTCCGACATCGACCCCTTCAGGAACCCCGACGCGTACGCCGTCATCGACGGTGCCGCCCAGGTGATCGGCGCCCCCATCTCGGTCGGCGGGGTGGTCGTGAAGGACGGCAAGCTCTACAACGAGCAGATCCTGTGGGACCCGAGCAAGGGCCCGACCGATACCTACGACAAGCGGCAGATACAGCCCTTCGGCGAGTACCTCCCGCTGCGGTCGCTGATTGGCGCCATCAACAGCGAGTGGACGTCCATGGTCCGCCAGGACTTCAGCCGGGGCAGCGAGCCGGGCGTGTTCACCATGGACGGCACCAAGGTCGGCCTCGTCACCTGCTACGAGGCGGCCTTCGACTGGGCCGTGCGCTCCGAGGTCACGGACGGCGCGCAGATGATCTCGGTGCCGAGCAACAACGCCACGTTCGACCGCAGCGAGATGACCTACCAGCAGCTCGCCATGTCCCGTATCCGCGCCGTCGAGCACAGCCGCACGGTCACCGTTCCGGTGACCAGCGGAGTCAGTGCCGTGATCATGCCGGACGGGGAGATCACACAGAAGACGGGCATGTTCGTCGCGGACTCGCTGGTCCAGAAGGTGCCCCTGCGCTCCTCCGAGACTCCCGCGACCCGTCTCGGGGTGCTGCCGGAGATGCTCCTGGTGCTCATCGCGACTGGTGGGCTCGGATGGGCCGTCGTGACGGGAGTGCGCCAGCGGCGCGCCGGTGGCGTGTAGCCGTACGCCGGTCGTGCGCGGCCGAATCCGTCAGGAGGCTGCCCACCGGGCCGTTAGGGTCACCTCATGCCTACTCCTGACTTCATCCGCGAACTGCGGACCTCCGTCGGCCACCAGCTGCTCTGGCTCCCCGGAGTCACCGCCATCGTCTTCGACGACGAGGGCAGAGTGCTGCTGAACCGCAGGTCGGACACGGGCAAGTGGGCGGTGATCGGAGGCATCCCGGACCCCGGGGAGCAGCCGGCGGCCTGCGCCGTGCGGGAGGTCTTCGAGGAGACCGGGGTGCAGTGCGTGGCCGAGCGGGTCGTCGTCGTCCAGGCCCTGGGCCCCGTGCGGTACGACAACGAGGACGTCTGCCAGTACATGGACACCACGTTCCGATGCCGGGCCGTCGGCGGGGAGGCGTGTGTCAACGACGACGAGTCGCTCGAAGTCGGCTGGTTCGAGGTGGCCGCGCTGCCGGAGCTGAACGAGTTCGCGCTGCACCGGATCAAGCAGGCCATGTCCGATGGCCCCACGTGGTTCGACCCTATGACCTGAGGGAGAAGTGTGGGGGCTGACCATATCGGTCGGGGCGTGAGCGGCGCCTAGTGTCCCGGCATGACCGCGCACCTCGCCCCTCCGGGTCCCCACACCACCTCACTCGACCTCGGCGGCCGTACCGCCCTCGTCACCGGTGCCGCGGGAGGCATCGGCCAGGCCTGCGCGCTGCGGCTCGCCGCCGCCGGAGCCGAAGTGCGGGCCGTCGACCGGGACGCCGAGGGCCTGGCCGCACTCGCCGACCGGGCCCGTGGCCTCACGGGCTCCGTCGAACCGCACGTTCTCGACCTCACCGACCTCGACGCGGCCGAACACGCCGCCGCGGGGACCGATGTCCTCGTCAACAACGCCGGGCTCCAACTCGTCCGCCCCATCGAGGAGTTTCCGCCCGACGTCTTCCACACCGTGCTGACCGTGATGGTGGAGGCACCCTTCCGGCTCATCCGCGGGGCGCTGCCCCACATGTACGGGCAGAAGTGGGGCCGTATCGTCAACGTGTCGTCGGTTCACGGGCTGCGCGCCTCCGCGTTCAAGTCGGCGTACGTGACCGCCAAGCACGGCCTCGAAGGACTTTCGAAGACCGTGGCGCTGGAAGGCGCACCCCACGGTGTGACCTCGAACTGTGTGGCACCCGCCTATGTGCGTACCCCCCTGGTCGAACAACAGCTCGCCGACCAGGCGCGGGCGCACGGTATCCCCGAGGAGCGGGTGCTGACCGAGGTGCTGCTGACGGACAGCGCGGTCAAGCGGCTCATCGAGCCGCACGAGGTGGCGGAGGCGGTGGCGTATCTGTGCGCCCCGCAGGCGTCCTTCGTGACGGGCACGTCCCTGGTACTGGACGGCGGCTGGACCGCGCACTGACCAGGGAGTTCCGGGTTGTCCACAGTCATGCGCCCGGCGGGCCGGGCCGAGTTGTCCACAGGCCTGGCGGGCGTGTCCGTGCGATGAGTAATCCTGTGTCCATGTCCCGCGATCACGACCAGTCCCCCGACAGCGTCGAGACACCGTTCCTGGAGCTCCTGGCCAGGGGCGCGTCCGTCGACGCCTACGAGCAGCCGGTGCTCCTCTCCCGCGCCGAGGGCCGGCCGCCCGAGCGTGTCGCCGCGCTCGAACACGCCCAGCGGTTGGCGCTGCGCGTGCGGTCGGAGATGGAGGGGCGGCGCCGCCGCGAGGCCGAGCTGTCCGCGCTCTTCGAGACCGCGCATGACCTGGCGGGACTGAGGGACCTCGGCTCCGTGCTGCGGGCCATCGTCCAGCGCGCCCGCTCACTGCTGGGCACGGATGTCGCGTACCTCAGTCTGAACGACCCGGACCAGGGCGACACCTACATGCGCGTCACCGAGGGGTCGGTCGCGGCGCGCTTCCAGCAGCTGCGGCTCGGCATGGGGGAGGGCCTCGGCGGGCTCGTCGCCCAGACCGCCCGTCCCTATGTCACCGAGGACTACTTCAAGGACGAGCGCTTCCAGCACACCCGGACCATCGACGCCGGTGTACGGGACGAGGGGCTGGTGGCCATCCTCGGAGTGCCCCTCATGCTCGGGCCCCATGTCATCGGGGTGCTGTTCGCCGCCGACCGGCGTCAGCGGGTCTTCGAGCGGGAACAGATCGCCCTGCTGGGTTCGTTCGCCGCCCTCGCGGCGGCTGCCATCGACACCGCGAACCTGCTCACCGAGACCCGCTCGGCCCTCGCCGACCTGGAGCGGGCCAACGAGATCATCCGGGACCGCAGCGGAGTCATCGAACGCGCCTCGGAGGTCCACGACCGCCTCGCCGAGCTCGTGCTGCGCGGCGGAGGGGTCCACGACGTGGCCGCGGCCGTCTCCCGGGTCCTCGGCGGCACCGTGGAGTTCGCCGAGGAGGGTGCCGCACCCGGTGCGGCCCTGGAGACGTCCCGCGCCGAGGGCCACGCGGTACGGCACGGGGACGACTGGATCGCCGCCGTGACGGGCGGCGGTGAGCTGCTCGGCGCGCTGGTGCTGCGCGGACATCCGGGTCTCGACCCCGTCGACCAGCGCACGCTGGAGCGCGCCGCCATGGTCACCTCGCTCCTGCTGCTCGCCAGACGCTCGGCTTCCGAGGCCGAACAGCGCGTCCGGGGCGAGCTGTTGGACGACCTGCTCGACGCACGCGACCGCGACCCGCGGCTGTTGCGCGAGCGGGCGGCCCGGTTGGAGGCCGACCTCGACGCCACCCATGTGGTGCTGGCCGCCCGCCTCGACGGCCCGGCGGCCGACGCGGACGAGGAGGCCGCGGCCCGCCGACGCCTGTGGTCCGCGGCGTCCCACCTCGGAGCCACACGGCACGGACTCGCCTCGGCCCGCGACGGCGGCACCGTCCTGCTGCTGCCCCTCGACGAGGGCGACACGGCCACGGAGCTGGCCCGCCGTACGGCAGTCCACCTCGGCACGGCCGTCCACGAGGCGGTCACCGTCGGCGCCTCCGCCCCCGTCGAGAACCTCGCCGCCCGCCCGGACGCCGTGGCCGCCGCCTACGCCGAAGGACTGCGGTGCCTGGAGGCCCTGCGACTGCTCGGCCGGACGGGAGACGGCGCCGCCGCCCAGGACTTCGGGTTCCTCGGGCTGCTGCTCGCCGGGGACCGGGACATCCCCGGGTTCGTGGAGCGCACGATCGGCGAGGTCGTCACCTACGACGAACGGCGCGGTACGGATCTGCTGCGCACCCTCGACGCGTACTTCGCCTGCGGCATGAGCCCGGTCCGTACGAAGGACGCCCTGCACGTGCACGTGAACACCGTCGCCCAGCGGCTGGAGCGGGTGGGGCGGCTGCTCGGTGAGGACTGGCAGCGCCCCGACCGCGTACTGGAGGTCCAACTGGCCCTGCGGCTACGGCGGTTGTCGTCGCCCGCCCCACGCTGAGCGGGGCAGCCCGTGCCACCCGGTTCAGGTGGTACGGGCGTCCGCGCCCCGGGGTGCGGGCGGCTCCGCGTCGGCCGTAGTCGTGACGTCGGCCAGGTCGCGGTGGCGTGTCTCCTTCGCGACGCCCACCGCGATGAGGGTCAGCACGGCCGCAGCGATCACGTACAGGGCGATCGGGGTCGAGCTGCCGTAGTCGGCCAGCAGCGCGGTCGCGATGAGCGGGGCGGGTGCGCCCGCCGCGACGGACGCGAACTGGGCACCGATGGAGGCGCCCGAGTAGCGCATCCTCGTCGCGAACATCTCGGAGAAGAAGGCCGCCTGCGGGGCGTACATCGCGCCGTGCAGGACGAGGCCCACGGTCACGGCGACGATCAGGTTGCCGAAACCGCCCGTGTCGATGAGCGAGAAGAACGGGAACATCCACAGGCCGACCCCGGCCGCGCCCAGCAGGTACACGGGCCGTCGGCCGACCCGGTCGGACAGCGCACCCCAGAGCGGGATGACGGCGAAGTGCACGGCGGACGCGATGAGGACCGAGTTGAGCGCCGTCTGCTTGGAGACCCCGGCCGACGTGGTGGCGTACACGAGGATGAAGGCAGTGATCACGTAGTAGCTGATGTTCTCGGCCATGCGCGCGCCCATGGCGACCAGCACGTCCCGCCAGTGGTGCCGCAGCACGGCGACCAACGGGAGCTTCTCGGTGGCCGCGTCCGCCTTCCGGGCCTCGGCCTGTGCCAGGGCCTGCTTGAAGACGGGCGATTCATCGACGGACAGCCGAATCCACAGACCGACGATCACCAGGACGCCCGAGAGCAGGAACGGGACCCGCCAGCCCCAGGACGTGAAGGCCGCGTCCGACAACACGGCCGTCAGCAGCGAGAGCACACCGGTCGCGAGGAGTTGTCCGGCGGGCGCCCCGGTCTGCGGCCACGAGGCCCAGAACCCCCGGCGTCGCGCGTCCCCGTGCTCCGACACGAGCAGGACGGCACCGCCCCACTCGCCACCGAGCGCGAAGCCCTGCACGAGCCGCAGCACGGTCAGCAGCACGGGCGCCGCCGTCCCGATCGTGGCGTGCGTGGGCAGCAGGCCGATCGCGAAGGTCGCCCCTCCCATCAGCAGCAGGCTCAGTACCAGCAGCTTCTTGCGGCCGAGCCGGTCACCGTAGTGCCCGAACACCAGGGCACCCAGCGGCCGGGCCGCGAAGCCCACCGCATAGGTGAGGAACGACAACAGGGTGCCCACCAGCGGGTCGGAGTCCGGGAAGAAGAGCTTGTTGAAGACGAGCGCGGCGGCGGAACCGTAGAGGAAGAAGTCGTACCACTCGATGGTGGTGCCGATGAGACTGGCGGTGACAATGCGCTTGAGGTTGGCCGCTGGTGGGGGAGCGGATGATGCTGAGGCCATGTGCGCCACTTCCTCGTGTGCAGTGGGGACGGGTGGATGTCGGCACACCGTAGAAACCCGCATGTCAGGCGCACATGTGGTGGGGCAACACAGTTCGGAGGCTGGACATGCGCTCGGCCACCATGCCCGCTTACAGAAGCGGTGACTCTGCCTCTCGAGGCGGTCGCATCGAGCGCCGTCCGAGAGGTCTAGTTCGGCATGATTTGGCGGTGCTGTGTCTCCTGGTGGTACAACGGCAGCAGCTTACTGACCTGCGAATATGGCTCGACATGGTCTTGCTGTGCACCGGGTTCGCCGTCTTCGACTTGTGACTGAGCACGCCAGCTGACGGATGAGCGGTCGAGTCGGCGGGACTGAGCGCCTGAGTTGGCGGTACTCCTGAGCCGTGACACGTGGGTTGGAGCTTGGCCACGCATCTTGGAACCGGGAGACGTCCGGTCGGGTGTCGATCTGATCCGGTCAGCGCTGGGTGGCCCAGTGCATCTCTGTGTGGCCCGGCCGATTCGGATCCTCCTGGGGCGCGTGACGATCGCCCATGCCGGCCGCGGCGACTGGAGGAGCCGATCCGGCGGAGCGTGATCGTTCCGGGAAACCGGTACAGATCTTTCGCATCCGCGCCGGGAAGATCGCTCGATTGCGTGACTACTTCACGCCCGAGTTGATGAGCTGAGGACATCCGAGCAGTTCCCGCAGCAGGCATGCGCTGACTTTTCGGCCGCTCCTTGGCCGGCGTCGCCTCGTTCCTGGGCTGCCGACGTCAACGGGCTCAGGGTGCAGCAAACTCTCCCAGAGGGCCAGGTGCGACCACAGCGGAGCGCTCGACTGATCATGAGTACCGTCCGAGCAAATCCGGGTGATCACGAGCACCGAGTCAACGACCTGCCCGGGTAGCGGGGGTAGATTGCCGAGGCGGCGTACGGCTTTGGTGCAGCTCAGTACGTTGACGCCTTCTGTGACCTCGGTGCCCTGTTCGCCAAGAACCAGGTCCGAACCGGCCCACACGCAGTGAAGGCCCGGTGGATACCGGGCCTTCACGTCTGAGTAGCGGGGACAGGATTTGAACCTGCGACCTCTGGGTTATGAGCCCAGCGAGCTACCGAGCTGCTCCACCCCGCGTCGGTACGGTGAACTGTACGGTACCGACGTGGATCGGCCCAATCGGCTTTCGCCTGCGCTCGGGCCGTCGCCCCGCCCGGCATCGTGCCGACGAGGCGCTCGGCTGTTGAGGGCGAGCACGAGGACGGTCGGCTGCTACCCGGTCCGGGTGAAGGGCCCACCACGCCCGGCCAGCCGCGCACGAACAGGTGTCAGCGGCGAAGAGCCGCCCCTGACACATCGTTGACGGCGACTCCGGCGGGCCCGGTCACTCGTGGCCGCCCTCGGCGTCCGTCGCGTCAGCGATGCTCGGGGAGCCGGCGGCTCCGGTCCGCCGAGTGGACGGGCCGTTCACCGACGTGTTCCGCAGGCCGGTCAGCGGGGTTCGAGACGCAGAGGGGAGGCGCGGGCCCGGTCGGTCAGAACGTGCTTGACGATGCTGGTGTACTGGCCGTACTTCTCCCGGTAAGCCGCGTCCACGTCGGCGTACTCGCCGGGATCGGCGTCGCGGAAGGCCACGTCGGCCCGGACGCCTCCGGCCACGACACGTCCCTGGTGGTGCGAGCGTGTGCTCCGGTACCAGGGGCCGTCGGCGCCCTTGACCGAGCGGACGTAGAGCTGGTCGCCCGCGCGAACGACTCACATGGTCACGGGGGCGCGGAGGGTGCCGTCGCCGCGCTCGGACTCGAGGTCCGGTTCTTCTGCAGCGCCGATCCTTCTCAGGTCGGAGTCGTTCCAGGTGCTCATGGTTCTCACCTTCAGTGACGGGGGTGTGTGGGCGTCCTCTGGGCGCCGAGGGGATGAGTCCCCGGCGCCGTATCGGTTTCGCCGGCTTGGAGCCGGGACGGGGGTCTGCGACGCGCGGGCGTGCGTCACGCCTTCAGATCGGCGACCGGCCCGGCAGCGGGCCGAACCCGCCGCCGACGAAGTTGATGTCGGAGTGGCAGATGCCGCAGTACAGGATGTCGAGCCTGACGTCGTGCGGGCCGACGTCGCGGCGCTCGATGGTCAGGGCGGTGAGCGGCTTGCCTGCTTCGTGGGCGCCGAACGCGTTGACGCTGGTGGGCATGATGGTTCCTTCAAGTGGACAGGGGGAGGTTCAGGCTTCGGGGATGGCGCGGCCGTAGTCCGCGAGGGTGACGGCCTCCGGCTCGGGGCCGCCGCGGCGGCCGGTCTCCAGGGCGTCGAGGGCACCCAGCTCGTCCGCGGTGAGCTCGAAGTCGAAGACGTCGAAGTTCTCCGCGATCCGGTGGCGCTTCGTCGACTTGGGGATCACCGAGCGGCCCTGCTGGATGCCCCAGCGCAGCAGCACCTGGGCGGGGCTCTTGCCGTGCGCCTCGGCGATCGCGGTGACGACCGGGTCCTCAAGGACACTCCTGCGGCCCTCGCCGTAGCCCGGGTAGAAGGTGATACCGCCGATGGGGGACCACGCCTGGTTGAGGATGCCGTGCTCGTCGTCGAGGTCGAGGACGGCGCGCTGCTGGAAGTACGGGTGGATCTCCAACTGGTTGACGGCCGGGACGACGTTGGTGGCGTCGAGCAGCGCGGTCAGGTGGGCGACCATGAAGTTGCTGACGCCGATGGCCCGGACCTTGCCGTCGGCAAGGAGCTTCTCCAGGGCGCGGTAGGCGGCGAGGGTCTTGTCGAAGTCCGACGGGAGGGCCTGGTGCAGGATGAGCAGGTCGATCTGGTCCAGGCCTAGCTTCGCGGCGCTCTTGTCGAAGCCGTGCAGGGTCTCGTGGTAGCCGTAGTCGCTGATCCAGATCTTCGTCTCGATGAAGATGTCGTCGCGGGGCACTCCGGAGTCGCGGAGGGCCTGGCCGACCTCGCGTTCGTTGCCGTACGCGGCGGCGGTGTCGATGTGCCGGTAGCCGAGTTCGAGCGCGGCCGTGACGGCTGCCCGGGTCTCGTCCGGCGGGGTCTGGAAGACACCGAGTCCGAGGGCGGGCATCTGGACGCCGTTGTTGAGGGTGAGGGTCTGCATCACAGGAACCTTTCGGTGCGGGTGGCCGGTGAGGGCACGATGAGGGTCAGGACGGCCAGGGTGAGCAGGACGGCGGAGCCGGTCAGCGCCGCGCCCGAACGGGCCGCGATGTCGGCGGCCCCATGGCTGGTGGAGAGTGTGGTGGCCACGGCGGTCAGGATGCTCAGGCTCAGGGCGCTGCCGATCTGGTGGACGGTGTTGACCAGGCGCGAGGCGGCGCCCGCGTCCGCGGGGGCGACGCCGTCGACGCCGCTGGAGGTCAGCGGGGCCAGGACCAG
Organism: Streptomyces acidicola; assembly: GCF_009377235.1. Taxonomy (GTDB): domain Bacteria; phylum Actinomycetota; class Actinomycetes; order Streptomycetales; family Streptomycetaceae; genus Streptomyces; species Streptomyces acidicola. The sequence goes on from NZ_VMNX01000018.1 coordinate 14,488, forward strand.
ACCTTGGTCGGCGCCGATGAACACCATGGGCAAAGCCAACCCCGTCAGGTAGGGAGTGTGCAGGTCGAAGCGGCTGAACCACACCATGCCCGCTGTGGTCAGGGCGACTCCGGTGAGCAGCACTGTCGGCCTGCTCGCCCGCTCCGGCAACCGCGGCACCTGGACGGCGAGGACGAAGTTGACCAGCGTCATCGGCAGGAAGGCGTGCCCGGCCTGCAGCGGCGTCCAGTGGTAGACGCTCTGCACGAGCTGCGCTGTGAAGAAGAACCCGATCATCGCGCCCATGTGGAGCATCCGGGTGACGTAGGCGCCGGTGCGCTCCCGGCCGGCGAGCAGCCGCAGCGGCAGGATCGGCTACGCGGCCGACCGCTCCACCCGGACGAACAGCCCCAGCATCCCTGCACCCGCCACCAGCGGAATCAGGGTGGCCGGGGCGGCCCAGCCGAGGTTGGACGCATCGACGATGCCCAGCACCAGAGAGGTGGAGCCCAGCGTCGCCAGCAGCGCGCCGGCCACGTCGAAGCGGCCCCGCTGCCGGGTGGTCTCGGGCAGGAACCGCACCGCGAGCACCATCATCACGGCGCCGATCGGGACGTTGAGGAAGAACTCGGTCCGCCATGAGATTAGGTCGGTGACCAGCCCTCCGACGACGAGGCCGAAAAGGCGCTGCGCGCACGGTGCTCCTTCAGGTCGGTCTCTGTTCGGGCCCGGTTGTGGTCGGCCGGGTCCTGGGCCTTTTCCAGAGAACCGCGCCTCGGTGCGCGGGTGGGAGTCACTGCTCTTCCAGGTAATGGCAGTACCTCGCAGGCACTCGCCGACGGATCTACCGTGAGGAGACCGGCACAGGATTGACGACGATCAGAAGGAGCCACCGCATGTCCGCCCTCGCCGCCACCGAAGAAGCCCCGGGGCCTGAGCATGGCTGACAGTGACAGGAAGGCTCTGGCCGCGGAGGTCCGCGAGTTCCTGAGCACCCGGCGGGCTCGGATCACCCCGGAGCAGGCCGGGCTGCCGGTCTACGGCGGGAACCGCCGTGTCGCCGGCCTTCGCCGCGAGGAGGTCGCCCTGCTCGCGGGCATGAGCGTGGACTACTACATCCGGCTTGAGCGCGGGAATCTCACCGGCGCCTCGGACTCGGTGCTCGATGCCCTCGCGCACGCATTGCAGCTCGACGAGGCCGAACGCACCCACCTCTACGACCTGGCCCGGGCAGCGACGCCGTCGGGCCGACGGCCCGCGGTGACCGCGTCGCGGGTGCGGCCCACGATCCTGCGGCTGCTCGACTCGATGACCGATGTGCCGGCTTACGTGCGCAACGCGCGCTTCGACATCCTTGCCGCCAACACGCTGGGGCGGGCGCTGTACGCACCGGTTTTCGACTCGCCGCTGTTCGCCCGGCGCGGGCCGGTCAACAGCGCCCGTTTCATGTTCCTGGACCCCGCCAGCCAGGAGTTCTGGACGGATTGGGAAAAGGGCGCCAACGACGCGGTCGCCTTCCTGCGCACCGAGACGGGCCGGGCGCCCCACGACAAGGCGCTCACCGACCTGATCGGAGAGCTGACGACCAAGAGCGACGACTTCGCCCGCCGGTGGGCCCGCCACGACGTGAAGTTCCACCGCTCCGGCGTCAAAAACCTTCACCACCCGCTGGTCGGCGATCTCGCACTGCCCTACGAGGCGATGGACCTGCCGGCCGATCCCGGCCTGCGTCTCAACTTCTACACCTCCGAACCGGACTCGCGGGAACAAGAGGCCCTCGGCCTGCTCGCCAGCTGGGCGAGCACCGGCACTGTCGGCCCCGCCCGGAAGTGACCACCACTGATCGAGGAGAACCGTTTCATGCAGTACCGACCGCTCGGCCGCACCGGCGTCCAGGTCAGCCCGCTGTGCCTGGGTGCGATGATGTTCGGCCCCTGGGGCAACGAGGACGAAGCAGACTCGGTGCGGATCATCCACCGTGCCCTCGACGCAGGCATCAACTTCGTCGACACCGCGGACGTGTACTCCGCCGGCGTCTCGGAGGAGATCGTCGGCAAGGCGCTCAAGGACCGCCGCGAGGACGTGTTCCTGGCGACCAAGTTCTTCATGCCGATGGACCAGGACGACCCCAACCAGCGAGGCGGGTCGCGGCGATGGATCATCCGAGAGGTCGAGAACTCCCTGCGGCGCCTGGACACCGATCACATCGACCTCTACCAGGTACACCGCCCCAGCCCGGACACGGACGTGGCCGAGACCCTCGGCGCCCTCACCGACCTCGTGCACCAGGGCAAGGTCCGCTACATCGGCTCCTCGTCCTACTCCGGCTCCCAGATCGTCGAGGCTCAGTGGACCTCGCGGGAGCGGCACCTGGAGCGGTTCGTGACCGAGCAGCCGCCGTACTCGATCCTGGTCCGTGGCATCGAGGAGGACGTGCTCCCCACCGTGCGCCGCCACGGCATGGGCATCCTCACCTACACAGAGCCAGCGCGTGGAAGTGTTCGACGTGAATCGACCCGATCGAACTGACCGTCGCAGGCGTGGGAAATCGGATCTGCTTGATGCTCAGAACGCGGCCCGGTCAGTGCTGAGGGGGCGGACGCGCGCGCAGGCCAAGTCGGGTAACGGTCCGGTGCAGATGGCCCGGATGTACAAGCTCGCCAAGGTCTCGGCCGTCAAGGCCCGCACCCAGGCGATCAACCAGCTCAAGGCTGTCCTCGTGATTGCCGACCCGAGCCTGCGGGAAAAACTGGCCGGTCTGGGCAATGCGGAACTCTTCCGCACCTGCGCACGGCTTGCCGACGACTCCAGAGACGAGGACGTGGACGGCGGGGAGACAGTGTTGCAGGCCACCCGTATGACGCTGTGCTGGCCCGGCGCATCGGGCAGCTCACCGAGCAGATCCAGGACCTGGAAGGCCGTCCGGCCCGGATCGCGGAGCGTCACTCCCCGCAGTTGCCGACCGTGGTGGGTATCGAGCGGGCCCGTGCCGCAACGTGTCCAGGCCCTGCTGCTGCCGGAGCCTGCGGCCCCACGCGGAGGTGTCCGGTGCGCCGGTGTCATCTCCTTGGCGGGGACGCTGGTCGTCGCGGCGCTGGCGGCTCTCGCGCCGGCGTACGGGCTGCACGAGTCGAGACCGCGCAGCAGACCGACCCCGATGTTCTGAGCGCAGTCGAAGCACTGTAGGGACTGGAAGGTCACAGGGCCACGAGCAACAAAGCGAAACGGCCCTCCAGTTGACCTGATGAGCCGTCACGAGAGTTCGAGGCTAGAGATTCAGCAGGTCGCCGATCCCGCGGGATTCGGCCTCGGAGTTGACCCGATCGGCTACAGCGACGTCGAGGATCGACATGCCGAACGGGTTGCTGATGACGATGTCGGCTTCGCTGCGGCGCCCAGGGTGGCGCCCGATCACGATGTCACCCAGGGTGGCGTCGACCTGCTTGGTGCGTGCTTGTGGGCTGACTCCCGTCCTCGGTTCGCCGTCGGGGCCCAGAAGGGTGCCGGCTCGGTGCATCCGGCCGAGCAGACGTCGCGGGTCGTCGCGCACGAGTCCCCAGTCGTCCACCACGACGAGGTCGGCGTCCAGTACGGCTGCCTCGGTGAGGTCATCCAGGGAGACGTGCGCGACCAGGGTCCCGGGCTTGAGCCAGTCAGGCTCGATGTATCCCTGCGTGACGGTGGTCACGGGGACGACCAGGTCCGCTCCGGCCACGCAGCCCCGGGCACCATCCACGGCCTTCGCGGTGACCCGCTCTCCACCCGGGAGCTTCTTGACGAAGTCCAGGAAACTCTGGGCGCGGCCCGGCGAGATGTCGTAGGCGACGACCTCGTTGAGTGTGGGGAGGGTGTTCAGGAGCAGAGAGGCGTGGGCTTGTGCCAGGGTTCCGCAGCCGAGGAACGCCACGGCGCGCGGGGCTTCGCATGCGAGGTGCCGTGCGGCGAGGGCGGTGACCGCCGCGGTGCGCATGGCGCTGATGTAGGCGGCTTCCATGAGAGCGACGGGCCGTGCGGTCTCCTGGTCCAGGAGCAGGGTGAAGCCCTGCGAGCGGGGTATGCCGCGGTCGGGGTTGGCGAGACTTGCGTTGATCGTCTTCAGGCCGATGATCGAGCGCGTGTCGGTGGTCAGTGCCCCGGGCATGGCCAGGCAGCGGGCGGATGCGCCCTCGGGCGTGGTCCAGCCGAGGTAAGCCTCCTCGGGGAGGATCGACTGGCCCTCGCTGTGCAGGACGAGCGCGTCCGAGACCGCCTCGACGATGTCGACGTTTCGGGCGGCTTCGATGACATCAGCTCGGGTCAGGTAGCGGAACGTGCTGTCGGGGTACTGCTCGAAATCCACGGGAATCTCCTGAAGTCCTGCTGGATGGGAAGGGCTGACCGCCCAGGGGGCGGTGATCGGTCAGGGCAGGTAGTGGTGTTCGGGGTGAGGGTGGCTGAGGAAGTCGTGGTGGGAGATCTCCCAGCCGTAGGCACCGGCGTGGGTGAAGACCAGGACGTCTCCGGGGCGGGCTCGTTCTACGGGTACGTCGCGGGCCAGGACGTCCTTGGGTGTGCACAGCTCCCCGACGACGGTGACGGGCTCACGGTAGGTCTCGGGGCGTGGGGTGGGCAGGTGCCACGAGTCGGTCTCGACCAGGGTGAAGGGATGGCTGTGCTGCCAGGAAGAGGGAAGCCGGAACTGGTGCGTGCCTCCGCGCACGATCAGGTATGTGGTCTGATGGTTGGTCTTCACGTCGAGGATCTCGGTGGCGTAGTAGCCGCACGCAGCGGTCAGGAAGCGACCGCACTCGAAGTCGATCTCTCGCCAGTGCTCGGGGAAGGTGTCCGCCACCAGGGCGCCGAGGCCCTCGGTGAACTGTTCCCATTCGAACTGGGCATCCAGGTCGCCATAGTTGATACCGATGCCGCCGCCTACGTTGAGGACCTCGCACGTGATGTCGAACTCGCGTTCCCACCCCTCGACCTTGCGTCGGTAGAGGTCGAGCATCTCCAAATGTGCTGGTGAGGAGAGGCTGTTGGAGAGCGAGTGGAGGTGGAATCCGATCAGACGGATGCCGGGGGCGTCCTTGGCGAGCTTGACCGCGGAGGGCAGAGCGGATTCGTCGATACCGAACTGGGTGGGCCTGCCGGCCATCGCCAAGGTCGCGGAGGGGAACGGGCCGCGTAGGTTGACCCTGAGCAGGATGTCGCAGTCGCGGCCCTTCTCCGTGGCGATCGCGGAAACGCGGTGCAGTTCGAGTTCGCTCTCCACGTGCAGTCGTGTCACGCCCGCATCGAGGGCCTGCGCGATCTCCTGTTCGGTCTTGGCCGGGCCGCCGAAGATGACAGGGATGTCGCTGTCGACGGCCCGTGCCTTGGCCACCTCGCCACCTGAAGCCACTTCGAAGCCCGCCACCAGTGGTGCCAGTGCCTCCAGCACGGGGGCCTGGCTGTTGGCTTTCATCGCGTAGAACATGTGGCAGCGGTCGGGCAAGAGCGCCGTCAACCGGGTGACGTGGGCGCGCAGGGCGTCCAGGTCGTATGCGAAGAAGCAGACAGGTTCGGGGCGTGTGCCGCTCTCCTTGGCCAGCCGTACGACAGAGTCGGGAAGGATCATCGGGAGTTCTCCCATTGGGTCGCGGCGGTGCGGTGCTCCTCAAGGTGGGCGGACAGTGCCCGGAAGGCCAGACCCCGCTCCTCTCCCAGAACGAACGCACGGACGCCCGCGCGCGACCATGCCGTGTGGTCTTCCTCGGCCCGCGGTATGGCGCAGAAGGGGACGCCGGCCTCGTCGCAGGCGGCGTGGATCTTCTCGACGGCTTCGCGCACCGTCGGATGCCGCGTCTGCCAGGGCACCCCGTACGACTGGGAGAGGTCGGCCGCACCTTCCAGAATGAGGTCGAGGCCGCTGGTGAGGATTTCGGGGAGGTTGTCGACGCCTTCGGCGTCCTCGATCATGCCGACGACCATCGTTTCCTCGTTGGCCTTGCCGAGATAGCCGGCCAGGTTGATCCGCCCGAAGCCCGGTACGCGGCCGCCGTTCAGGCTGCGCATGCCCTCAGGGGCGTACTTGGCGGCGCGGATCGCGGCGTCGGCGTCGGCTCGGGTACGCACGTGCGGGACGACGATGCCCATGGCTCCGGCGTCGAGTGCTTTGAGGATGAGGCCCGGCGCGGCTTCGGGGACGCGGACGAAAGGGGTGAGGTCGACGGCCTCGGCCGCCCTGATCAGGTGTTCCAGCTGCTGTGGGTCGACGAGGGCGTGTTCGCTGTCGAGGATCACGAAGTCGTATCCCGCGCAGCCGATCATCTCGACCACAGTGGGGTCGGGGATGGAGCAGAACAGCCCGTAGACGGAGGTTCCGGCGGCGAGTTTCGCCTTGACGGCGTTGGGGCGGAGCACGGCTCAGGCCTCCCGTATTGCACGAGGACCGTGCAGGGGGTTGGGGACACTGTGGAGTCGCAGTTCGGTGTCCGGCAGCAGACGACGGGCTGTGAGCTGTTCGACATCGAGCTGCGGCTTGGACACGTCGAACAGCGCGAACCTGTCGGCCAGTTCGGGGAACTTCGCCTGATAGGCGGCGATCGCGGCTCGGACCTCGCTCCAGAACTCCTCTTCGGCGTAGTCGTAGACGTCGTCCAGGAACATGGCCAGCTCACCGAGGTTGATGAAGAAGAAGGCGTCCAGGAAGAAGTCCGCGACCAGGTCGAGGTCGTCGGTCTCCACGAAGGAGTTGCGGTTCGCGTGGTAGCTGGGAGTGGAAGCCAGCTCGGGGGCGGTGGCCGGATCGGCCAGGTGCGCACGGGAGAACCGGACACCGTCGTGGAAGTCCCGCAGGACGACCCGAGTGGGGCGACCCTGGTCGTGGACAAGGGCCATGTTCTGGGCGTGCGACTCGATGGCGATGCCGTGCCCCTGCAGGAAGTGGATCAAGGGCGTGACGCTGACCTCGAGCAGTTGCTTGACCCACTCCCGGATTCCCCAACGGCGTACCCACGGGTCGATCAGCGGGGTGCCGTCGAGCTCGCGGGCGATGAGCCCGGTGTACGGCACTGCCCTCTCGCTCGGGTCGAGCCTGCCGTCCAGGGTCTCGCGCCAGATGCAGCCGAGCCTGCCGTAGGTCCGCTCCCGCACGAGTTCGGAGACCGGCTCGGGGGCGACCGCGACGCCGCGCACCTCGCCGAGCAAGATGACCCGCAGGTCGTCTCGGAGGTACGGGTCCGACGCGACGATCCCACGCAGCCAGTCCGAGACGGCGGGCGCGTTGGTGACCGTGTGGGGGGCCAGGCCTCTGCTGGTGGAGGTGTTGAGGATGGAAAGCGACAGCTTCATGTAGTCGCGATGCGGGGCCTCTTGGCAGGCCATCGTGCGGATGGACTGCTGGGCGAGGTGGGCGTGGGGGTCCGTGCCGAGAGCGACGATCTTCCGGTCTCGGATGTGCGCGGCGAAGGGGACGGCGACTGCCTCACGCCACTGCCACGGATGCACGGGCAGCAGCTCGTACTCCTCGGGACGAAGGACAGCTTGGTCCAGCTCTTGCCGGAAGGCGTCCCACGCCGGTCCGAGCTGACCGCGCAGATACGCGCCGTCAAGCGTGCTGGACGAGACGGCGGTGGTCAGGCTGCGGTGCGCGGCGATCCACAGAGGCCGTACGGGCTGGGCGAACTCCGGTCCGAAGGCGAGGTGGTCCTCCAGGTCGAATCCGACTCGGGACTTATAGGCAGGGTGATACGGATGTCCGTCCATCACCATGCCTTCCAGTACGTCGTAGTCGGCCTCGGCCAGACGTCCGTCCCGTTCCTCCCGGGCGCACTGGGCGACGGCGTCCTTCACCAGCGTCTCCTCCAGCTCACGGGAGAAGCCCTCGATGCGCTCGTCCGTGACCCCACCGAGGTGCTCGCGGATCTCGGTGAGGAAGCCGGTCAGCGAGGCAGCCTCGCTTTCGCCGTTCTCCGAGACTCGGAGGAGAGGATCACGAACAATCCTGGTGCGGGCGAAGCCGTAGGCCGGATCACCAAGGGTGAAGACGTACCGCACCGGTCGTCCCTGGGCGTCGACGCCGTCGACCGCCGACCGGCCGTCCGCCTCGGAGCGTGCTTTGAGCACGCCTTCGTACAGCAGTGATTCGAGAAGCTGGCGGAATATCCTGCGGCGTACCGTGGGCAGGTGGTGGGAGCGCAGCGCACGCTGCACCAGGGCGAGATTCGGGCTGAAGGTCTGGATCACCGGGCCACCTCGTAGATCGGGTTGGGCAGGAGGACGTAGGACGGGTGCTCGCTGCTCTTGGCGAGGCGACTGGAGAGATTGGCCTTGGCCGGGAGCGTGTCCGCCGCCGCGAGGGCCTTGGCGGACGCGCCCAGCCGGGCCGCGAGGACGCGGCGGACCACGGACCACAGACGGGACTCGTCATGGCCGGTGTAGTACCCGAGGACGTGCACCAGGTGGCCGAGGTGATTGGTCACGGCGTAGTACCGAAGCCGGTGCCAGGCCTCGTCATGGCTGTACAGCAGGGTGCTGCGCGGCTCCAGGGCTCGACCTGCGGGGGTCCGGCCGCGGTTTTCGCGGCTCAGGCTCACACCTTCCATGTCCCGTACGTAGAACTGGGTCGGCCGGCCTTGGTCGAGGTGGACCAGGGAGTTCTGTACGTGCGCCTCGAAGCTGATTCCGGTGGTGTCGAAGACGTCGAGCAGTGGAACGAGGGAAATCTCCAGGTACTGGGCCAACCATTGGGCCACGCCATCGAAAGGCAGTGGTCCCATGGGTACCCCGTAGGCCTCACGGACGTGGCCGATGAGATGGGGCTCGGCCCCGTCCGCCCCTGTTTCCAGCAGGCCGGCCACGACCTGAGGTGCTTTGCCGTTGGACGCGAAGGGGTTCTCCCGGAAGAGAACCGTGGTGTCCGCGGCCAGTTCCTCGTCGGCGAGGCCCAGCGCCCCTGTTTCGATCAGCACGTGGAAACCGGGGTAGTTCCACTCGGGTCGGCACCGGGTCACCAAGGCGCTGGCGTCGAGGGCACGTTGTGTCTGATCGGTCGGGTTGTTCCGAACGAAGTTGGTGATGCGGACGTGCAGGGGGAGCTTCCACGCGGTCGTGAAGTCGGGGTCGCACACCGTTCGTACGGAAGAGGTGGGGTAGACAGCCGGGCCGAGCGGGCCGAGGTCGGTGATGTCGCCGGCCTCCACCCATGCGCGGAACCGGGGCTGTCGCAGCAGGTAGGCGGCCTGCCACGGGTGAACGGGCAGCAGCGTGGCTTCGTCGGTTCCGCCTCTCGAAGCCGTCTGTGCCTGAGCTGTCAACTCGGCGGGCAGCCAATCGCCGTCGGCGACTCGGCGGGAGCGGAGCAGGCGCGGGGCGACGGCGAAGTAGTGGAGGGCGAAGTCCGCACCCAACTCAGGTGCATAGGCGACCAGTTCGGCGTCATTGAAGCCCTCGGCGCTCTTCGGTGTGGGGTGGAGAGGGTGGCCCATGAGCAAGGACTGTTCCGCGTGGCGCGTCAGTGCGTGCCTCTGGTGGGGAGTGGGCCGGGGCCCGCGTCCGCGCTCCAGGTAACGCGCGGTGCGCTCGACGCTGTTGTCGACCTGGGCGGAGAGTTCCGTCTGGGTATCGCTGTCGGCGCCGAGCTGGGCCGACAGCTCACCCAGGAGGATGCCGACGAGAAGGCGGTGATCCACCGGACGCGTCGAGGTCTCCTCCGCGTCGGTGAGCCGGAGTTCGCTTCCGAAGACGTGGTGCCCCATAGGTGACCAGTGCAGGATGCTGCCGGTCAGCACGTGGCCGGAGGACGGCAGGAGCAGGCGGAACTCCTTCTCGTCGGCGACTCTCGGGTCGCGTATCCCCGTCTCGGAGAGAAACGAGTTGAGTAGACGCTGCGTGGACCCCGCCTCGGCTTGGTCCCGAGCGCCCGGTCGGATCGATGAGGCGACGGAGGGCTCGTGGGTACGGGTCCGGGTCATCGGATGCTTCTCCCCGCGCGGTCTGACATGTGGTCCTTCTTCTACGGGTGGGATCGACTGGCGGGTTGGGGGTCCGAGCCGACGTGGGTGCCGTCGCTGCGTGACGGCATGGGTGAGAGGGTGGCCCGCCAAGGCCTGGGGCGCGCCGCAGCCAGCGCGGCTGTGCCGACGAAGAGCAGGCCCAGGCCGCAGAACTGCCACACGGAGTGCCCGAGCCCGGCGACCGCTGCCCCAAGCAGGGGGCCGAGGACTTGGCCGAAGCCCAGCACGCTCATCGTCAGGGCGAGGCAGGTGCCCCGGCCTGCGAAGGGGCTGCCCCTGCTGACCAGGTGCTGGATGGACGGCAGGAGCGCGGCGAAGCAGAAGCCCTGCAGCAGTCGAAGCGGAGTCAGCCACCCGGGCTCCCCGGGCACGGCCTGCAAGGCGACCGCCAGTCCGCAACCCAGCGCGGCGAAGGCGAAGTTGCGCTGCGGGCTACCGCGGTCGTTGCGACGCCCCCACCAAATGCCGCCGACGAGGGTAGCGGCCCAGGTGACTGCCTGGAGAACGCCCACCCACAGCGTCGCGGTACGCACCGAGTCGGTGATTTCCGCGATGCGCGGGGCGAAGATCACGACGAGGGCGTACACGCCGGCCTGGGCCGCCAGCCCGCCCACAAGCATCCGCCTGAGGTAACGGTCCTTCCAGAGGAGCCGTGCACCGCCCCGGACGGAGAGGTCTTCCGTCGGGGCCGCCTCGCCCTTGCCGCTCAATGTAGTGGCCTCGCGAAGGGCAGACAGCGAAAGCAGCGCCGACAGGACCATGAGCGTGGCCACGCAGATGAAGAGCACATCGAAACCGAAGCCCACGGCCACCGCGCTGCCCACCAGCGGACCGGCGAGTGATCCGGCCGCCGTGGCACTCATCAGTCCGCCGAACGTGCGGCCCTGATGCTCCTCGCGCGCCATGGTGCTGGCGAAGGCCGCGTTGGCGGACACCACTCCGCCGAACAGGCCTTGGACGAAACGGAACACGACGAACTGGGCGGCTGTCTCAGCCCACGCCATCAGTCCTAGGGCCACAGCGAGTCCCAACTGGGCTCGCACAACCATGGACTTGCGCCCATAGCGGTCTCCGATCCGTCCCCACAGAGGACCGCTGACGATCTGGGCCGCCGCGGGCACCGCGAGGGCAAGGCTGGTCCACCAGGGCACAGCCGCCGACGGAACGCCGAGACCGGCGAGATAGAACGGAAGGACCGGAACCACCGTCGTGAGGCCGCCCACGGCGACGAACTGGCCGAACCACAGCACAGCGAAGGCTTGGCGGTTCTCCTTCGCGCCCGCTACCGAGCCGGTCACCTGAACCCCTCTGCCTTACGGAGGGGGTTTGGCACCAGCCCGGAACCTGCGGGCATGCTGACCTCGCCTCGCGGTGCCTGTCGCAGCAACGGCCCCAGAATGTGCCGGGAGGGCCAGGTCCTCGATCGCAGCACATCGCGCTCGACAGTCTCGGCCAGGGGCGCCGGCAGATCCAGTTCGTCCAGGGCGGTGCGCACACCGACGCCGAGGGCATGCCAGAAGGAAGCTTCGGGGACACCCGACCACCGGGTGAGGGCGTCCGCGATCCCGAACAGGTTCACCTGGAAGCCCAGCGTCTGGAGATAGCCGAGCAGCGCCTCGCGGGTCGGCAGGTTGAGGCTCTGCCGGGCGCCGGGCTTGAGGCGGTAGCCGGGTTCGGGGACCTCGGCTGCGGCCATCGATGCCGAGTGCAGGCGCAGTGCGTCGTGGTCGCGCAGCACAAAGCCTTCCGTGCCTTTCGCGGTGAACACGGCCAGGACGTTCTGCCCGTGCAACTCCGGTAGAACCCCGTAGCACAGGAAGGACAGCCCCATCCTGCAGAAGGCTCCCGCGATGTCGGTGAAGAGCGTCAGCGCCCACTCCTTCCGGTCCCCGTTGGCCAGGCCGAGCTCGGTGAAGGAGCCGGCCAGGACGTCCCACTCGTGGGATGCCAGGGCGCCCATCGGCATGACCAACCGTGTGGGGTCGGACAGGAGACTTTCGGGCAACAGGCGGAGCTGAGCGGCGAGATGACCCGGGCGGTTGTCGAACTCGTCCTCGCCACCCGGAAGTTGCCACCCCGACCAATTGCTTTCGTCACATACCCGTACGAGGCGGCCGAGTACGGCGTCGCCCTCGATCACTTGTGTCATGGTCCGCTGGGCACGGTCGCTGTTGTCGAGGTAGCGCGGAGGCAGCAGCCTTGCGGCACCCAGCGTGCTCACTCCCAGCGGGAGCTTCAGATGTACGTCAGTTTCGGGGACAGTGAGCAGAGTACGCAGGGAGGCCGTGGGCAGGAACTGCCCCACCACCCCTTCCAAGGCCACCACTTCACCGGACGCGAACTCCTCCGAGAACTGGTCCGGCAGAACGCGCTCCGCCTGCCACGGGTGCACGGGCAACGGCTGATAGTCCGCCGGACGGACACCTGCCCGTTCCATCATGCCGAGCAGTCGCTCCTGACCGGCGGCATCGAGGAGCCTCTCGTGGAGTCGGCGGGAGCTGGTGCCCGTACCCGTACGAAGGCGGTCCCGGCGGACAGCGACCCAACGTACGGTGACCGGGTCTTGGCGCATAGGCCCGAACTCGGCGTGCTCGGCCGCTGTCCAGCCTGAGCTGGCCCGGGCGGTGGGGTGAAAGGGGCGATCGCGGGTGGCCGCGAGACGCTCACCGGCCAGCAGTCCGCCCGGCGCCGGCGCGGGGCGCCCGGACTCGTGGTGGACCCGCAAAGTGATCGCTGCGTGTTCGACGGACGTCCGCAGATCCGCGATCGTGCGCGAGCTCCCGGCGGGTGGTGAGTCGCTGGGTGCCTCGAGCGCGTTCAGGGCTACGTCGAGCAGCCGGTCGGGCTCGGTGAATGGCTCTGGTTCGCCCTGCTCCTGCTGGCACCAGATGGGCGACCGGGAGAGGCGTACGGGCTGAAGGGCGGCGGCCGACCGCCCACGGAACCACAGTTGGAGCGAGCCCACGTCGGCGCGGTACCAGTCCTCGCCGCTCTGCAGTTCCTCCCGCCCCGCCAGCGGGGCGGGAGGAACTGCAGAGCACAGCCGGTCGAATCCCGCCAACTCCTCCTGGATCAAAGCATCGACAAGGTCACGCATGACGAGGTCGGATGCGGTCTGACGCCACTGCATCAACAAACTCCGGGGCTCCGTGCGGATGTGGTGCTTCTTGGTACGGGTAGGTGCCGGCCTGTCACCCGGTCAGAGGCTGGACCGCAGGTCACGCTGCTTGTTCAGCCAGGTGTCGTCGTAGATGAGATCCATGTAGCGGTCACCGCGGTCGGGGAAGAGCGCCACTGCACGGCAGGGACGCGGGTGGTCCTTCAGCCGCTTGCGCATCGCGGCGACCACCGACCCTGTGGAACCGCCGGCGAATATGCCTTCGGTGGCGAGGAGTTCGCGACAGGCGAGCGCCGCGTCCACATCGTCCACGTGCACCACTTCGTCGATCTCGTCCCTCTGCAGGAGTTCCGGTACGCGACTGGAACCGATGCCCGGGATCTCACGCCGACCGGGAGGGGCGCCGAAGATGACGGAGCCGACCGCGTCGACGGCTATCACGCGGACCGAGGGAAAACTCTCCCTCAGCTTCCGCGAGCATCCGAGAATGCTCCCGCTCGTACTTACGGCGGCAAAAAAATAGTCCGGAGGCCGGATCAACTGCTGCGATATCTCGGTTCCGGAGCCGTGGTAGTGCGCAAGCCAGTTCCGCTCATTCGCGTACTGATTGATCCACAAGGAGTTCGGAGTGGAGGCGACGAGTTCCCGCACACGGCGAAGTCGCGTGTGCAGATATCCTCCTGACTCGTCGACCGTGTTGACGATCTCCACGTTGGCGCCCAGGCTGCGCAGCAGCAGGACGTTGGCCTGTGTGGTCTTCGGGTCGACGACACAGGTGAAGCTGAGCCCGAAGAGCTGGGCCGCGATGGCCAGGGCGATCCCGAAGTTGCCGGAACTGGACTCAATGATATGGGCGTTGGCCGGTATGGAGCCGTCGGCGAGTCCGCGTTCCATGATGAACTGCGCAGGGCGGTCCTTCATACTGCCACCCGGGTTCATGAGTTCGAGTTTGGCAAGGACCTCGATCTCAGGATCCGGGAATAGGCGGTTGAGAGAAACGAGAGGAGTGTTGCCGACGCAATCCAGAATGGAACTGCGGACATCCTCGATGGTGACGGAATCAGTGGGGGGCAAAAGAGATCATCCTTGCGGGTGAGGTGACGTCTCTTGGTCAGGGCATTGCCGGCGCTACACGGTTGATCGCGGCAGTCAGGCGGCACTCACAGGGGAATGGGAACTACGTAGCCACAGCGGCCGATTGGCATAGTAAGGCTAACCTAACTTAGTTGCTGAGCCAACCGGAACAATCCGCCCAAAATTGGCTGACATTGCGCCAATGTGAGCGTCATGGCTCTGGGTGGGCCGAGAGAGTTCCCCACGTCTGGCGGCAGTCGTCTGCGGCAGCAGGGGCGACGCGGAGCGGCCGGCTCGCCCGCTGGTCAGGGTCGCGCCACTGACGAGCACTTCCCGTGAAGGCCCGCCGAGAATCTGCAAAGTTCGAGCCGCGTAGTCGCATCGGCCTACGATGGGAACGCCCGGAGTCACTGCTATCGCGACGACGGGCAACAGCGAGATCTGGCGCATGCCACGCCAGCCGTCGCGTGAACGGAGACCCCGCTTCGTTGCGCGATGGCCGGCGGGACCCCAGGATGCCCGCCGGCCGTTCCGGTTATCAGGAGCGAGCCGGGTCGACGCCGAACTGCTCGGCGAGGTCGTCCAGGATGACGTTCGCACCCTGAAGACTGACCGAGGTGATCCAGGAAGTGTCGTCCACGTCGGTGGTCTCACCTTTCAGAGCACCCCACAGAGGGTTCGCCTGGAACCGCTTCTTGGGGTTCTCCTTGTTCTCCCGGGGGTCGGCGTACGTCGCGACGAAGATCCGGTCAGCGTCGAGCTTGCTGATCTCTTCCTGGCTGAGGTCGATCTTGATGGAGTCCTTGACGTCCGGCTGGCCCTTCGCGCGCTGCAGTCCAGTGTCGGAGAAGACCGTCCCGGGGAACGAGGCGCTGCTGTAGAGACGCACGGTGGACTCACCCTCGGTGAAGCGCGCGAGCGAGACTGACGTATCGGCCCCGTGCTTCTTCTTGATGGCAGCACCGATCTTGGCGGCGCGCTCCTCATAGGCGTTGATCTTGTCCTCGGCCACCTTCTCCTTGTCGAAGGCCTTGCCCAGGAGGCGGATGTTGTCCTTCCATGTGAGACCGGTCGACTCGCTGAAGATCGTAGGAGCGACGTTGCTGAGCTCGTCGTAGATCTTCTCGTGCCGAATCTTCGCGGAGACGATGACGTCGGGCTTGGCGTCGTACAGCTTCTCGACATCCGGCGCGTCCTGCTCGCCGACGATCTTCGCGTCGGCGGCGAACTTCTTGTCCTCGGCCGGGAGATAGTCCGGCAGTTGCTCGGAAGCTGCAGGGTACCGCGTGGCGGCCACGACCTTGATCCCGAGGGCGACGGCCGCGTCCACGTAGGAGGAGTCGAGCGCGGCCACCGTCTTCGGCTTGTTGCCGATGGTCGTCTTGCCCATCGCGTGCGTGATGGTGCGCGGGTACCCTCCTGCCTTCGAGTCCGCCTGCTTCTCACCGTCGCCGGCATCACCTCCCGAGCAGGCCGTGAGCGCCAGGAGAGAGGCAGAGGCGAACACGATGGACACACGTCGACCGAGCGTGAGGGCGGGGAGCGACATCGGTGATCCCAACGGTAAAGTGAGGCTTACCTAAGACACCCTAAGATGCTTTTCGGATTGTTCCAACCGGTCGAGGTGTACGGCACGTTGAGGGGAGCCCCAAGTGACCGCGCTCGCAGAGCAGGGCAGTAAGTCCCGCGCCGCGGCACTCAGTGAGAGCGCCCGGCGTCGCCGGCGCCGCAGACGAGCCCTCGGGCTCCTTGCCCTTGCTCTGTTTCTGGTCTGCGCCGCCGGCATCATGCTGGGTACGAAGCCGATCGCCCCTGGAACGGTGTGGCAGGCCCTCACCGACCCGGCGCGGGTCGAGGACCACATCATCGTCCGATCCCTGCGGTTGCCGCGTACGCTGTTGGGCCTCTGTGTCGGTCTGGCCTTGGGCGTAGCGGGTTCACTCATCCAGGCTCACACCAGGAACCCGCTCGCCGACCCCGGTCTGCTCGGCGTCAACCAAGGGGCGGCCTTCGCCGTCGTTGCCGCCGTCGTCGTCCTCAACGTCCAGAGCCTGTACGGCTACATCTGGTTCGGGTTTGCCGGGGCGCTCCTCGCCAGCTGCGTGGTCTTCGCGCTCGGCAGTATCGGCGGCTCCGGCTCCACACCGATTACCCTGACCCTGGCCGGCGCGGCGGTGAGCGCCCTCCTCAACGGCCTGATCGCGGCCATTGTCCTGGGAAACCGGCAAGGCATGGAGACCTACCGCTTCTGGCACGTCGGGTCCATCGCCAGTCGCGACTACGCGGTCCTCGGCCAGGTTCTGCCGTTCATTGTCGTCGGCCTGGTCCTGGCACTCGCCAGCACTCCTGGAATGAACGCACTTGCCCTGGGGACCGATGTGGCCAAGGCGCTCGGACAGAATGTCCGACGCACCCGCGTAGTCGGCATCCTCGCCATTACGTTGCTCACCGGAGCCGCGGTGGGAGCCTGCGGGCCGATCGCCTTCCTCGGACTCCTCGCCCCGCACTTGGCCCGCATGTTCACGGGCCCCGACTACCGGTGGCTCGTGCCGTGCGCGGCTCTGACCGGCGCGGTGCTGATCATCACGGCCGATGTACTGAGCCGGGTGATCTCCGGCGACACGTTCGAGGTAGGCATCATGATCGCGATCATCGGGGCCCCCGTCTTCGTGTTCATGGTGCACCGCAAGGGAGTCGTCCGCATATGAGCCGCATCGCCTTGAGCAAGTCCTCGATCCCCGGGCGTCGGGCGATCGCGTCGGGGCCGGTCGGCTGGAGCTTCCGTCTCCGCTCCCTGGTCGTGCCTGTGATCGCGATCGCTCTGCTCGTCCTCATGGCCTCGCTCAACATCGGTCTCGGGTCCTCGTACATCAGCGTCTCCGACGTACTCGACACCCTGACCGGCGGAGGAGACGCACGGACCCAGGGAATCATCTTCGACCTCCGGCTCCCGCGCACACTCAGCGGAATTCTCGTCGGTGGGGCCCTCGGCCTCGCCGGGGCCGTCTTCCAGTCCATCGCCCGCAATCCCCTTGCCAGCCCCGATGTCCTCGGTATCACTTGGGGCGCGGGGGTGGGCGCAGTCAGCGCCATCGTCATCGGCGGCAACCTCGCCTCCCTGGGCGTCCCGCTCGGTGGACTGGTGGGAGGTCTGACCGCCGGTACGCTGCTCTACCTCCTCTCCTGGCGCAAAGGCATCGACGGCTACCGCATGGTGCTGATCGGCATCGGTATCTCCGCCGTGGGATACAACATCGTCTACTGGCTCCTGACCGTCGGCGACGTCGACTCCGCCACTCGTGCCACCACCTGGATCGTGGGTAACCTCAGCGATGTCGGCTGGGAGTCCGTCGGCCCGGTCCTGACCGCGCTGGCCATACTGGTCCCGGTCACCCTTATCTGCTCCCGCACGTTGAGCACGCTCCAGTTCGGGGACGACACAGCACGCGGGCTCGGGCTCAGGGTCGACGCTTCCAGGGGGATCCTCCTGCTGCTCGCCGTGCTGTTGGCATCGGTGGCGACTGCCGCGGCCGGGCCGATCACCTTCGTCGCCCTGGCGACACCGCAGATCGCCCTGCGACTGGTCCGTGCCGCACAGCCCCCACTGCTCAGCTCCCTGGTGCTCGGCGCGCTGCTCACCGTCAGCGCGGACTTCGCCGTACGGGTGGCGCCCGGGGCCACAGACCTTCCGGTGGGAGTGCTGACCGCCATCCTCGGCGCCCCCTATCTGATCTTCTTGTTCATCCGCAACCGCCGAAAGGAAACCGCGTGACCCTGCGAGCAGAGAGCGTCCAACTCGGTTACGGAGAACGCCTCGTAGTCGACAAGCTCGACCTGGAAATACCCGAGGACACGGTCACCTCGATCATCGGCCCGAACGGATGCGGCAAATCCACTCTGTTGCGGTCCATGGCACGGTTGTTGACACCCAGCAGTGGCAGTGTTCTGCTGGACGGCAAACAGATCGAGAAGCTTCCTTCCCGCGAAGTGGCACAGCGAGTCGGGATCCTGCCTCAAACCCCACTCGCCCCTGAAGGGCTGTCGGTTGCGGAACTGGTGGCGAGAGGCCGCTACCCCTACCAGCACTGGTACCGCCAATGGTCCCCGGCCGACGACGAAGCCGTCCAGGACGCCCTCGCCCTCACCGGCATGGACGAGCACGCAGGGCGGGTCGTCGACGAACTCTCAGGCGGTCAGCGTCAGCGGGCCTGGATTGCCATGACCCTGGCACAGGGAACGAGCATCCTGCTCCTGGACGAGCCGATCACCTACCTCGACCTGGCCCATCAGATCGACGTGCTCGATCTGATCCACCGTCTGCACATCGAGCGGGGCACCACCGTGGTGATGGTGCTGCACGACCTCAACCTCGCCGCACGCTACGCAGATACGCTCGTCGCCATGCGCGAGGGCCAAATCCTCGCGAAGGGGGCGCCGGCTCAGGTGCTCACGGAGGACAGGCTGAAGGACATCTTCGGGTTGTCGGCCAAGGTCCTTGAGGACCCGGTCTCCGGCACGCCACTCGTCGTGCCCATCAGCGCACACCTCAACTCTCTTCAGCCCAGCGGCTGATCACCTCGAGCATCGGGTGCCGCCCTCGGTGATGGCAGCGGGTGGTGCGACCGCGCTCAAACCGGCAACCGTAGATCGCGGCGGCGGCGCTGGATATCGGACTACCCGACGCGGACGGCCATGAGAGCTCCGGCAGCGCACCTACTTGCAGTTCCTGTCCGAGCACCCGATCTCCGGCCAGTTGCACGGCCCTTGACGAGCCGAATCTGCCAGCAGACGTCATCCTGGGCGGGCCCCGGCATCCCGGAGGCCATGCGTGCCACCGCGACACTCAACTGTGCAGCGTGTCCGGATGCACACCGAGCTCCTTGGCAACCTCCGGGACCGGCTTCCCCGTCTCGATCACGATGCGTACAGCACCCTCACGAACTCGGCGTCATACGACTGATGCTTGGACCCCATGAATCCCAACTTTCCCTGCAATCACCGACTCCACGCTACGAGGTGCCATGAACTCCGCCTCGGCCGCTCTGCTGCCGGTCAACGCCGTGCTCGCCTGGGTCCTGGCCGTACTCCTGGCCGCCGCTGTCGCGGTCACGGCCGCGGCCCGGCTCTCCCCCGAACAACACTTCGGACGCGCCCGCGAAGTGCTGACGGCCGGCCTGCGCGCAGCCCTTCAACTGGCCGCCGTCTCCGCCATCATCGGCTGGGTCGTCCACCATGGCGCCGCCCTGCTCGGCTTTGTGCTGCTGATGTACGCCGTCGCGGTGCGCACCGCGGGACGCAGGATCACCTCCGACGGCACCTGGTGGTGGACAGCACTGCCGATCGCGGTCGGCGTCCTACCGGCCGTCGCGCTCCTGCTGGGCACCGGCTTGCTGCCGGTGCGCGGCATCGCGCTCATTCCAGTAACCGGCATCCTGATCGGGGGCGCGCTCACCGCCACCGTGCTCGCCGGACGGCAGAGCATGGTCACGCTGGAACAACGGCACGGCGAGGTCGAAGCCGGTCTTGCCCTCGGCCTGACAGAACGCGATGCCAGGATCGAGATAGCGCGCCCCGTCGCCTCCGACGCCCTGGTTCCCGGCCTGGACCAGACCCGCACGGTCGGTCTGGTCACCCTGCCCGGCGCCTTCGTCGGCATGCTCCTGGGCGGAGCCGACGCAATCACCGCCGGCGCCGTGCAACTGTTCGTCCTCGTCGCCCTCATGGCTGTCCAAGCCGTCGCGGTCACTGTCACCCTCGAACTGGTTGCCCGTTCCCGCATCACGGCACCCCGCCGGGGTACCGCGCCGCCGTCACCACGGTGGACGTGGTCCTCATGGCGGGCACGCCGCACCGCGCGAAGCAGCTCGGCCCGTGGAAGGGCCGAGCCATGACCGGACGAGCCGCACGGCACCGGCTCGTACACAGCCTCCATCGCCGACCCAGGGTTGGGTGCCCAGGCCGGAGCCGTGGTGACGGACATGGCGGAGTGGCTGGGGCATCGTGACCCGAGGGTCACCCATCAGACCTACGCGCATGTGATGCCCGATGCTCCGGAGCGACTGAGGTCTCTCATGGATGCCGTTTTCACGCTGCAGAGCGAGCTCGACTTGCCGCTCGAGTTCGAGGCAGTGGTCGAGGCGGCCTGAACGGAAATCTGTTGAACGGGTGGTGCCCTCAGCCAGTCGTCTGGCTGAGGGCACCACCCGTTTGGCTTGGCCGCCCAGGACGCGCTGCGCGGTCGGTAGCCGGCCAGTTTGCGTAGCGCTGATGCGGCCCGAGGCACTGCGGTGAGTGACGATCTCTGGTGCCTGTCGCCAGGCCCGCAGTCAGCCCGATCGGGCACGTCCTCGTTCCCCACCCAGCACGGGATTTTCCGGTGTTGGATTGGTGCTGACTTCGGAGGGTCAATGGTGGCAAAACCGCAGGTCGTAGCTCTGATCGGATGAGTTGTCGTACCACTCGATGGTGGTGCCGATGAGGCTGGCGGTGACAATGCGCTTGAGGTTGGCCGCTGGTGGGGGAGCGGATGACGCTGAGGCCATGTGTGCCACTTCCTCGTGTGCGGTGGGGACGACAGATATGTGTCGGCACACCGTAGGAACTCGTGCGTCGGTCACACATATGGCGGGACAACATAGTTCAGGGGCGGGCTATGCGTGTGACCCCCATGAGCAACGTGAACGTCTACGGCCTGATCCAGGCCCGCGGACCGCTCGGTTTCTTCGGCAACTTCCTTCCGGTCGCCTACATCAACGTCTTCGCCGGGATCGGCTGCTGTGGGTCGCCTCCGGCGGCGGGACGACACTGGTGATCACCGCGAACAAGGCCTTCGCTGACGTCTCCTGACGGTATTTCAGGGCCGAGGGTTGCTGGGCCACGTTCCGAAGGGCGGCCCGGGCGGCCCGCTCGGATGTCGCTCGCCTGCGTGTGCGGGCCGGAGAGACCTTTGGGTGTTTTAACGTTGCTCGATGCGACTTGTGCCTAAATGGGCCCTGCTGTCGTCGGGGTGCGCGCCCGTCGTGATGGTCGGAGGCTGGATGATCGCGGGGTTTCTTGAAGGGCCCGTCTACGACCCGGCCACTCAGACGATCAGCGTGCTGGCGGCCCGTGGCGCTTCGGGGTTCTGGGTGATGACCGGTGCGCTGGTCGCTCTGGGTGCCTGTCATCTGCTGACCGCTTGGGGGCTGCGCGCGGCCGCCCCCGCCGGACGCCTGGCGCTGGGCGGTGGTGGAGTGTCGGCGCTGGTGGTGGCGCTGGTCCCGGCACCGAGCAGCGGGGGCTCCCTGCGTCACGGCTCAGCTGTCGCGGTCGGGTTCGCTCTCCTGGCGGTGTGGCCGGTCCTGGCCGCCCGTGGCGGCAGCGCCGCACCTTGGGGGCTGCGGCCCATACCGTCCCTCGTGGTGACCGCACTGATGGGCGTCGGCGCGGCATGGTTCCTGATCGAAGTGCATGATCAGGGTGACATCGGGGTCGCCGAACGTGTTGTGACGTCCGTTCAGTCCCTGTGGCCCTTTGTGGTCGTCGCCTCCTGCCTCCGCGACCCCGATCACTGAACCTTGTCCGCGCCAAGCCCCGACTCACAGGACTCAGGCGTGCGAGGGGCCTGTCTGTGCGCCGAGGGCGGCGTTCTTCTCCTTGATGCGTGTGGCTTCCCTGCGGACCTCGGCCTGGGTGGCGCGCTCTTTCTCCAGCCACTCGGGTCGGTCCGTCAGCAGAGTCTCGATCTGCTCGGTGGTGAGAGGGTCCGTGACCCCACCGCGCGCGAGGCCCGAGATGGATACGCCGAGTTTCTCCGCGACCACCGGACGGGGGTGGGGGCCGTTGCGCCGGAGCTCACGCAGCCACTCGGGCGGGTTGGTCTGGAGCTCGTTCAACTCGGCGCGTGAGACGACACCGGCCTGGAACTCGGCCGGGGTGGCCTCAAGGTACACACCCAGCTTCTTCGCCGCGGTCGCGGGCTTCATCGTCTGGGTGGTCTGTTGCGACTTCATGGTGTCCAGACTATCCGCACTGTCCATCCGCACTGTTCGCCGTGCACGCGACCGCTGACTGCGAGAGCTCGCCCTGCGGGACCTCTCCCCTTCGACCGGTAGCCTGGCCGAGTGACAGGTTCGGAAGTTTCCCCTTCGTTCCGGCTCGCGTATGTCCCGGGGGTGACGCCCGCCAAGTGGGTGCGGATCTGGAACGAGCGCCTGCCCGACGTCCCCTTGACCCTCGTCCCCGTGCCGGCCGCGGAGGCGGCGGATGCGCTGCGCGACGAGGGAGCGGACGCGGCGCTGCTGCGGCTGCCGGTCGACCGTACGGTCTTCAGCGCGATTCCCCTCTACACCGAGACCACGGTGGTGGTCGTCCCCAAGGATCACCTCGCGACAGCCGTGGACGAGGTGGCGGTGGAGGACCTCGCCGACGATGTCGTGTTCCACCCGCTCGATGATGTCCTCGGCTGGGACCAGCTGCCGGGGCGGCCCGCCCTCGAACGCCCCGCCACGACGGCCGACGCCATCGAACTCGTGGCGGCAGGCGTGGGTGTCCTCGTCGTCCCTCAGTCGCTGGCCCGCCTGCACCACCGCAAAGATCTCACCTACCGGCCGCTCGTGGACGCCCCCCAGTCGAGCGTCGCGCTGTCGTGGCCCGAGGATGCGACGACCGACCTGGTCGAGGACTTCATCGGGATCGTCCGCGGCCGGACGGTCAACAGCACCCGGGGGCGCACGGTGGCCCCGGCGCAGCAGGAGCGCAAGCAGCCCGACGCGGTCCGCGCACGGCGGAAGCCCACGGCAGGGAATCCGAGCGGCAAGAAGACCAAGAGGACGGGGGGTGGTTCCGGCGGCTCCGGAAGCTCCGGCGGTTCCGGTGGCTCCAGAGGCGGCAAGCGCGGGAGGCCGCGCCACAGGTGAGGCGCGGCGACGCGTGAGCGGAAGCCGACGATGTGCGGAAGTCGGGTACCGATACCGATACCGATACCGGTGCCGGGATCGGTACCCGACCGGCGGGCGGCGGTCGGGGAACAACTCGACGCCGATCGGGATCGGTTGTCGCCCCACCGGCGCTCGCCTGTGGGACACCGGATCGGACAGCTCACGGTGAGCGGTCCGCCGCGAGCGGCTCCGCCCTGATCAGACCGCCGGGGACGGGTACGTCGGGTATTCCACTCCGGAGACGTGCTGGACGACGCGGATGACCTGGCAGGAGTAGCCGAACTCGTTGTCGTACCAGAGGTAGAGGATCGCGTTGTCGCCGTCGACCTTGGTGGCACCGGCGTCGACGATCGAGGCGTGGCGCGAGCCGATGAAGTCGCTGGAGACCGCGTCGGGGGCCGTGGTGAAGTCGATCTGGCGCTTGAGTGGCGAGGTCAGCGACACGTCGCGGAGGTGGTCGAGGACCTCCTCGCGGGTGGTCTCGCGCCCGAGTCGCAGGCTGAGGATCGCGATCGACACGTCCGGAACCGGCACCCGGATCGAGCTGCCGGTGATCGGCGCCTTGAGCTCGGGCAGCGCCTTGGCGACGGCCGAGGCGGCACCCGTCTCGGTGATGACCATGTTGAGCGGCGCCGAGCGGCCGCGGCGCTCCGCCTTGTGGTAGTTGTCCAGCAGGTTCTGGTCGTTGGTGAACGAGTGGACGGTCTCCACGTGGCCGCGCAGGACGCCGTACTCGTCCGCCATCGCCTTCAGCGGCGGGACGATCGCGTTGGTGGTGCAGGACGCGCAGGACAGGATCTGCTCGTCCGGCTTGACCTTGTCGTGGTTGACGCCGTGGACGATGTTCGGGACGTCGCCCTTGCCCGGCGCGGTCAGGACTACCTTGTCGATGCCGGGACGAAGGTGCTTCGACAGGCCCTCGCGGTCGCGCCACTTGCCGGTGTTGTCGATGAGGATGGCGTTCTTGATGCCGTACGCGGTGTAGTCGATCTCCGACGGGTCGCTCGCGTATATCACCTTGATGACGTTGCCGTTGGCGATGATCGTGTCGTTCGCCTCGTCGACGGTGATCGTGCCCTGGAACTGGCCGTGGATGGAGTCGCGGCGCAGCAGCGAGGCGCGCTTGACGAGATCCTCGGCGGCCCGGCCACCACCACCGCGGACGACGATGGCGCGCAGCCGCAGACCGTTGCCGGAGCCCGCCTTCTCGATCAGCAGGCGGGCGACGAGACGGCCGATCCGGCCGAAGCCGTACAGGACGACGTCGCGCCCCTCACCGCGCTCGATCTTGTTGGCTCCCGTGGCGCCGGCGACGGCCTCGGCGGTGAACTCCCGCACCGAGAGACCGCGGTTGTCGGTGCCGTAGGTCGCGGCGAGCATGCCGATGTCGATCTGGGACGGGCCGAGATCGAGCGTGGTGAGCGCCTGCAGAAACGGCAGGGTCTCCGTGACCGACAACTCCTCACCGGCGATCTGCCGGGCGAACCGGTGGGTCTTGAGGATGCTGACCACCGACTTGTTCACCAGGGAGCGGCTGTGCAGCAGGACCGTGACGTCCCGCTCGCGGTGCAGCTTCCCGATCATCGGGATCATCGACTCCGCGATCTCCTCGCGGGTATTCCAGTTGGTGAACGAGTCCTCGTTGAGAGTCACAGGCTTCTCTTTCGAGCTAGGCGGCGCTCATATGCTAACCCCCTGTCGTTTTTACTGTTCAGCGGGGTGCGATCGCCCCGCTCGCTACGGGTCGGGTGCGGGCGATCGGCCTTGTCTGGTCCGGTAGTTGGCCCACTTTGCTGATCGCCTTGCCTGACGGGCCGAAGTGAAGCAGGCCCCCTCCTTCGAGGCCCGGCTCCTGCCCGGAGCGGGCGATGCGCGGTCGTCGCGGGAGCGGATCCTGTACGTCGCGGCTTGTCGAACGCATCTCATCGCCAGTGAGTTTGGAAAGTAGACTCAGCATTTCGGAGCAGAGCTTGAAGGGAAAAACCGATCGTTTACGGTGAGGGAAAACGATCGGTTTCCCGTCAGCGTGCAACATGACTGAGATCAAGGGCGCCGTCGTTTTCGTCACCGGCGGCAGCCGCGGCATCGGCAGGGCGATGGTGGAGGAGCTGTACGTCCGCGGTGCCGCCAAGGTCTACGCCACGGCCCGCGATCCGCGGATCGTGACGCATCCCGACGCCGTGCCGGTGGCTCCGGAGGTCACCGATCCCGCCTCCGTGGCAACCGCTGCCGCGCAGGCCCAGGACGTCACGATCCTGATCAACAACGCCGGCGCGATGGTGGGTGCGTCCTTCCTCGACTCGCCCGTCGACGACACACGCCAGGAGTTCGAGACCACTTTCTACGGACCGCTGCTGGTCACCCGCGCCTTCGTGCCGGTCATCGAGCGCAACGGCACTGGTCACATCCTCAACGTCCACTCCGCGCTCTCGTGGCTGGGCGGCTACGGTTCCTGCAGTGCCTCCAAGGCCGCGCTGTGGTCGCAGACCAACTCCCTGCGCCTGGAGTTGAGGCCGCGTGGCATCGCGGTCACCGGACTCCACATGGCCCAGGTGGACACCGACATGACCGCCGGTTTCGAAGTGCCCAAGTCCACACCCGGTGACATCGCGGCACTCGCGCTCGACGGGATCGAGGAAGGAGCTCACGAGGTGCTGGCCGACGACATCACACGGCAGGTCGAGGCGGGCCTGTCCGGAGAGCTGTCGGTGCTGTACCCGGAGCTGGCGCAGTAGCACCGGCGACCGGCCAGTGGTTGTCGGTGACCGACCCTTGACTGGCACGCGCTACTAGCGCGCTCTATTGCGAGTAGGATGAGCCTTGCTCACATGTCATGTCAGTGCCTTGCTGCTGGGGGGACGGAGACTGCCCGTAGGGTGGGCGCCGGCGAAGGGTGGGTTCACAGGTGGATGCATCGGGCAGGCAGCGGCCCACGATGGCGGACGTCGCCGCCCGGGCGGGCGTGTCCAGGGCACTCGTCTCGATCATCTTCCGTGACCAGCCGGGAGCGAGCAAGGAGACCCGCGAGCGGGTCCTGCGCGTCGCCGACGAGATCGGTTACCGCCCCGACAACGCGGCCAGGCTGCTGGCCCGCGGCCGCAGCCGCACGCTCGGCGTGATGTTCACCGTCCACCAGACCTTCCACACCAACCTCATCGCGGGCATCTATCCCGAGGCCGAACGGCTCGGCTACGACGTCCTGCTCTCCGCCGCCACCCGGAGTCGCGACGAGGCCAAGGCGGTCGAGGCCCTGCTCAGTCACCGCTGCGAGGCGGTGATCCTGCTCGGCCCCGACGCCGAGCCCGGCTACCTCGACGCCCTCGGCCGCCGTACGGTCGCCGTCTCGGTGAGCCGCCGGGTACCGCAGGCCCACGTCGACTTCGTGCACTCCGCCGAGGGCAAGGGCGTCCGGCAGGCCATGGACCACCTCGTGGAACTGGGGCACCGCCGGATCGTCCACATCGACGGTGGTCAGGGGCCCGGCTCGGCGGACCGGCGGCGCGCCTACCGGGCCGCGATGCGCCGCCATGGACTCCAGGCCGAGTTGCGGGTGATCCCCGGTGACCACACCGAGCAGTCGGGCATCGAGGCGGGAGAGCTGCTCCTGAGCGAGCGGGACAGCGGTCGGCCGCTGCCGACGGCGGTTCTCGCGGGCAACGACCGTTGTGCGTGGGGGCTGTTGATGGCGCTGACGCGGGCGGGCATCGACGTCCCGCGCGACATGTCCGTCATCGGGTACGACGACAGCCACCTCTCCCACCTGATGCCGATCGGCCTGACCACCGTCCGCCAGGACGCGGCCCTCATGGCGGAGCACGCGGTCAGGTTCGCCGTGGAGCGGCTGGAGGACGAGCGGCTGGAGCCCAGGGAAGCGGTACTGGACCCGAAGCTGGTGGTGCGGGGGACCAGTGGACCGGTTCCGGAGGCCTCGGCCTGAGGGCCCGGCCGGCGGCAGAGGCGTGGGTGCGGCGGGTGCCGCTGCTCACGCCGCCGCCGTTGCCGCTGGTCACGCGTCTGCCGCCGGCGACGCCGACCCCTACGGCTATCGCGTCCCCTTCGCGGCGAACTTGGCGATGTCGGCGACGTTGTCCTTGGTGACGAAGGCCGGACCGGTGAGCACCGGTGCGGCGCCACCGCCGCTGAAGTTGCCGTTCGTCCGGTACAGCCACAGTGCGTCAACGGACAGGTAGCCCTGCAGATAGGGCTGCTGGTCGACCGAGAACTCGACCTGGCCGTCCGCGACGGCCTTCACCAGGTCCTTGTTGAGGTCGAAGGACGCGACCTTGGCCTTGCCGCCCGCGTCGGACACCGACTGCACGGCGGTCAGCGCGAACGGGGCGCCGAGGGTGACCACCTGGTCGATGGAGGAGTCCTGCTTGAGCTTGGCCGTGATCGTCGACTTCACGGACGGCATGTCGGTGCCGTTGACGTACAGGGTCTCGGTCTTGCCCTTGAACCCCTTCTTCAGGCCCGCGCAGCGCGCCTCGAGGGCGACCTGTCCCTGTTCCTGGATGACGCAGACGGCGTGCTTGGCGCCGAGCTCGTTGAGCCGCTGGCCGAAGGCCTGGCCCGCTATGTTCTCGTCCTGGCCGAAGTACTCGAGCATGCCGAGCTCCTTCCAGTTGTCCAGGCCGGAGTTGAAGCCGACGACCGGGATGCCGGCCGCCCTGGCCTTGGCCACGACGTCCTTCATGGCGTCCGGCTTCGCCGCGGTGAGCGCGATACCGTCGACCTTCTGGTCGATCGCGTTCTGCACCAGGTTGGCCTGGTTGCCGGCGTTGGGATCGCTGGAGTAGACGAGCTTGACGTTGTCCTTGGCCGCTGCGGCCTGGGCGCCCTTGCGGATGAGGTCCCAGAAGGTGTCGCCGGGGGCCGCGTGCGTGATCATGGCCACGGTCATACGCGGGGTGTTGGCCTTGCCCGCCGAGGTGTCCGCGCCGCCTTCCTCGGACTTCTTGCCGCCGGAGCCGCTGGAACAGCCGGCGGCGAGCGCCGTGCCGACGAGGACGGTGGCTGTCAGGGTGGCGGCGCGCGCCCGGTGGTGTCTGCGCATGTCTGTTGCACCTCGCTGTGCGGTTCGGGCTGGGAGCAGAGGGAAAGGGCGTCGGATACCGGCGGTCGAGCCGTACGACCGGACGAAGGCCGCGTCACCCGGCCTGGAGAGGCGGGCGGAGCGGTTGCGGGTGCCCTGTGTGGCGGTGACTGCTGTCTGTGGTGCTCATGGGTGTGGACCACCTGTTCTTCGTCACTGGAGCGCTTTATTAGCGCGCTCTAGTGGCAGGAACTATGGGGCCGCCCACAGGGGATGTCAACAGGTTTGTCATGACGTACCAACAAAACGCGCGAGGCCCACGGTTCCGGGGGCGCCGCCGTGTGCACCCCGGAACCGTGGGCCGACCCTCGTGAGGCGTCGTGTCCGGCGCCTCAGAGGGGCGTCCGCCCCCGTCCGCTTCAGCCGGGTGAGGACTGTCCGCCGACGGTGTCCGCGAAGTCGCGTTCCAGGACGGGAACGTCGTCCCTGGATCGCAGGACGGCCGCCGCCGTGAGGTGGCCGAGACGCAGCCGCGTCATCTCGTCGTGGTCGTGCAGTACGCCGGACAGGTACCCGGCCGCGAAGGCGTCGCCCGCGCCGACCGGCTCGACCACCTCGACGGGCGGCGTGGGCGCGAAGGTGCGGCTCCCCGCGGAGTAGGAAGTGGCTCCGTGCTCGGCGTCCTTGACGACGACGAGCGGCGCCGGCGCGAGCAGAGCCGCGATCTCGTCGGGCCGGGCAGTGTCCCACAGGGCCTCGGCCTCGTCCCGCCCCACGAAGACGATGTCCGCGGCGCGAGCGAGATCCAGCAAGGGCTGCGCCGCGTCGGCACCGCGGTCGCGCCACAGGGCGGGACGGTGGTTGACGTCGAACGAGACGATCGGTCGGCTCGGCGTGCCGGAGACGTCCCCCGTCCATGGGGTGCGGCCCACCACGATCTCCTCCAGCAGGCGGGCGCAGCTGTCGGAGAGGGCCGCGGTGATGCCGGACAGGTGCACGATGCGCGTGTCGTGCAGCTCGGGCGCCCGGGCCACTTCCGGGCCCATGTGAGAGGCGGCTGATCCGCGCCGGTAGTAGTGGGTTCGCGTCGCGTCCGGTCCGGGGTCCTTGAAATAGACGCCGGTCGGATGGAGGGGGTCGGTGCCGACAGCGCTCACCTCCACACCCCGGGAGGCGAGTTCCGTCAGGATGCGCTGCCCGAAGGGGTCGTCGCCCACCCGGCTGAGCCACGCGGCCCGGTGCCCGAGAGCCGCCAGCCCGCAGGCCACGTTGGACTCGGCACCCCCGATCGAGAGACGGAGCGCGGGCTGGTCGGCGAGCGGCAGGGCGTCCGGGGGAGCGAGGACGGCCATGGTCTCACCGAGGCACACGACGTCCAGCGACGCATGCTTGGGGCCTGCGGCTGCGCGGAGGCCGGCGGGCGACTGGGGCAAGGCAATCTCCTGGCGACTGGTGCTGGGGCTCAACTCTGGGGCGGGGCGGCGGGGTTGTACGGCCTGGTTCGATTCGGTGCCGTCCTGACGGTCCTGACTCCCGCCAGGAAGGTCTCCTGACTCCTGCCAGGACCGTCGTGACTCCCGTCAGGCGTGCAGGGGCGTCTCCGTCGCCAGGCGCAGCATCACCTTGCTGCTGGCGCTGCCCGGGTCGGCGGCGACCGCGAGGGCCTGCTCGGCCTGGTCCAGCGGGAAGCGGTGGCTGATGACCGGGGAGACGTCCAGTCCGTCACGCAGGGCGACGAGGGCGTCGTCGATCTCGTCCACGAAGCGGTAGGAACCGATCCAGGTGATCTCGCGGGTGACCAGGTCGCCCAGTACGGAGGGCGCGGCCGTCCCGGGCAGGTTGCCGACCTGGACGAGGGTGCCGCCACGTGCGGTGGCCCGCAGTGCCGCTCCCAGGGCGGCCGGTGCGCCGGACGCCTCGAAGACGACGTCGACGTCCTGCGGCAGCTCCTGGCCGAGGGAGACATCGACCACCGAGTCCGCGCCCATGCGCCGGGCCACGGAGAGCGACGAGGCGGAAAGATCGGACGCGACCACGGTGTGCGCTCCGCGGTACCTGGCGGCGGCGACGACCAGGGAGCCGATCGGTCCCGCGCCGTTGACCAGGACGGTCCGTCCCCGCAGCTCGGGTGCGCGGCCGACGGCGTGCAGGGCGACCGCCAACGGCTCGGCCAGCGCGCCCGACTCGGTGTCCACACCGTCGGGAAGCGGGCGGATCTGTGCCGCGGGCACAGCCCGGAACTCGCTGAACCCGCCGTCGGTGTGCGGGGTGAGGGCCGCCGAGCCGAAGTAGCGGACACGGGGGTGCAGGTTGGTGCGTCCGGCGAGCCGCTCCGGCAGGAGATCGCCGCCCACGGGGCGGGCCGGATGGACCGTCACCGGCTGTCCCTCCGACAGGCCGGTGACCTCCGCTCCCAGGGCCGCGATCCGGCCGGCGACCTCGTGGCCGAGGACCAGGGGGTGCGCCAGTGCCGCGGTGCCGGAGGCGCCCTTCCTCCAGTAGGAGACGTCGGATCCGCAGATGCCGCCCCACTCCATGGCGAGCAGCACCTCGTCCGGCGCCGGCTCGGGCCGGGGGCGCTCGTCGATCCTCAGGTCCCCCGCCCCGTGCACGACGACGGCTTTCATACGGCATCCTCCAGTCGAACCAGGTCCCGGCCGCGCGTCTCGGGCGAGAGGAGCGCACCGGCGAGTGTGATCAGCGAGTAGACGACGAGCATCGCCGCGATGGGCCACCAGCTGCCGGTGGCGGCGGTCAGGCTCGCCGCGAGGACCGGACCGATGGCGGTGGCGAGGACGCCACCGATCTCCTTGGCCAGGGCGAGCTGAGTGAACCGGGTACGCGACCCGAAGAGTTCGGCCATGGTCACGCTCTCCAGCGCGAACAGCCCGAGGACGCCGACGTTCAGGCCCACGACCATGCCCAGCATCAGGGCGGGAGTGCTTCCCGAAGTGATCATCAGCATCACGGGGAAGGCGAGGACGATGGTGAGCACGGTCAGCACCACGTACATCACACGCCGTCCGAAGCGGTCCCCGAGCATGCCCACCGCCGGCACCGTGAGGAAGCCCAGGAGTGACCCGTACAAGATGGCGTCCGTGGGGACGGAGCGCCCGGCCGCGAGGTTGGTCGCGATGTAGCCGACGAGGAACGTCTGGACCAGTCCGGAGTTGCCCGCCTGACCGAAGCGCAGCGCCAGCGCGAGGAAGAACGCTTTGCCCTTGCGCTGCTTCATGCCCGCCTCCAGCAGGCCGGTGTCGTCCTCGGCACCCTCGGTGACCGCTGACTCGACCTCGCTCCGGGTCATCGCCACGCCGTCCACGACGTCGGGGCGCTCCTCGAACACCGGGCTCTCCTTGAGGTTGCGGCGCAGCCACACGGCGAACAGCAGCAGGCCGAAGCTCATCAGGAACGGCAGGCGCCATCCCCAGGACAGCAGCTGCTCCTCACTGAGGACGGCGAGCAGGATGGCCCACACGCCCGAGGCGGCGAGCGTGCCCGAGTTGGTGCCCAGCGACACCAGCGAGGAGACCAGGCCGCGCCGCTTGGTGGGGGCGTACTCGGCGAGCATCACGGTGGCACCGGCGATCTCCGCGCCGGCCCCGAAGCCCTGGGCCAGCCGGAGCACGACGAGCAGGGCGGGAGCCAGGATGCCGATCGACGCGTAGGTGGGCAGAAGGCCGATGAGGGTGGTCGAGGCGCCCATCAGCACGATGGTGATCGTCAGGACCTTCTTGCGGCCGAGCCGGTCTCCCATCCGGCCGAAGTAGACCGCGCCGGCGAGCCGGGCGACGTAGCCGACGCCGTAGGTGGCCATCGCGGCGATGAGGCCGATCGCGGGGCTGACGTCCGGGAAGAAGATCTTGTTGAAGACGATCGCGGCCGCCAGCGAGTACAGCTGGAAGTCCATGAACTCCATGGCCGTACCCAGCCAGCCGGACACGGCGGCCTTGGTCAGGTCACTGGTGGTGCGTTGTGCGACGCCGGATGGCTCCGCTGTGGTGGTGCTGTCCTTCATCGTGAACTCCGTTGTTCGTGCGGGTGGGGACGGTGCGGCAGAGGCAGGTCGCCCCGGTTCAGAGGTCCCAGAGGCCTCAGAGGTCGACGTGGCCGGCGTGCAGGGCGGGGAGATGCCGGGCCACGGCGGTGGTGAGAGCGGTGTCGTCGGCGAGGTCGGGTGCGCCGACGGTCGTGAGCAGGGCGCGGACGGTGTCCGCCGGAGCCGCGCCGGTACGCCAGCACGCGGCGAGCGCGTCCTGCGCGGGGTCGGTGATGCCGTGGTCCTGGGGACCGGGCCTGGTGGTGTGGGCCCAGCCCGCGAGGGCGAGTTCGAGCATCGGGGTGGCCGCGCCGCGCTCGCGCAGTGACCGCAGCGCAGGCAGCCAGCGCTCGGTGATCTTCAGCGATCCGTCCGAGGCGATCTGCCGCAGGAAGTGTCGCATGGCCGTGTTGCTGAAGCGGGCGACGAGGTCGTCGGCGTACCGGTCCGGATCGGGGCCCCCGGCGGGCAGGGTGGGTGCGACCTCGGCGCACAGCGCCTTCACGAGCCGTTCTCCCCAGCCGGCGGCCATGGTGTCGGCGATGGTGGTGCAGCCCGCGGCGATCCCGAGGCAGGCGAGCGCCGAGTGCGAGCCGTTGAGCAGCCGCAGCTTGGTGAGCTGGTACGGCGCGACATCGGGGACGAACAGGGCGCCGTCGAGCTCCCACGGCGGGCGCGGGGCGGCGAAGCGGTCCTGAAGGACCCACTGCCGGTACGGCTCGCCGCTCACGGGAAGCGCGTCGTGGACGCCCAGTGCGGTGGCCGTCGCCGCCACGTCGGCGGCCGTGGTGGCGGGGACGATCCGGTCCACGACGGTGGCGGGAAACGCCACGTACTGGTTCATCAGCTCCAGTACCCGCTCGATGTCGGGCTGCCCGGAGGCTCGGACGACGTCATGGACGACTCGTTCCAGCACGGCGCCGTTGTCCGCCATGTTGTCGCAGGAGACGACAGTGACCGGGGCCGCACCGGAGCGCATCCGCGCGGCCAGTCCGGCGGCCAGCCGCCCGATCACCGTGGTGTCGAGGTCGGGAACCGCCGTGTCCAGGCCACCGGTCCGGGATGACCGGTGGTACCCCTTCTCGGTGATGGTGAGCGTCACCACCGTCGTCTGCGGATCGGTGAGCAGGGCGTCGACGGCGGCCCCGTCCCGCTGCATGGCGTAGGCGCCGGTCAGCGATCCGACGATCCGCGGGACGCCGCCGTCGGGGCGACGTTCCGTGACCGAGTACAAGCAGTCCTGTGCGCGGAGGGCGTCCACCGTCGCCGTCGACCGGGGAGCGACCGCGGCGATGCCCCAGGGTTCGCCCGACCGCGCCGCCGCGTTCTCCGTGTAGACGGCCTGGTGTGCCCGGTGGAAGGCGCCGATGCCGAAGTGGACGACACGGGTGCGTAGTCCGGCGGGGTCGACCTGGGGGCGCAGTTCGGGTGCGAGTTCGCTCAGCGCCCGACGGTTCAGGGGCGTCGTGCCGCTCACCAGTCGTGCACCGAGCCGTCGAGGCGGCGTGCCACCGGCAGATAGCGCCGCTGGTACGGGAAGCGCTCGGCCGCCTTCTCGTCGTACTCCACTCCGAGACCGGGCTCGTCGGAGGGGTGCAGCATCCCGTCCGCGAAGGTGACGCCCGTCCGGAAGACCTCGGCGGCCTCGTCCGGGTGGCCCATGTGCTCCTGGATGCCGAAGTTCGGCACGGCGATGTCGAGGTGCACGGCGGCGGCCATGCTGACGGGGGAGAGGTCGGTGGCGCCGTGAGAACCGGTCCGGACCTGGTACAGCGCGGCGAGGTCGAAGATCCGGCGCAGATGCGTGATGCCGCCCGCGTGGACCACGGTGGTGCGCACGTAGTCGATGAGCTGCTCGGTGATCAGCTGCTGGACGTCCCAGATCGAGTTGAAGACCTCGCCCACGGCGATCGGTGTCGTCGTGTGCTGCCTGATGAGCCGGAACGCCTCCTGGTTCTCGGCCGGAGTCGGGTCCTCCATCCAGAACAGGCGGCAGCCCTCGACGCTTTTGCCGAAGCGGGCCGCCTCGATCGGGGTCAGCCGGTGGTGAATGTCGTGCAGCAGGTGGAAGCCGAAGCCGAAGCGCTCCCGTACGGCCTCCAGGTAGGTCGGCGCGAAGCCGAGGTAGGCCTCGGTGTCCCAGGGCTGTTCGTCGGGCAGGTCGCTCGCCGCGGGCTCGTACAGCTTGCCCTTGCGCACGCCGTAGGTGCCGCCGACGTCCGGTACCGCCGCCTGGGCGCGCACCGCCTTGTAGCCGAGTTCGAGGTACCGCTCGACGTCGTCGAGCAGGGACGGTACGTCGGTGCCGCTGGCGTGCGAGTAGACGAGCACGCCGTCCCGGGAACGCCCGCCGAGGAGCTGGTAGACCGGCAGTCCGGCGGTCTTGCCCTTGATGTCCCACAGGGCGGTGTCGACGGCGGCGATGGCGGTCATGGTGACCGGCCCGCGCCGCCAGTACGCACCCCGGTACAGGTACTGCCAGATGTCCTCGATCCGCGCCGGATCCCTGCCGATCAGCAGGGGGGCCACGTGGTCGCGCAGATAGCTCGCCACGGCCAGTTCACGGCCGTTGAGCGTGGCGTCACCGAGGCCGGTCACTCCGTCCGACGTGGTGATGCGCAGCGTGACGAACGTGCGCCCGGGGGAGGCGACGAACACCTCGACGTGCTCGATCCTGCTCACTGATGAGCTCTCCTAACGGCAGCGGCATGGTCGGTCGGCCGGCACGAGCACCCGTGCTGTCGGCCAGGGCTTGTATACAAGCACCTGTCGTGGAGTTTCGGCAATGCCTCTGGCCTGGTTCTTTCTGGGTGGGCGGAGCTCCGCGGTCATGTGCCGGGTGGTGATGATCCTGGCGATACGATGGGTCCATGGCCCAACCCAAACGGCAGCGGACCAGTCGGCACGAGATCTATGTGACGTTGCGTCAGATGGTTCTGACGCTCCAACTCCCGCCGGGCGCCGCGCTGTCGGAGAACGAACTCGCGGCGTCCATGGGCGTCAGCCGTACGCCTGTGCGGGAGAGCCTGATCCTCCTGGCCCAGGAAGGCCTCGTGCAGGTCTTCCCGCAGATCGGTTCCTTCGTCTCACGGGTGGACCCGGCCCAGGTTTCCGACGCGCAGTTCCTGCGGGAGGCGGTCGAGCTGGCCGCGCTGGACGACCTGCCCCCGGACCTGGACGCCGCGGTCCTCAAGGACCTGCGTGACAACCTTGAGCGTCAGCAGCGAGAGGGCCTCGGAATCGAGGAGTTCTTCGAGCTGGACGAGGCGTTCCATCAGGGCCTGATGCGGCTGAGCGGACACGCGAACGCCTGGACGACCGTCGCCGCCGCCAAGGGGCATCTGGACCGCGCCCGCCGTCTGGGCCTGTACGAGAACGCGTCTCCCGCGGTGTTCGCGGACCAGCACCGGGAGATCTTCGACGCGGTGGTGGGCGGGGACGTGTCGCTGGCGCGCACGGCGATGCGCACGCACCTGCGGGCCGTCTTCAGCGACATCGAACGCATAAGAGCGCATTCGCCCGAGCTGTTCGCCACCGACCCCTCAGCGGTGCCGGTGCGGCGCAACGTCGTCGTCTGGGAGTAGTCCCCGCACCCGTCAGCTCTCGCTCGTGTTCGCGGTGTCGCGCTTACTCCGAGGCCCGGCCCGAGAGCCGTTCCACTCCGCGCAGCAGGGCCGAGTGGTCGAGCGGGCCGTCGCCGTTGGCACGGGCGGAGGCCATCAGCTGGGCGGTGAGTGCGCCGAGGGGGAGGACGGCGCCGGTGGCGCGGGCCGCGTCGGTGACGATGCCCATGTCCTTGTGATGCAGGTCGATACGGAAGCCCGGCTTGAAGTCCCGGTTCAGCATGCTGTCCTTCTTGCGGGCGAGAACGGTGGAACCGGCCAGACCGCCGCCGAGGACCTCCAGGGCGGTGGGGAGATCCGCGCCCGCCTTCTCCAGGAAGACCACCGCCTCGGCCAGGGCCTGGATGTTGACCGCGACGATGAGCTGGTTGGCGGCCTTCACGGTCTGGCCGGCGCCGTGCGGGCCCACGTGGACGACGGTCGTGCCGAGCGCGCCGAAGAGCGGTTCGGCCTCGGCGAAGTCGGCCGCGTCACCGCCGACCATGATGGACAGCACGGCCTCGACGGCACCGGCCTCACCACCGGACACCGGGGCGTCCAGGACGCGAACGCCCTTGTCCCGGCCGGCCTCGGCGATCGCGACGGCGGTCCGGGGGCTGACGCTGCTCATGTCGATGACGAGGGTGCCCGGCCGGGCGTGGGCCAGGACGCCGCTCTCGCCGAGGACGACCTCGGTGACCTGCGGGTCCGCGGGGAGCATGGTGATGACGACGTCCGCGCCCGCGACCGCGGCCGCCACGCTGTCCGCCGCCCGGCCTCCCGCCTCGACCAGGCGGTCCACCGGCGGGCGGCTCCGGTTGTGTCCGACGACGGTGTGCCCGGCCCGGACGAGGTTGGCGGCCATGGGGGAACCCATGATGCCGAGGCCGATGAAGGCGATCGTGCGGGACTGGACGGCTGACGTACCCATGTGGTCTGCGTTTCCTTCTGCGAGGGAGGCCTGGGCTGTGCGGGGGCTGCGCGGGGGTGGTGCGGTTGATCGTGACCCGACACTACGACGCCCTGGGAGCTCCTCCCAAGCACGCGTCCGAGGCGCAGGAATGAGGGGAAGAAGATCTGCCCAATGATGGGTTAATGATGGGTTCTGCCTCTTCAGTATTGCCTCGCGCCGCGCCTACCTTTGCGTCCAGGTGAACGGCCCGGTCGTCGGCTGTGTCCGGTCGGCTGCGGCAGTGACCACCTCGCCCTGGGCTCCCTCCCCGACTGGATCCACCGAAAGGCCACGGCATGAACACCCCGTCGCAGCACAGGATCGCCGGTGCGCCCATCTCCTGGGGCGTGTGCGAAGTACCCGGCTGGGGCTACCAGTTGACCCCGGAACGCGTCCTGAAGGAGATGCGCGAGGTCGGCCTGGCCGCCACCGAGATCGGCCCCGAGGGGTTCCTGCCCGGCGAACCTGACGCCATGGCCGAGACCCTCGCCCACCACGACCTCCAGGCTGTCGGGGGCTTCACCCCGCTCCTGCTCCACGTCCCCGGCCACGACCCGGTGCCCGAGGTGGAACAACTCCTGGAGAGCTACGCCGCCTCGAAGGCGGACGTGCTCGTCCTGTCCGCCGTCACCGGCCAGGACGGCTACGACTCGCGCCCCGAACTCGACGCCGACGGCTGGAAGCTGCTGCTGTCCAACCTCGACCGGCTGGCCGCACTGGCCGCCGAACGCGGCGTACGGGCCGTCCTGCACCCGCACGTGGGCACGATGATCGAGAACGGCGACGAGGTACGGCGCGTCCTGGAGCACTCGGCGATCTCTCTGTGCCTCGACACCGGCCACCTGCTCATCGGCGGCACCGATCCGGCGGAACTCACCCGCCAGGCGCCCGAACGGATCGCCCACACGCATATGAAGGACGTGGACGCCTCCCTCGCCGCCAAGGTCCAGTCCGGCCGCCTCTCTTACACGGAGGCGGTGCGCGAGGGCATGTACCGCCCGCTGGGCGCCGGCGACGTCGACGTCCACGCCATCGTGACCCACCTCAGCGCACGCGGGTACGACGGCTGGTACGTCCTGGAACAGGACACCATCCTCACCGAGGAACCCCGGCAGAAGGGCCCGGTCGAGGACGTGTGGGCCAGCGCCGAGCACTTGCGCTCGGTGTTGCGGGGCGCCGAATAGAAGGTGTCCGTCGCCTGACCGTCCCCACCAACCCACCTTCACCAGCAGCGGAGATACTACGAACATGCCGTCTCAGGGAACGCTGGGCGTCGCGGTCGTCGGCACCGGAAAGATGGGCGCCGACCACGCGCGTCGGCTTCAGCGGGTCATCAGCGGGGCGCGGGTGACCGCGGTCGTGGACATCGACGAGGAGCGGGCCGGGGCCCTGGCCGACTCGATGGACGGGTGCAGGGCGTACACCGAACCCGTGGCCGCCATGGCGGCACAGGACGTGGACGCCGTACTCATCGCCTCGCCCGGACCCGCGCACGAGGCGGCGCTGCTCGAAGCCCTCGACCGTGACCTGCCGGTCCTGTGCGAGAAGCCGCTCACCCCGGACGCTGCCTCGGCGCTCCGGGTGCTGGAGGCGGAGCGGCGGCTCGGGCACCGGCGCATCCAGGTGGGCTTCATGCGGCGGTACGACGCCGAGTACATGAAGCTCGAACGCCTCCTGCACAGCGGCCGGTTGGGCCGAGCGCTGATGCTGCACCACCGGCACCGCAACCCGTCGATGCCACCGTGGTTCACCAACGAGATGCTCATCAACGACTCCGTGGTGCACGAGATGGACGTGACCCGCTGGCTCCTCGACCAGGAGATCACAGCGGTCACCGTGCTCAAGCCGGCCCCGTCGTCGTATGCCCCCGAGGGCATGGACGACCCCCAGTTCGTCCTCTTCGAAACGGAGTCGGGCGCGCTCGTCGACGTCGAGATCTTCGGCCACTGCGGCTACGGCTACCAGGTGCATGCCGAAGCGGTGTGCGAGCGGGGCACGGTACGCATCGGCGACGAGTCCGGGCCCCGGCTCAGCGCCGACGGCCGGTGGGGCGGCGCCATCACGCCGGACTACCTGGAGCGTTTCGCGGACGCGTACGACCGCCAGGTCCAGGCGTGGGTGGACGCCACCCGGCGCGGTGAGGTCACCGGACCGAGCGTCTGGGACGGCTACGCGGCGGCAGCGGTGTGCGAGGCGGGCGTGGCGGCGCAGCGGGAGGGGCGGCGCGTCGAGGTCGAACTGATCGAGCGGCCCGCTTTCTACGCCTAGGCCGCCCACCTTCTACGAGTAGACCTCACATGGCAGGAGGGGGTGGCGCCGGACCGGCGCCACCCCCTCCTTTCGCCTCTCACACCGTGGTCGGAGGAACCGTCCGCGGCCGGACCGGGAAGCCCGCTGCCCGGTAGCAGTCGTCGATGAGACGCATGGTGGCCAGCGCGTCACCGGCGTCGAGGGCGAGGGGCGCGCCCTGCCGCAGATGGGCGGCGAAGGCGTCGAGCTGGTAGGTGTACGAGGAGCGGCGGCCGAGTTCCTCGGTGCGCTCCCCGGCGCTCGCGCGGACCACGATCCGGTCGTCCAGGTGGGGCTGCACGAAGTTCATGGCCGTGGCCTCGCCCCGGCTGCCCACGATCCGGCAGCTGAACTGCACCTCGTGGTGCGCCATGTGGCAGCGGGCGCTGCCGGTCGCACCGTTCGGGAACTCCAGGTCGGCGTCCAGCCATTCGTCGACGCCGGGCGCGTCCGCCCGCTCACCGCCACCTGCGCTGACCAGCCGGGGCGCGCCGCCCGCCCAAGGGGCGAGCATCCGCTGGGCGTGCAGCGCGTAGCAGCCCACGTCCATCAGAGCGCCGCCCGCGAGCGGGAACGACCAGCGGGGGTCACCGTCCCGCGGTGCGGGCATGGCCATGACCGTCTCCACATGCCGGAGTTCGCCCAGCTCCCCGCTCCGCAGCAGTTCGTGGAGGCGGCGGGTGACCGGGTGGAACAGGTAGTGGAAGCCCTCCATGAACACGGTGCCGGCCTCGGCGACGGCCTCGTGGATCTCGGCCGCCTCCTCCGCGTTGCTCGCGGACGGTTTCTCCGTCAGCACGTGTTTGCCGGCGGCGAGGGCCGCCACGTTCCACGGTCCGTGCAGACCATTGGCGAGCGGGTTGTAGACGACCTCGACCTCGGGGTCGGCGACAAGTTCGGCGTACGAGCCGACAACCCGCTCCACGCCGTGCTGTTCCGCGAACGCGGTGGCGCGGGCACGGTCGCGGGCGGCCACCGCGACGATGCGATGGCCGCCCGCACGGGCAGGGCCGACGATCGAGAGCTCGGCGATCCGGGCCGCGCCCAGCACGCCTATCCGCAGCGGCTCGTGGGTCATCCCTTGCGTACCTCTTCCAGTCGTACGGGCCTGTGCTCGTGCAGCGACAGCGTGCACGCCTCGGCGATCCAGCTCGCCTCGATCGCGTCCGCCACCGTGCAGGGGGAGGGGCGGGTGCCCGCCACGACCTCGGTGAACGCGGTCAGTTCGGCGCGGTAGGCGTCGGCGAAGCGGTCCATGAAGAAGGTGTGCGGGGCGCCCGAGGGGAAGGTGGCACCCGGCTCGACGGAGCGCAGCGGCAGCTTGTCCTCCAGGCCCACCGCGATGCTGTCCTTCATGCCGTGCAGCTCCAGCCGCACGTCGTAACCGCGGGCGTTGTGCCGGGAGTTGGAGATGACGGCGATCGTGCCGTCGTCGAGGGTGAGCAGCGCGGAGGCGGTGTCGACGTCACCCGCCGCCGCGATGTAGTCCGCGCCCCGGTTGCCGCCGGTCGCGTACACCTCGACCACCTCGCGGCCCGTCACCCAGCGCACGATGTCGAAGTCGTGGACGCTGCAGTCGCGGAAGATGCCCCCGGAGACGGCCACATAGGCGGCCGGCGGAGGCGCGGGGTCCAGGGTGGTGGACCGTACGGTGTGCAGCAGGCCGAGCTCGCCGCTCACCACGGCCTTGCGCGCGGCGACACAGCCCGCGTCGAAGCGCCGGTTGTAGCCGATGTGCACCTCGACGCCGCCGCCCTCGACGGCCCGGAGCACCTCCAGGCTCTCCTCGACGCCACGGGCCACGGGCTTCTCGCAGAACACCGGGACGCCCGCCTTGACGGCGGCGAGGATCAGCTCGGGGTGCGCGTCGGTCGCGGCCGCGATGACGACTCCGTCGACACCGGCGGCGAACACGGCCTCGGGGGAGTCCACGGCCGTCGCTCCGAACCGTTCGGCGGCGGACGCGGCGGCCGAGGCCACCGGGTCGGTCACCACCAGGGAGTCGACCACGTCGAGTCCCGATAGGGTTTCCGCGTGGAACGCGCCGATCCGGCCCAGCCCCATGATGCCCAAACGCATGATCTTGCTCCTTCAGCCCAAGGGGCGGTTCAGTCAAGCCCGCCGAACACTATCTGGTCCCAGTCGATGACCGATCCGGTCACCACCCCGCTGCGGTCGGACAGCAGGAACACGACGAAGTCGGCGATCTCGTCGACCTGCCCGAGCTTGCCCATCGGCTGTGCCCGGGCTGCCTTCTCCCGCCAGTCGTCGCCCGCACCGTGGAACGCGCGCTGCGTCGCGTCCTCGCCCTCGGTGTCCGTCCAGCCGATGTTGAGGCCGTTGATGCGGACACGGTCCCAGCGGTGCGCGTGGGCGGCGTTGCGGGTCAGCCCGGCGAGGCCGGCCTTGGCCGCGACGTACGGGGCGAGGAAGGGCTGTCCGCCGTGCGAGGAGGACGTGATGATGTTGACGATCGTGCCCGGCACCTTGCGGTCGACCAGATGCTGAACCGCCGCCTGCATCGCGAAGAACGGCGCCCGCAGATTGATCGCGATGTGCGCGTCGAACAGCTCCGGCGTGGTATCCAGCAGTGAGCCACGCGTGGTCAGCCCGGCCGCGTTGACGAGACAGTCCACGCGACCGTGCCCGGACACCGTCCGTACAACGCTGTCACGCGCCTGCTCCGGATCCGAGAGGTCCGCGGCCAGGAAGTGGGCGCCCGCGTCCGCGGCGAGCTTCTCGCCGAGCTCCGCCCGGCGTCCCGTGAACACGACGGTCGCGCCCTCGCGTACGGCCGCCCTCACGATGCCCGCGCCGACGCCCTGGCTGCCGCCGTTGACGAGGACGACTTTGTCATCGAGCAGTCCCATGAGTCCGTGGTCTCCTTCAGCTCTTGCGGCGCTTGGCGGCCGCTTGCAGTTCCTGGCTCAGCCGTTCCGGGGTCCAGCCCTCGGTCACGGCCTGCCAGACGGTGTCCGCCTGGGACGGCGGAGCGAGACCGCCGACCGGCGGGTCGAGGTCGAGGTTCGTGGGGAACGGGTACCCCTCGGCCGTGGCGGCGACCACACGGCGCAGCCACTCCTCCGGCGCGCCCTCGGCCCTGCGGCGCAGCAGCACCGGGAACAGCGCGTTCGCCATCGCCTCACGGTCCACCGACTCCATCGCGCGGCCGAACGCGGACGAGATCTGCAGCAGGTTCGCCATGCGCCGGATGTCGGCCGAGCGGTTGTGCCCGGCGGCGTGGAAGAGCGCCGGGTTGAAGAACACCGCGTCGCCCTTCTCCAGCGGAAGCTGGACGTGGTGCTCGTCGAAGTACGCGACGAACTCCGGGAGGCGGAAGGCCAGATAGCCCGGCTCGTACTTCTGCGAGTGCGGCAGGAACAGCGTCGGCCCCGACTCGACCGGCATGTCGCAGTGCGCCACCGCACCCTGCAGGGTCAGCACGGGGGACAGCCGGTGGACGTGCGCGGGATACGCGGCCGCCTGCTCCTGGGAGAGGAAGCCCAGGTGGTAGTCGCGGTGCACGGTCTGCGCGGCGCCACCCGGGTTGACCACGTTGACCTGCGAGGTCACCTGGTAGGCGGGGCCGAGCCAGGCCTCGGACACCAGCGCCAGCACGTCGTTCGCGTAGTAGTCGGCGAAGACGTCCGGGCTGCGTACGGCCACCTTGTCCAGGGCGTTCCACACGCGGTCGTTGGCGCCCGGCTTGGCGAAGTGGTCGCCGCGTGCGGTGCCGGCCGCGCGCTCCTCCTCGATCAGCGCGTGGAAGGCCTCCGACGCCCGGTCCACGACAGCCGGGTCGGTGTAGGCGGCCTTGAGGACCACGACACCGGGCCCGTCCAGCAGGGCCCGCACCAGCTCACTCTGCACCGCACGGCGGCCCTCCGGGGTGACCGTGCCCGCACGAAGCCGCTCGCTGTCGTAGACCAGCACGTGTCGCTCGGTCCGCTCCGCCGAGGGGTACGCCTGCGGGTCGGTGTCCTGTTCGACCAGTGAGCGGAACGTGTCGAGATCGCAGTCGTCCTCGCTCAGCCAAGTCCGTGATCCCGCCTGTGATCCCGTGTCTGTGGGGGACATCCCCGGTCCTTTCGCCATGCCTGCTTTTCTGTCAGTCTGATGAACCGGTGACCGTCATTCAATCCGCAGAAACCCATCAAAAACCCGTCATCAGCAATCCATCGTCAGTAACCGTCATCCACTCTCGGGAAGCTCGGGAACAGTCATGCGGCATCCGTATCCGATCAGGGAGATCGCCCGACAGGCCGGGCTGAGCGAGGCCACCGTCGACCGGGTCCTCAACAGCCGGGGAGGCGTCCGGGAGAGCACGATCATGGAGGTCCACCAGGCGATCAAGGACCTGGACCGCCAGCGGACCCAGGTGCGCATCGGCGGACGCACCTTCATGATCGACATCGTGATGCAGGCGCCGGAGCGGTTCTCCACGGCCGTACGCGACGCACTGGAAGCCGAACTGCCGTCACTGCACCCCGCCGTCGTGCGCTCGCGTTTCCACTTCCGGGAGACCGGCCCCGCCTCGGAGCTGATCGCCGTCATGGACAAGATCGCCAAGCGGGGGTCGGGGGGTGTGATCCTCAAGGCCCCGGACCTGCCGGAGGTCGGCGCGGCCGTCGGCCGCCTGGTCGCGGCCGGTATCCCCGTCGTCACCCTCGTCACTGACCTGCCCGGCAGCGCCCGGCTGGCGTACGTCGGCATCGACAACCGGGCGGCCGGAGCCACCGCCGCCTACCTCGTCGGACAGTGGCTCGGCGACCGGCCCGGCAATGTGCTCACCACCATCAGCAGGGGCTCCTTCCGCGGCGAGGAGGAGCGCGAGATGGGCTTCCGCAGCGCGATGCGGGTCGCCCACCCCCAGCGGTCCCTGGTGGAGGTCACCGACAGCGACGGCCTGGACGCCACCCAGCGCGACCTGGTCCTGGAGGCGCTGAGGCGGGACGAGGGCATCGTCGCCGTCTACTCCGCCGGTGGCGGCAACGCCGCGACCCTCGACGCCTTCGACACGCTCGGACGCACGTGTGCCGTGTTCGTCGCCCACGACCTGGACCACGACAACACCCGGCTCCTGCGCGAGCGCCGGCTCTCCGCCGTCCTCCATCACGATCTGCGCCAGGACATGCGCCGCACCTGCCAGACCATCATGCGCGCCCACAAGGCCCTGCCCGACGAAGGGCCTGCCCTGCCCTCGGCGATCCAGGTGGTCACGCCGTACAACATGCCGCCCGGGGTGTCGCCCTGACCCCGACGACCCCGACG
Organism: Streptomyces acidicola; assembly: GCF_009377235.1. Lineage (GTDB taxonomy): Bacteria > Actinomycetota > Actinomycetes > Streptomycetales > Streptomycetaceae > Streptomyces > Streptomyces acidicola. The sequence goes on from NZ_VMNX01000018.1 coordinate 58,736, forward strand.
CCCCCGAGGCCGACGGCGGCGAGTGCGAGGCCCTGGAGGCCCCCTGCACGGAGACACTGGAGGTCCTCTGAAGTGACGTGATCGACGATCCCCAGCCCTTCAGAAACCCACTGCCCGGCGCCTAGTGTTGCCGCCGGACGAGAGGCCGGGCGTCGCACCCACTGGTGAGGAGCCGGGCTTCGCCTGGCGCGGCAGGGGGCGTCGCCGACACGATGGTGTTCGTCACCGGCAGGCTGAAGGGATCAGGCATGTTCCGCAAGGTGCTGGTCGCCAACCGTGGAGAGATCGCGATTCGCGCGTTCCGCGCCGGCTTCGAGCTGGGCGCGAGGACGGTCGCCGTCTTCCCGCACGAGGACCGGAACTCGCTGCACCGGCTGAAGGCCGACGAGGCGTACGAGATCGGCGAGCCCGGGCACCCGGTGCGGGCGTACCTCTCGGTCGAGGAGATCGTCCGCGCGGCCCGCCTGGCCGGGGCCGACGCCGTCTACCCGGGGTACGGGTTCCTGTCCGAGAACCCCGAACTGGCCCGCGCGTGCGAGGAGGCGGGCATCACGTTCGTCGGCCCGAGCGCGCAGATCCTGGAGCTGACCGGCAACAAGGCGCGCGCGGTGGCCGCCGCCCGGGAGGCCGGCGTACCGGTGCTCGGCTCCTCCGCTCCCTCCACCGACGTGGACGAACTGGTCCGCGCCGCCGGGGACATCGGCTTCCCGGTGTTCGTCAAGGCGGTCGCCGGCGGTGGCGGGCGCGGCATGCGGCGGGTCGAGGACCCCGACCGGCTGCGCGAGTCCATCGAGGCGGCGTCCCGCGAGGCGGCGTCCGCGTTCGGCGACCCCACCGTGTTCCTGGAGAAGGCCGTCGTCGAGCCCCGCCACATCGAGGTACAGATCCTCGCCGACGAGCAGGGCAACGTCATCCACCTCTTCGAACGCGACTGCTCGGTGCAGCGCCGCCACCAGAAGGTGATCGAGCTCGCCCCCGCCCCGAACCTCGACCCGGAACTCCGGGAGCGGATCTGCGCCGACGCCGTGCGGTTCGCCCGCCGGATCGGCTACCGCAACGCGGGCACCGTGGAGTTCCTGCTCGACCGCGACGGCAACCACGTCTTCATCGAGATGAACCCGCGCATCCAGGTCGAGCACACGGTGACCGAGGAGGTCACCGACGTCGACCTCGTCCAGTCGCAGCTGCGGATCGCCGCCGGTGAGACGCTGGACGACCTCGGGCTGACGCAGGAGACGGTCGTCCTGCGCGGCGCCGCCCTCCAGTGCCGTATCACCACCGAGGACCCGGCCAACGGCTTCCGCCCCGACACCGGCAGGATCAGCGCCTACCGTTCGCCGGGCGGCTCGGGCATCCGCCTCGACGGCGGCACCACCCACGCCGGTTCGGAGATCAGCGCGCACTTCGACTCGATGCTGGTCAAACTCACCTGCCGCGGGCGGGACTTCACGACAGCGGTCAAGCGGGCCCGGCGCGCCGTGGCCGAGTTCCGTATCCGCGGTGTGGCCACCAACATCCCGTTCCTGCAGGCCGTGCTGGACGACCCGGACTTCCGGGCGGGGCGGGTCACCACGTCGTTCATCGAGCAGCGGCCGCACCTGCTGACCGCACGCCACTCCGCCGACCGCGGCACCAAGCTGCTCACCTACCTGGCCGACGTCACGGTGAACAAGCCGCACGGCGAGCGCCCCGACCTGATCGACCCCACCACCAAACTTCCGCGCCTCGACGGCACCGAGCCGTCCGCAGGCTCCAAGCAGCAGCTCACCCGCCTCGGCCCCGAGGGCTTCGCCCGCCGGCTGCGCGCAGCGCCGACGATCGGCGTCACCGACACCACGTTCCGCGACGCCCACCAGTCGCTGCTCGCCACCCGGGTCCGTACGAAGGACATGCTCGCCGTCGCCCCCGTGGTGGCGCGGACCCTGCCGCAGCTGCTGTCCCTGGAGTGCTGGGGCGGCGCCACGTACGACGTCGCCCTGCGTTTCCTAGCCGAGGACCCGTGGGAGCGCCTGGCCCGACTCCGCGAGGCCGTCCCGAACATCTGTCTCCAGATGCTGCTGCGCGGCCGCAACACCGTGGGCTACACGCCGTACCCGACCGAGGTGACCGACGCCTTCGTCCACGAGGCCGCGGCCACCGGCATCGACATCTTCCGCATCTTCGACGCGCTCAACGACGTCGGCCAGATGCGGCCCGCCATCGACGCGGTACGCGAGACCGGCACGGCCGTCGCCGAGGTCGCCCTGTGCTACACCTCCGACCTGTCCGATCCGTCGGAGCGCCTGTACACCCTCGACTACTACCTCCGCCTCGCCGAGCAGATCGTGGCCGCGGGCGCCCACGTCCTGGCCGTCAAGGACATGGCGGGCCTGCTCCGCGCCCCGGCCGCCGCGAAGCTCGTCTCCGCACTGCGCCGCGAATTCGACCTCCCCGTCCACATCCACACCCACGACACCGCGGGCGGCCAGCTCGCCACCTATCTGGCGGCGACCGGGGCCGGCGCGGACGCGGTGGACGGCGCGGTGGCGTCCATGGCGGGCACCACCTCGCAGCCGTCGCTGTCGGCGATCGTGGCCGCGACCGACCACTCCGAGCGGCCCACCGGCCTGGATCTCCAGGCCGTCGGGGACCTGGAACCGTACTGGGAGAGCGTCCGCAAGATCTACGCCCCCTTCGAGGCGGGCCTCGCCTCGCCGACGGGGCGCGTCTACCACCACGAGATCCCCGGCGGGCAGCTCTCCAACCTGCGCACCCAGGCCGTCGCACTCGGCCTCGGCGACCGCTTCGAGGACATCGAGGCCATGTACGCCGCCGCCGACCGGATGCTCGGCCGCCTGGTCAAGGTCACCCCGTCGTCGAAGGTGGTCGGCGACCTCGCCCTGCACCTGGTGGGCGCGGGGGTGAAGCCGGAGGACTTCGAGGCGGCACCGAATTCGTACGACATCCCGGACTCCGTCATCGGCTTCCTTCGCGGCGAGCTGGGCAACCCGCCCGGCGGCTGGCCGGAGCCCTTCCGCAGCAAGGCACTTGAGGGCCGCGCCGAGCCGGGGCCCACGCAGGAGCTGACCGAGGAGGACCGGGACGGGCTGGAGAAGGACCGGCGCGCCACACTCAACCGACTGCTCTTCCCGGGGCCGACGCGCGACTACGAGACACACCGCCAGACCTACGGCGACACCAGCGTCCTCGACAGCAAGGACTTCTTCTACGGGCTGCGTCCCGGCAAGGAGTACGCGGTCGACCTGGAGCCCGGCGTCCGTCTCCTCATGGGTCTTGAGGCCATCGGCGAGGCCGACGAACGCGGTATGCGCACCGTGATGTCCACCCTGAACGGCCAGCTGCGGCCGATCCAGGTACGCGACACCGCCGCGGCCTCCGACGTCCCGGTGACGGAGAAGGCCGACCGGGCCAACCCCGGCCATGTCGCGGCGCCGTTCGCCGGTGTGGTGACCCTCGCGGTCGCCGAGGGCGACGAGGTCGCGGCGGGTGCCACGGTGGCCACCATCGAGGCGATGAAGATGGAGGCCGCGATCACCGCCCCGAAGGCCGGCAGGGTGTCGCGGCTCGCGATCAACAAGATCCAGCAGGTGGAGGGCGGCGACCTTCTCGTCGAGATCGCCTGAGTCGTCACTCCCGGTGGTCGCTGCCCGAGGGCTCGGCGGCCGGGTGTTCGGGGCCCTGGTGCGGCAGGTCCAGCAGAGCCCGCAGCGGAGCCGAGGCGTGCGGGCCCGCACGCCAGATCAGTGCCTTGGTGTAGGGGATCCGGGGTGTCACCGGCACGACGGTGACCCTCGGGTCCCGGGTGATGCCCCGGACCGCGCCCGCGGCGAGGGCGATCCCGACCCCCGCCGCGACGAGCTCCAGTTGCAGTGCCACGTGATGGGTCGCGTACGCGGGCCGGAAGGGCACCCGTGCCTCCTCGAAGGCCGTGCGCAGCCGGGTGTACAGCGCGCTGTCCGGGCCGTAGGTGATCAGCGGGGTGGTGGTGAACTCGTCCAGCGACAGTGATCCGTACTCCGCCTGGGGCCGGCCGACGGCGACCAGCGCCACGATCTCGTCGCGGACCAGGACCCGGTGCCCGAACCCCGGATCGAGCCCCTCCGGCGGAACGGCCACGAACACCGCGTCCAGGGAGCCCTGCCGCACCTGAGGGATCAGACCGGCACTCGATCCCTCCACCAACTGAACACCGACACCCGGATACAACCGGTGGAACGTGCCGAGCAGCGCCGGGAGACTGCTGCTCTCCACCCTGTCGGCGGCACCCAGCTCAAGGGTCCCGGTGAGCAGACCGGAACGGGCGGCGAACTCGGCCTTCGCGGCGGCGACGGACGCCGACACCGACCGTGCGTGGGGCAGCAGGGCCCGGCCCGCGTCGCTCAGCCGGACGGTACGCGAGTCCCGCTCGAACAGCGCCTCGCCCAACTCCCGCTCCAGAGCACGGATCTGCTGGCTGATGGCGGGCTGGGGCGACATGGCAGCGGGCCGCGGCCCGTGTGAACGACCTTCGCGGGGCAGTTCGGGACATCCCGGATGCGGAGTTTGGTCAACGCTGGCCAACAACGCGAGGAACGGTACGTCGAGAACACCCCGGCCGACTGGTCCTTCGGCTTCGGCCGCGCCAGTACGTCGAGGGCGACCTGAGGGTCCCAGCGGCTGCGTCCTGAAGTAGTCCGCGGGCCCGCGTATGCGGTACGCCGGATGGCCCGCCCCCGTCGAGGGACGGGCCACCGTCGCGGCTACCGGGTCAGCAGCGTCCGGGACACCGCCGCCGGTACGAGGGCGTAACCCGCGGGGCGCGTGGTGAACGTGCCCCTGCCCTGAGTGCGGCTGCGCAACCGGGACGCGTAGCCGAACAACTCGGCCAGCGGCACGGTCGCGGTGACCACCGTGGTGCCGCCCCGGGCCGTCGAGCCCGAGACACGCCCGCGCCGGGCCGCCAGGTCACCGAGCACCGTGCCCACGGCGTCGTCGGGCACCGTGACCGTGACCTCGGCCACCGGTTCCAGGAGCGCCATCGCCGAGGCGCGCAGCGCCTCCCGGAGGCCGAGCCGGCCCGCCGTACGGAACGCCATCTCCGAGGAGTCCTTGGAGTGGGTCGCGCCGTCGGTCAGCGTCACCCGCAGCCCGGTCACCGGATGACCGCCGAGGGGACCCTCGGCCAGCGCGTCCCGGCAACCGGCCTCCACCGCGCGGACGTACTCCCGTGGCACCCGGCCCCCGACGACCGTCGAGCGGAACACGAAGTCGCCCGTCGACCCCGCGGGGACCTCCAGCGGCTCCACGTCCAGGACCAGGTGCGCGAACTGGCCCGCGCCGCCGTCCTGTTTGACGTGGCGGTACACCAGCCCGGACACCCCGCGGGCCACCGTCTCACGGTAGGCGACCCGCGGACGGCCCACGGCGACCTCCAGCCCCTGGTCACGGCGGACCTTCTCCACGGCGACCTCCAGGTGCAGCTCGCCCAGCCCCGACAGCACCGTCTGCCCGGTCTCGGGATCGGTCCGCACCACCAGCGAAGGATCCTCCTCGACCAGCCGTGCCAGGGCGGCGGCCAGCCGGTTCGCGTCGAGGTTCCGGCGGGCCTCGACCGCCACGGAGACGACCGGGTCGGCCGCGGTGGGCGGTTCGAGGACCAGGGGCGCCGAAGGGGCACACAGCGTCGTCCCGGCGCGGGCGGACTTCAGCCCGACCACGGCGACGATGTCCCCGGCCACCGCCAGGTCCGTCTCCGCGTGCCGGTCCGCCTGCACCCGCAGGATCCTGCCGACCCGCTCGGTTCGCCGTACGCCCATGTCCAGCACCACGTCCCCCTTCCTCACGGTTCCCGAATAGACCCGCAGACAGGTCAGCCGGCCCGTCGCGGTCGACGTCACCTTGAAGACCAGCGCCGCGAACGGCGCCCGAGGATCGGCGGCCCGCTCCTGCGCCCCGTCACCCGATTCGCCCCGCACCGGCGGAACGTCCACCGGCGACGGCAGATACGCCACGACGGCCTCCAGCAGCGGCTCGATCCCCCGGTTGCGGTAGGCCGACCCGCACAGCACGACCACGCCCTCACCACTGAGGGTCAGTTCGCGCAGGGCCGCGGCCAGGGTGCCGTCGGAGACCGACGACCGGGCGCAGAACTCCTCCAGCGCGGCCGGATGGAGCTCCGCCACGGCTTCCTCCAGCAGCCTGCGGCGCCCGACGGCATCCTTCCGTAGCACCTCCGGCACGGGCCCCTCCTCGTACGAGCCGCCCTCGGCGCCCCAGACCAGCGCACGCATACGCACCAGGTCCACGACTCCGGTGAAGCCGGCCTCACGTCCGATCGGCAGCTGCACCACCAACGGGACCGTGCCCAGCCGGTCCCTGAGCGATGCCACGGCCGAGTCGAGATCGGCGCCCGCGCGGTCCAGCTTGTTGACGAAGGCGATCCGCGGCACCCCGTGCCGGTCCGCCTGACGCCACACCGCCTCGCTCTGCGGTTCGACGCCCGCCACGGCGTCGAACACCGCGACCGCACCGTCGAGCACGCGCAGCGAACGCGTCACCTCGTCGGAGAAGTCCACGTGACCCGGTGTGTCGATCAGGTTGATCCGGTGGCCGTCCCAGACACAGCTCACCGCGGCGGCGAAGATCGTGATGCCGCGGTCGCGCTCCTGGGAGTCGAAGTCCGTGACGGTCGTCCCGTCGTGGACCTCGCCCCGCTTGTGGGTCGCGCCGGTGAGGTACAGGATCCGCTCCGTCACGGTCGTCTTGCCGGCGTCCACGTGGGCGAGGATGCCGAGGTTCCGGACGACGGTCAGCGGATTGCGAGCACGATCGAGGGAACAGTGGTGCAGGTTGGTGCGCACGGCCCGGGGCCTTTCGTCGTGAGCGAGAAGAGGGCAGCGCGATGCGGCTGACGACAACGGATGGGTGCAGAGGCAGGAGGCGTGCTCAACTGCCTGACATGCCGTACCAGTTGTTGTTCGTGACAGCCGTCCGGTGCGGGCCGCGCAGCCGGCACCGGGTCTACGAAGACACCAGGATCACGTCGTACCGAGACGGCGAAACGACGCGACGGGGAACGACGACAAGAGTGCCGTACTGCACGGTCGGGCCCCATTCACTCGTCACATGTCTCGAAGCGTGCCGCGATCTCGCGGCAGCGCACGCCGAGTGTAGGGAACCCGACTGCGGTCAGGCACCGGGTTTTTTCTCCGTAACTGGCGCTCCGTCAGTCCCGGCCCGTACCGCGGTAGAGGTCCAGCTCCCCGTCCAACTCGACGGCCAGCACCGTCGCGTACGCGTCGAGGTCGGCCTCCCCGGGCGCGTCGATCCATGTCACGCCCGGCACCGCGTCAAGCCCGCCGGTGACGTGGTGCCCCAACTCGGTGCCCGTGCCCAGGACCGTGACCCGCTGCACGCGGTTGCGCAGCCCGCGCACCGAGACCGCCTCGCGCGGCGCATCGAAGCAGACCAGGTACAGGGTGCGCCGGTCGGCGGACAGGGTGCTCGGCCCGTAGTGGTGCCCGGCGGGCAGCCCGGCGACCGTCCCGTACACGGCCTCGGAGTGCCGCCCGATCCACGCGCCGAGCGCCTCCAGCCGCTCGACCTGCTCGGCGGGGATCGTCCCGTCCTCCCTGGGCCCGACGTCGAGCAGCAGATTGCCGCCCATGCCGATCGTCTCCGCGAAGTAGCGCACCAGCTGGCGCACCGACTTGTGGTGGTGGTCCTGGTGCTGGAAGCCCCATGAGTCGTTGATCGTGAGGCACAGCTCCCAGGGGCCGTCCGGGGCCTGCAACGGGACGCCCTGTTCGGGGGTGGAGTAGTCGCCGTGGCTGAGCATGCGGGCGTTGAGGACGGTCTTCGGGTTCTCCGCGAGGATCAGTGTGGCGAGCTCACCGATCCGCCACTGTTCCGCGGTGCGCTCCCACTCGCCGTCGAACCACAGCAGGTCGGGGCGGAATCGCTGGACGAGCTCGCCGACCTGGGCGTCGCGGTACGCCAGGAACCGCGCCCAGGCGTCGGGGTCCTCCTTGCCGGCCTCGGCGTGGGAGTAGGGATTGGCGTCGTTGCCGCCCGGATAGGTGTCCGGCCACTCGTCGATCCCGGGGTGCCGGACGCTCGCGTAGTCCGGGTGGTTCCAGTCGGAGTGCGAGTAGTACAGGCCCACCTTGAGGTCCTGCTCGCGCAGCGCGTCCGCGTATCCGGCGATCAGGTCGCGACCGGCCGGGGTGCTCCGGACGACGTTCAGGTCGCCGTGCGCGGTGTCCCACAGGGCGACGCCGTCGTGGTGCCGGGCCGTGAGCACGGCGTACTTGGCGCCGGCGCGGGCGAACAGCTCGGCCCAGGCGCGCGGGTCGTACTGGGACGCAGTGAATCCGTCGAGCTGTCGCATGTACCGCTCGTGCGGGACCTCGCCCCAGTAGAAGGACCAGGACTCCGGCACCCCTTCCACGGCGTAGATGCCCCAGTGGATGAAAATGCCCAGCTTGGCGTCGGTGAACCAGGGTTGCATCGGCATGCGCCCACGCTAGGCACGGCTGTGCGGCAGGCGCGTGGGTACGGGTCACCACTACTGGTCGGTTTTCACCTCGCCGCGCTGCCTTCGCCCGTATGGACGGAGCGCGCCACGGGGGAGGAGCACGGGGAGGAGTGCTTCCTCGCGCGTCCGCCGCGCGGGCGCACGCGGTTCAACCGACCGGTGGAACAACCCTACTTGGCGTCATCAGGTGGGTGCACCGCCGGGCCTCCGCGGGTTCAATCGCATGTGCACATATGCACAAGCGTCGACCACCGGCGTCCCCACACGTCAGGAGGAACCGTGATCACCACCCCGGAACCGGGACTCACCGAACGTGATCTGATCGCGCGGGCCGTCGCGCTGCGGCCCGCGCTGCTCGAACGGCAGGCGGAGACCGAGCGCCTGACGCACTACCCCGAGGCCACCCACGACGACTTCCTGCGGGCGGGCTTCTACCGCGTCCTCCAGCCGCGCCGTTACGGCGGCTACGAGTTCGGCCTGCCCACGTTCTTCCGCATGGTCACCGAGATCGCCCGCGGCTGCCCCTCCACCGGCTGGGCCCTGTCACTCACCGCCGCCCACGTCCTCCAGACCGCCACGCTCTTCGAGGAGCGGGCGCAGGACGAGATCTTCGGCGCCGACGGCGAGTTCCGGGCCGCGTCCACCGTCACACCGGTCGGAATCGCCCAGCCCGACGGCGACGGCCACGTCGTCCTCGACGGCACCTGGTCCTACGCCTCCGGCGCCCCCTACTCCACCCACTACGTCGGCCAGACCCTGCGCGCCCCCGAGAAGCCCGGCGACCCGCCCGGACCGTTCGTGCTGTTCGTCGCCCCGCGCGCGCTGTGGACGGTGGTCGACGACTGGCACGGCGTGCTCGGCCTGCGCGGCACCGGCTCCAACAGCATCCGCATCGACCAGGGACGCATCCCCAGGTACCTCACCCGAGAGGTGAGCCTGCTCGACCTGCCCGTCGAGGGCGGCTCACCGGGTTCGACGCTGCACGGCAACCCGATGTACGCGGGGCGCGCGCCCAGCTTCTTCCACGGGGAGCTCGCCGCCATCATCATCGGCACCGCCTACGCGGCGGCCGACGAATACGCGCGCATCCTTGCCGAACGCCCGCTGATCGCCGACCCCGGCCGCACACGAGCCGAACTCCACGACTACCAACGGCACCTGGGCGAGGCCCTCGGCATCATCCACACCGCCGAGGCGGCACTCCAGCGCAACGCCGAGCACTGGATGGAGGCCTGCCGCCGCAATGTCTCCGGGGAGGAGCCGTTCACCACCGCCGTGGACAACCGCCTCGCGCTCGTCTTCCAGACCGCCGGACGTATGGCCTGGGACGTGCTCCAGGGCAGCCTCTTCCGCACCGCGGGCTCCCGCTACGCCCGTGACGGACAGCGCATGCAGCGCTACTTCCGGGATGCGGCCACCTACTGGACCCACGTCGGCGCGTCGATGGCCGAGCCCCTGGCCCGGCGCGTCGGCCGCGACCACCTGGGCCTGCCGTCGGACGACATCCCCTTGATCCCATGATCTCCCCGGCCCCCGGCCC
>NZ_VMNX01000190.1 GCF_009377235.1 Streptomyces acidicola
GGCCCTGAGGGCCCGGGGGGTCCGGGAGGTCCGGGGGTCCCGACCGGCGTCGCCCCGTCGCCGTATGTCGCCGGCCCGTACTCCTCCGCCGCGTACTCCGCCACGCCGGACTCCACCACCCCGAACTCCACATCCCAGTTCCGCGCCGGTGACGCCGCGGACCGCACCTGGGGGGACGCGACCGTGCAGCTGGAGCCGGTGCGCCCGCACGATCACGATTCGAGGAACGCACGATGACCACTCAGCCCGACACCACCCCCCCGCGAGGGGCGAGTCCCGCCTGGGGGCCGCCGACCGGAACGGCCGCCCAGGAGCCGGGGGTTCCTCAGGCCTCCCGTACCCCGTCGGACCCTGCCCCTGTCTCTGCCCCTGCCCCTGCCCCCGGCGCCGGCGAACCCAAGCAGCCCCTCGGGCGCCGCCTCTGGAGAGGGCGCCCCGAGGACAACCGCTGGGTGCGCCCCGCGTTCCTCCTCATGCTCGTGGTGATCGGCGGCCTCTACACCTGGAACCTCACGGCCTCCGGGTACGCCAACTCCTTCTACTCAGCGGCCGTGCAGGCGGGCAGCCAGTCCTGGAAGGCCTTCTTCTTCGGCTCGCTCGACGCGGCCAACGCCATCACCGTCGACAAGCCGCCGGCCTCGCTGTGGCCGATGGCGCTGTCGGTCAGGGTCTTCGGCCTCAACTCCTTCGCGATCCTGTTCCCGCAGGTCCTGATGGCCGTCGCCACGGCGGCCGTGCTCTACGCGTCCGTGCGCCGCCGGTTCAGTGCCGCGGCCGGCTTCATCACCATGGCGGTCTTCGCGTTCACGCCCGTCGCCGCGTTGATGTTCCGCTTCAACAACCCGGACGCGGCCCTCGCGCTGCTGATGACCACCGCGGTCTACTGCACACTGCGCGCGCTGGAGAAGGCGCAGACGACTTGGCTGATGTGGGCCGGTGCCGCGATCGGCCTCGCCTTCCTGGTGAAGACCCTCCAGGCCTTCCTGATCCTGCCGGTCCTCGCGCTGGTGTACGTGGTCCTCGCGCCTGCCCCCTGGAAGAAGCGCGTCGGCCAGGTGCTTCTCGCCGGGCTCGCGATGGTCGTCGCGGGCGGCTGGTGGGTCGCGATCGTCGAGCTGTGGCCGACGTCCTCGCGCCCGTACATCGGCGGCTCGCAGGACAACTCCTTCCTGGAGCTGACCTTCGGCTACAACGGCTTCGGCCGCATCAACGGCGACGAGACCGGCAGCGTCGGAGGAGGAGGCCGCGGTGGTGGCAACGGCGGCGGCATGTGGGGCGAGTCCGGCTGGGACCGGATGTTCAGCTCCAACATCGGCGGCCAGATCTCCTGGCTGATACCGGCCGCGCTGATCATGCTCGTCGCGGCGCTCTGGATGACGCGCAGGGCCAAGCAGAGCGACACCGCCCGCTCCGCCTTCCTCGTCTGGGGCGGCTCGTTGCTGATCACCGTGGTGATCTTCAGCTTTATGCAGGGCATCTTCCACGAGTACTACACCGTGGCCCTCGCTCCCTATGTCGCGCCGCTGATCGGTATGGGCGTGGCCGTCCTGTGGGAGGAACGCGGCAAGGCCTGGGCGTCGCTGACACTGGCGGGCGCGATGACGGCGACCGCGGTGTGGGGGTACGTCCTCCTCAACCGCTCATCGGACTACCTCCCCTGGCTGAAGTGGGTCGTGCTCGTCGGCGGTCTCGTCGCCGCGCTGGGCCTGGTCTTCCTCGGCAAACTCGGTCGTCAACTGACCATGGGCGTCCTCGGGCTGAGCTTCGTCGCGGCGCTGGCCGGTCCGACGGCCTACACGTTCACCACGCTGAGCGAGGGCCACAGCGGCTCGATCGTCACGGCCGGTCCCGCCGTCGCGGGCGGTCGCGGTGGCCCGGGTGGGGGTGGCTTCCCCGGGGGCGGTCCCGGTGACGGCGGCTTCCCCGGTGACGGCCAGAACGGTCAGAACGGTCAGACGGGCCGAGCCCCGACCGGCGGCAACGGCGGCTTCCCCGGTGGCGGTTTCCCGGGTGGCGGTTTCCCGGGTGGCGGCCAGAACCAGCCGGGCCAGCAGGGGCAGCAGAACCAGAGCCCGCAGGGCGGCAAGGCCGAGGGCGGCATGGGCGGCGGTGGCGGTATGGGCGGTCTGCTCAACGGCGCCTCCGTCGGCTCCGAGGCCAAGGAACTGCTGGAGAAGAACGCGAGTGACTACACCTGGGTCGCCGCCGCCATCGGCGCCCAGAACGCCGCGAGCTACCAGCTCTCCACCGGTGAGCCGGTGATGGCGATCGGCGGCTTCAACGGCAGCGACCCGTCCCCGACGCCGGCCCAGTTCAAGAAGTACGTGGAGGAGGGCAAGATCCACTACTTCGTCTCCAGCGGCTCCGGCGGCGGCATGATGCCCGGCATGAGCGGCAGCGGCAGCAACGGCACCGCCTCGCAGATCAGCTCCTGGGTCCAGGAGAACTTCAAGGAGGTCACGGTGGGCAACTCCACCTTCTACGACCTGACCCAGCCGACGAGCGGCGACAACTGACGAGCAGGGACAGCTGACGAACGGAGCCTGATCGTTCGGGGCTTCTCAAGGGCGGTGGCCCGGGGTTTCACGCCCCAGGGTCACCGCCCTTCCGTACGTCGCCGAAATTGCCTTGTACGGTGTATGGGAGTCGTTCTACGGTGTATGGCGATCCATTCCCGTACACCGTAGAAGGGCCCTCCCATGACGGCGCCGACCACCGCCGACACCTCCCCACCCACCGCCCAGGGGCACCCCCAACGCTGGCTGATCCTGGGCGTCCTCAGCCTCGCGCTGCTCACCGTGGTACTCGACAACACGGTGCTCAACGTGGCGATCCCGTCCCTCACCGAGGAACTCGGCGCGGCCACCTCCGACATCCAGTGGATGATCAACGCGTACTCGCTCGTGCAGTCCGGCCTGCTGCTCACCGCGGGCAGCGCCGCCGATCGCTACGGCCGCAAGAAGATGCTGATCGCGGGACTCGCCCTGTTCGGTGTCGGCTCGCTGGTCGCCGGACTCGCCGACTCCACCGGCCAGCTGATCGCTGCCCGCGCGGGCATGGGCATCGGCGGTGCGCTCCTGATGACCACCACGCTGGCCGTCGCCATGCAGATCTTCACGCCCGAGGAGCAGCCCAAGGCGATCGGCATCTGGGCAGCGGTCAACGCGCTCGGCTTCGCGACCGGCCCCCTCGTCGGCGGCTTCGTACTCGACCACTTCTGGTGGGGTGCGATCTTCATGATCAACCTGCCGGTCGCGGCACTCGGCGTGGTGGCCGTGGCGGCCCTCGTGCCCGAGTCCAAGGACCCGCGTGGAGACCGTCCGGATCTGCTGGGCGCGCTGCTGTCCACGATCGGTATGGGCTCGCTCGTCTTCGCGATCATCTCCGGGCCGGAGCACGGCTGGACCTCCGGCCGGGTCCTGGCGACCGCGGCGGTGGCCGCGCTGGTACTGGCCGGCTTCGCGTACTGGGAGAGCCGCATCCCGTATCCCATGCTCGACATGCACTTCTTCCGCGACCGCCGGTTCACGGGCGCCGTCGCGGGCGCGGTGCTCATCGCCTTCGGCATGGCCGGCTCGCTGTTCCTGCTCACCCAGTACCTGCAGTTCGTCCTCGGCTACGACGCCATGGAGGCCGGTCTGCGCATGGCTCCGCTCGCCGTCACGATCGTGGTGCTGAACTTCTCGGGTCTGGCGGCGAAGTGGGCGACGCGGCTCGGCACCCCGATCGCCATCCTCGTCGGCATGATCCTGACGTCCGGCGGACTGGTGTCGATCGCCACGCTGACCGAGTACGGCTACCCGGGCACGCTCCTCGGTCTGGTGCTCATCGGGGCCGGTGCCGCGATCGCGAGCCCGGCCATGGCGTACGCCATCATGAGCGCCATCCCGCCGGAGAAGGCGGGCGTGGGCGCAGGCATCAACGGCACGCTGGCGGAGTTCGGCAACGGGCTGGGCGTGGCCGTGCTGGGCGCCGTCCTCAACTCGCGTTTCGCGGCCTTGATCCCGGTCGCGGCGTCCTCCTTGCCGGCGGCGCTGGCCGCGGCCGGGTCGGAGGACGAACGGGACCGGATCACCGAGGCGTTCTCCTCAGGTCTGGAGACCAGTCAGCTGGTGGGGGCGGTGGCGGTGCTGCTCGGTGGTGTGGTCGCGGCGGTGCTGCTGCGCAGGGCTGAGCGGGTGGGCGCCCAATAGCTCGGTCGAAACTGTCCGTGGGCGACTACAGGTTTGTTCGTGGTTGATCGCGCCCACGTGGCGGAGCCGCATGTCCGCACTGCCCCGCGCCCCGAAGGGACGCGTGCGCCTAGCATCGTGACCAGCTGTTGGAGTGTCGAGGAAGGTGCGCCATGGTGGCAGCCGAGAGGGCGAAGCGTCGTTCGGCACGGGCCAGTGTCTGGCTGGAGGACAAGGCGCGACGCGGCGGAGGTGCGCGCGGCGGGCAGCCCTCCGGCCTCGACCGGGACCGGATCGTCGCGACGGCGGTGGCACTGCTGGACGCCGAGGGGCTGGCCAAGTTCTCGATGCGACGGCTGGCCGCGGAGCTGAACGTCACCGCGATGTCCGTGTACTGGTACGTGGACACGAAGGACGATCTGCTGGAGCTGGCGCTGGACACGGTGTTCGGTGAGACGGGGGTGCCCGCCACCATCCCGGGCGACGAAGAGGAGTCCACGGCGGACTGGCGTGACCTGCTGCGGGAGCTCGCCGTGGACTACCGGGCGGTGCTGGTCCGCCATCCGTGGGTGTCGCCGCTCGCCGGGACGTTCCTCAACATCGGGCCGAACTACCTGGAGTTCTCCTTCGCCGTTCAACGCGTGATCCGCCGGACAGGGCTGCCGTTGTCCGAGCAGACGGCGGCGATCTCGGCGGTCTTCCAGTTCGTGTACGGGTTCGGCACGATCGAGGGGCACTTCATCGAGCGCTGCGCGGCGGCCGGAGTGAGTCACGACGAGTACTTCAGCGATGCCATCGCCGCGGTGATGCAGGTGCCGGAGATCAGCCACGTCATGGAGAGGTCCAAGGCGATCATGGAGGCCCGTGGGGGTGACACGGTGGGCGAGATGTTCGAGCGGGACTTCTCCACCGCGCTGGAGATCGTGATCGGGGGGATCGAGGCGCGGGTGGCGCGGGTCGGGTGAGTTCTGCCGGTGGGGGTGCGTGTTTGGCCCGCGTGTTTCCCGCCGTTGTGGCTTGGGCGCCCGGGGTTCGTACGGGGTCGGGGGCGCGCCGAGAGGTCTCCGTCCTCGGTCCGGCGGTTCTGTGGGGGTGCGATGTGCCCGGCGGCGGACGCCGGCCGCTGCGGGCGGAAACCTCCCGGCACACCCCCTGCCGCGCGTACGCGGCTGCCGGGCGCGTCGGGCTACGGGCACGGCTGCCGGTGCGTGACGGGTGCGGGCACGGCTCCCCGTGCGTGGCGGGTGCGGGCACGGCTCCCCGTGCGTGGCGGGTGCGGGCACGGCTGCCGGTACGTGGCGGGTGCGGGCACGGCTCCCCGTGCGTGGCGGGTGCGGGCACGGCTCCCCGTGCGTGGCGGGTGCGGGCACGGCTCCCCGTGCGTGGCAGGTGCGGGCACGGCTGCCGGTACGTGGCAGGTGCGGGCACGGCTGCCGGGTGGTGGCAGGTGCGGGCACGGCTCCCCGTGCGTGGCAGGTGCGGGCACGGCTGCCGGTACGTGGCAGGTGCGGGCACGGCTGCCGGGTGGTGGCAGGTGCGGGCACGGCTCCCCGTGCGTGGCAGGGGCGGGCACGGCTGCCGGGACGTGGCAGGTGCGGGCACGGCTGCCGGGTGGTGGCGGGTGCGGGCACGGCTCCCCGTGCGTGGCAGGTGCGGGCACGGCTGCCGGTACGTGGCAGGTGCGGGCACGGCTGCCGGGTGGTGGCAGGTGCGGGCACGGCTCCCCGTGCGTGGCAGGTGCGGGCACGGCTGCCGGTACGTGGCAGGTGCGGGCACGGCTGCCGGGTGGTGGCAGGTGCGGGCACGGCTCCCCGTGCGTGGCAGGTGCGGGCACGGCTGCCGGTACGTGACGGGTGCGGGCACGGCTGCCGGGTGGTGGGCGGTGCGGTCGGCGTGCGGCGCGGTGCGCTCGCGGGCTCGGGTGCGCGCGTGCTTTGCAGGGGCGCGGGGCTGCTTTGAATGTGCGGCTCCGCCGCGTGGGCGCGACCAGCCACCACAAACCCGCAGCCGTCCACCGACCCCAGCGGGGCAGACGCCGACCCCCTACTCCTGCGGAGCAAGCCGCGCCGGGAAGCCCCCCGTGGCCACCGGGCCCCACTTCGTGGGGGTGACGCGGATGATCGACTTGCCCTGCTTGACCATGGCCGCCCGGTACTCGTCCCAGTTCGGGTGCTCGCCGGCGATGTTCCGGTAGTACTCCACGAGCGGCTCGACGGAGTCGGGGGAGTCGATGACCTCGGCCGTGCCGTCGATCTGGACCCAGGGGCCGTTCCACTCGTCGCTGAGGACGATCAGGCTGACCTGGGCGTCCCGCTTGGCGTTGCGGGTCTTGGCTCGCTCCGGGTAGGTCGAGACCACGATGCGGCCCGAGTCGTCGACACCGCAGGTCAGGGGGGAACCCTGGGGGCTTCCGTCGGTGCGGCGGGTGAGCAGGATCGCGCGGTGGCGCGGGCGTACGAAGTCCAGCAGCTCGTCGAGGGTGACGGAGGTGTTCGTCGCGATGTTCGGTGCCATGGCCGCAGCCTAGGCCCTTGTGCGCCTGCCGAGCGTGATCCCTTCATTCATACCTACGGCCGTCCTACGCCTGCGGCAGTGTCTCGCCCTGGACCGCCTGGATGTCCAGTTCCACCTTGAGGGTCGTGCCGACCGCTGCGATGCCCGCCTGGAGTACCTGGTTGTAGTTCATGGCGAAGTCGTCGCGGTGGAGTTGGGTGGTGGCGTGGAAGGCGGCCCGGATGCCGCCCCAGGGGTCCGTGCCGGTGCCCAGATAGGTGAGGGCGAGGTCGGCCGGGCGTGCGACGCCACGCATCGTGAGGTCGCCGTGGAGCGTCCAGCGGTCGGGGCCGGGGCCGGGGCTGAGCCCGGTCGAGCGGTAGGTGATCTCCGGGTGGGCCGAGACGTCCAGGAAGTCCGCGGAGCGGAGGTGGTCGTCCCGCATGCCGTTCCCCGTGTCGATGGAGGCGGCGGTGATGACGGCCTCCACCCGGGACTTGGCCGCGTCGTCGGGGGCCACCTCGATCTGGCCGGAGAAGTCCGTGAAGCGGCCGTGAATGGTGGAGATGCCCAGGTGACGGGTGGTGGCGGTGATCGAGGAGTGGGCCGGGTCGATGGTCCAGGGACCGGGCGGGGGGAGTTCGGTGCCGCCCTGGCGGGTGAGGGTCACGGTGCCGATCTCGGCCCGGCCCGTACCGGCCGTGACGATGACGGTGGACGCGGTGGGTGTGTAGCCGACGGCCGTGACGATCGCGGTGTACGCGCCGGGGGCGAGGGCTGTGGTGTCGCGTACCGTGCCCTCGTCGTCGGCCGCGGCACGCACCATCTGCCTGCCCGTCATGTCGGTCAGCGTGACGACCGCGTGTGACACGGCCCAACCGTCACGGGTACGGATCTTCGCCGTCAGTCCCATCGTGGGTGACTCCTTGGATGAGGCCGGCCCGTGGAGCACGCGTCCGCTCTGCGCGTGCTCCACGGGCCGGGGTTCTGGTGAGCGGGGTGAACTACTCGCCGGGGTGGGCCAGTTCGATGTCGTGGCCGTCGACTCCCGGGCCGGTGACCGTGAGGGCGGTCGCCACCGGCGGATAGCCCGTCGCGATGACGGTGTACTCGCCGCCGTCCAGGTCGGTGAAGGCGTACGCCCCGTCCGTGCCGGTCGTGGCCGTACCGACGACGTTGCCCGCCGCGTCGACCAGGGTGACGCGGGCGTCACCGAGGGGGGAGCCGCCCATGGCCCGTACGACACCCTGGAGGCGGGCTCCGGCGTGGAGGTCGACCTCGATCCGGGTGACGCCGGTGCCGCCGATGTCGACGGGGAGGGCGCGGGGGCGGTGGCCCGTCGCGTTCACGGCGACCGTCACCGTGCCGGGCACGAGGTCGGCGAAGGTGAACTCGCCCTGCCGGCCGGTCGTTCCTGTGGCCAGCACGTCACCGCGCACGTCCGTGACGACGACCATCGCGTCCTTGACCGGGACGGCCGTTCCGGCGTCGCGGACCGTGCCGCTCAGCCCGCTGGTGCCGCTGAGCAGGATGTCGTACGTGACCGGCCCGCCGTCCACCACGATCGTGGACGCCTGGGGCTGGAAGCCGTCGGCGGCGGCGATCAGGACGTACGAGCCCGAGCCGGGCGCGTCCACCCTGTAGGCGCCGTCGGCATGGGCGACCGCGCGGCCCAGCTGCCGTCCCCCGAGGGAGATCAGCGTGACGGAGGCCTGCGGCAGGGGGGCGCTCTCGGCGCCGCGGACGTGGCCGTGGATCGGGGTGCCACCGGTGGCGGCGGACGACTCGGAGTCGGGAGCCACCGTGGCGACGGCCGCGAGCTTCAGGGTGCCCTCGGGCTCGGCCTCCGGGGCGGCGGAGGCGGTGGTGGCCCAGCTCGGGACCCTGGACTCGGCCGTGGCGAGCGCCGCGGGAGCCTCGGTGGCCTGCGCCGAAGCCACGGTGGCCGGAGCCGCAGCCGTGGCCGGTGCCTGCTCCTCGGCGGCCTGGGCCAGCGCGTTCTTCGTCCGCAGCGGCACCTCCTTGATGAAGACGGCGACGAAGAGGGCGATCAGCGCGATCGGGGTCGCGTAGAGGAAGACATCCGCCACACCGTGGCCGTAGGCGCTCTCGACCACCGTGCGCAGCGGCGCCGGCAGCGCGTCGACGTCCGGGATGCTGTTGGAGGAGTCCGAACCGGCGAGCGCGGACGCGTACTTGGGGCCGAGGCCGGCCACGCCCTCCTCGACGTAGTTGGTGATCCGGTGGGCCAGGACCGCGCCCAGCGCGGAGACGCCCACGGCACCGCCGAGCGAGCGGAAGAAGTTCACCACCGAGCTGGCGGCACCCAGGTCGGTGGGGGCCACCTGGTTCTGCGTGCACAGCACCAGGTTCTGCATCATCATGCCGACGCCGAGACCCAGCAGCGCCATGAAGGACGCCACGTGCCAGTACGGGGTGTCGTACCGGATCGTGCCCAGCAGGCCGAGGCCCGCGGTCAGCAGCACACCGCCTGCCAGCAGCCAGGCCTTCCAGCGGCCGGTGCGGGTGATGATCTGGCCGGAGACGGTGGAGGCGACGAACAGTCCGCCGATCATCGGGATGGTCATGACGCCGGACATGGTCGGCGACTTGTCCCGGGCCAGCTGGAAGTACTGGCTGAAGAAGATGGTGCCCGCGAACATCGCGATGCCGACGAAGAGGGAGGCCAGCGAGGCCAGCGTGATCGTGCGGTTGCGGAACAGCCGCAGCGGGATGATCGGCTCGCTCGCCTTCGTCTCGACGAGGAGGAACACCAGCAGCAGCGCCAGCGTGCCGCCGACCATCGCGTACGTCTGCCAGGACAGCCAGTCGTACTTGTCACCGGCGAAGGTCACCCAGACCAGCAGCAGGCAGACCGCCGCGCTGATGAAGAAGGCGCCCGCCCAGTCGACCTTGACCCGCCGCTTGACGACGGGGAGGTGCAGGGTCTTCTGCAGCACGATCAGGGCCACCACGGCGAAGGGCACGCCGACGTAGAAGCACCAGCGCCAGCCCAGCCAGCTGGTGTCGGTGATGACACCGCCGATCAGCGGGCCGCCGACCATCGCGGTGGCGAAGGTGGCGCCGAGGTAGCCGTTGTAGCGGCCGCGCTCACGCGGGGAGATCATCGCGGCCAGGATGATCTGGGCCAGCGAGGACAGGCCGCCCATGCCGATGCCCTGGACCGCGCGGAACGTGATGAGCATGCCCGGGTTCTGCGACAGACCGGCCGCCGCCGAACCGGCCACGAAGATGACGAGGGCAATCTGGATCAGCAGCTTCTTGGAGACGAGGTCGGCGAGCTTGCCCCACAACGGGGTGGACGCCGTCATCGTCAGCAGCGAGGCGGTGACGACCCAGGTGTAGGCGTTCTGGCCGCCGCCGAGGTCCTTGATGATGTCGGGCAGGGCGTTGGACACGATCGTCGACGACAGGATCGCGACGAACATGCCGAGCAGCAGCCCGGTCAGCGCTTCCATGATCTGCCGGTGCGACATCGCGTCGCCGCCCGGGGCTGCGCCCGCGTGCTTGGCATGGGCCCGCACACCGGCTGGTGTGGTCGTTGCCATGGGCTTCCTTCTCTTCGTTACTGCTTATGCGGGTGTACGGGGTGTGGGTTCGGTGGTGTTCTCTTCTGCGACGGGTGCGATGGCTTCCGTGCCGGGCGCGGTGGGCGTGATCCGTGGCCCGGCCCGGCAGTCGTCGAAGCTCTCGCGCAGCCGGGTCATGAGTCCGATGAGCAGCCCGACCTCGTCGTCGGACCAGTCGCCCAGCCGGTCGGCGAGCAGTTGGGTGGTGCGCTCGTAGAGGTCGTCGAGCCGGTCCCGGCCCGCGGGCGTCAGGCGCAGGATGCGCGAGCGTCTGTCGTCCGGGTCGGGGAGCCGCTCGATCCAGCCGCGCTCGGCGACGTGGGCGACATGGCGGCTGGTCACCGACATGTCCACGGAAAGCAGCTCCGCGAGCCTGCTCATCCGCATGTCGCCGTGCCGTCCGAGCAGCGTCAGCACTCCGGCCGACCCTCCGGGGCAGTCCGGCGGCAGGATCCGCCCCATGTCCCGCTTCACGACCCCGATGGCGCTGAACGAACGGGCAAGCT
The DNA here is from genome assembly GCF_009377235.1 of Streptomyces acidicola. GTDB lineage: Bacteria > Actinomycetota > Actinomycetes > Streptomycetales > Streptomycetaceae > Streptomyces > Streptomyces acidicola. Next base: position 10,762 of record NZ_VMNX01000190.1, read on the forward strand.
CCTCGTACTGCGTCTTCTCGGCCATCGCCGGTCGCCTCCCGAGCTTGTTGCTTTGAGCAACCATAAGTTTGATTGGTTGCTACAGGCAAATAGGAACGGGTACTTCCGGGCTAAAACCTTGGCAAAGGCAAGCATTGGCGAACGTAAACCCGCAGGCAGGGCCCGTGCCGACGGCCCGTCCGGTATTCCGCAGCCAGGTACACCGGGCGAGGGCACCCCACTGGGGCGATCCCCTCCCCATTCGCTAGGGTCCTGGGCCATGGCTAACACCCAGGGCCCGCAGGGCAACAACGACCCCGCCGGCAGCACTCAGATGTTCCGCGCCTTCGTCGACGAGCCCCAGGGCCGTCAACAGGCGGCGGCCGCGTCCTCCGGCCCCCGCGTCGGCGTGATCGTCGGCGTCGTCGTGGCCGTGGCGGTCGTCGCCGCTGTCATCTGGCTCGCGCTGAAGTAGTCACTTCAGCGGTCACCTTAGGCAGTCACCTTCGGCAGTCGTCTTCAGTAGTCGTCTTCAGTAGTCGTCTTCAGTAGTCGTCTTCAGCAGTCATTTCCACTTCACCGAGACGTCCTGCGTCTCGATGTGCATCCCGAGTGGCACCCGCCACTCCTCGACGCACACCGTCCAGGTCTTCTCGCGGCTCGACCCGCCGGCGATGGGGGCGGGGAGTCTCCTCGTGGACTCCACGGTCGCCCAGTCGATGCCGAGCGGGCCGATGACATGCGTACCGAAGGTCACCTTTCCCGAACGCACCGCGGTGCCACCGGTGTTGCGGAACTGCACGGTCACCTTCTCGCACCACCGCTTGTCGGTGGGTTCCCGCTCGGGCTCGCTCACGCTCAGCCCGGCGGGGCCGGTGGGGGACGGTGCCGGCGTACCGCCGTCGGCCGGGGAGTCGGGGGAGTCGGAGGAGGGCGGCGGCGTCGAGGCGGAGGGCGTCTGCGTCGCCGTACGACCGGAGCCGGAGCCGGAGCCGGCATCGTCTGCGGGCCGGTCGCCCGACGCGCCGGGGAGGTCGGGCCCGGTAGCCGGGCCGTTCGCCGTACCCGGCGGGTTCGCCGCGCCCGAACCACCCTGCCCTTCGGGCGGATCGGCCGTACCGGGGCGCCCGGGGTCGGCCGACGGTCCCCCGTCGTCGAGCGGTACGAAGGTCACGTCCCCCGTCGGCGCCACGGCCGGCCGGGACGAGCCGGCTCCCGAGCCCACGGCCACATAGCCGTCGCCGTCGGCGCTTCCGCAGGACGCCAGCGCTCCGCCCAGACATACGAGAACCGCCGAGGCGCCGATGACGGCACCCCGGCGGTCACGTGTCCACGTCGTGTGAGGCATCGCGCCAGTGTGACTGACGGGTCGTCAATGAGGAACCCGTCGGCAACGGCCGGCGTGAGCAACACCGGGGACCGGGCCCGGACTTCCCCGGAGCCGCTCGGCCCCTCGGTCAGTCCGAGATCAGCCCGTCCCGCAGCTGGGCCAGCGTGCGGGTGAGGAGGCGGGAGACGTGCATCTGGGAGATGCCGACCTCCTCGCCGATCTGCGACTGCGTCATGTTCGCGAAGAAGCGCAGCATGATGATGCGGCGCTCGCGGGGCGGCAGCTTGGCGAGCAGGGGCTTCAGGGACTCGCGGTACTCCACGCCCTCCAGCGCGGTGTCCTCGTAGCCGAGGCGGTCCGCCAGGGAGCCCTCGCCGCCGTCGTCCTCGGGGGCCGGGGAGTCGAGGGAGGACGCCGTGTACGCGTTGCCCACGGCGAGGCCGTCGACCACGTCCTCCTCGGACACGCCCAGTACGGCCGCGAGTTCGGGGACCGTCGGGGAGCGGTCGAGCTTCTGGGAGAGCTCGTCGCTCGCCTTGGTCAGCGCCAGGCGCAGCTCCTGGAGGCGGCGCGGGACCCGGACCGACCACGAGGTGTCGCGGAAGAACCGCTTGATCTCGCCCACGACCGTCGGCATGGCGAACGTCGGGAACTCCACGCCCCGTTCGCAGTCGAAGCGGTCGATCGCCTTGATCAGGCCGATCGTGCCGACCTGGACGATGTCCTCCATCGGCTCGTTGCGCGACCGGAAGCGGGCGGCGGCGTAACGCACCAGCGGGAGGTTGAGCTCGATGAGGGTGTCCCGGACGTAGGCACGCTCGGGGCTGTTCTCGTCCAGTGCGGCGAGCCGCAGGAACAGGGAGCGGGACAGGGTGCGGGTGTCGATGGACTCCGAAGCCGATACGGCCGGGAGGACCGGGGGACCCGGAAGGTCCTGCGGGCCCTGAAGGTCCTGAGGGGCCTGGAGAGCGTCGGGCGCGGACTCGCTCTTGTCGAGCGTGAGCACCTTCGAGCTGCCCTGGTCTGCGGACATGCCACCCCCTTTGGGTCGCGGACGGACGCGGCGGACGCTCCCGTCGTAGGGAACGCAGCCTCCACCTGAATACCGGCGGCGCGGCTGCGGCAAACGCGCTTCCCGCAGAATGTCACATGTCGGCAACGCGCTGTAGTGACATGTCGACATTGCCAGGGTGCATCAGCCCTGGTAACTGGGGGTCTGAGGGTGTTTCAGCGCAGAGATGCCGGAAAATGGACGGATGGGCAATTCGCTCGCGCAGGTGACAACCCGGCCTTACTTTCGGTTACCCGTCATGGCCTGGGCCCATGTCGAAGCCGGCTTTTCTGTGCGCCCCGTCTGCCCTTGTGCGCCCCGCGTGCCCCGCCGGCCACCTCCGCTTTCGCAGGTCATCCCGGATGCTGGACATCATTTGCGACGGGGGTGCGTGGCCCTCCGGGCGGCTGCGGTTCCGTGCCCCGTCGGCGGTCTTCGGGGCCCCGCCGGCGGCCTTCAGGCCTCGATCCGGTTCGCCGACCGCAGCCGGGCGAAGCTACGGGCAAGCAGCCGTGAGACATGCATCTGGGAGACGCCGAGCTCGGCACTGATCTGTGACTGGGTCAGATTGCTGTAGTAGCGCAGCAGAAGGATGCGCTGTTCCCGTTCGGGGAGCTGGACGAGGAGGTGGCGTACGAGGTCGCGGTGTTCGACGCCGTCGAGCGCCGGGTCCTCGTAGCCGAGCCGGTCGAGCAGGCCCGGCAGCCCGTCGCCCTCCTGGGCCGCCTCCAGCGAGGTCGCGTGGTACGAGCGTCCGGCCTCGATGCAGGACAGCACGTCCTCCTCGGTGATGCGCAGCCGCTCGGCGATCTCGGCGGTCGTGGGGGTGCGTCCGAAGGCGGTGGTGAGGTCCTCGGTCGCGCTGTTGACCTGCACCCACAGCTCGTGCAGACGGCGCGGGACGTGGACCGTGCGGACGTTGTCGCGGAAGTAGCGCTTGATCTCGCCGATCACGGTGGGCATCGCGAAGGTGGGGAACTGGACGCCCCGGTCCGGGTCGAACCGGTCGATGGCGTTGATCAGCCCGATCGTGCCGACCTGGACCACGTCCTCCATGGGCTCGTTGCGGCTGCGGAAGCGGGTGGCGGCGTAACGGACGAGGGGGAGGTTGGCCTCGATGAGCGCGCCGCGCACACGGTCGTGGTCGGGGGTGCCCGGCTCCAGGTGCTTGAGCTCCGCGAAGAGCACCTGGGTGAGGGCACGGGTGTCGGCGCCCCGTCTGCGCTGGGGCGTGGGTTCCGGGGATGGTTCGGACGGCGACTCGGAAGGCTCGGCCCGGACGCGGGACGGTTCGCCCGTCGACTGGTGCGGTGCTTGAGGCGCAGTACTGGCCGGCACGGTCAACTCCACCTCGTGATCCGTCAACGCATCCGTCAAAACCGGTCATAGCATCACAAGACATGCGCGTTGCGATCAAGCACCGCATATCGCCGTGTTGAGGATGCGCGGGAACGAGGGACCGAGAGTTGAGCCGTACGACGCAGCACGACGCAGCGGAGCCCTCCGCCAGTTCGGCGGAAGGCTCCGGCAGGGATGGAGCGGAAGGCTCCGGCGGGGGTGGAACGGAAGCCTCCGGCGAGGGCGGAGCGGAAGGCTCCGGCGGGGGCGGAGCGGAAGGCTCCGGCGAGGGCGGAGCGGAAGGCTCCGGCGGGGGCGGAGCGGAAGGCTCCGGCGGGGGCCGGACGGCGGCTTCAGAACTGGTAGTCGGCGACCACCCAGGTGGCGAACTCGCGCCACAGCGCCACGCCCTCCTGGTGCGCCGGGTGCTCCAGGTACCGCTGGAGCGCGTCCGCGTCGTCGACCGCCGAGTTGATCGCGAAGTCGTAGGCGATGGGCCGCTCGGAGATGTTCCAGCCCAGCTCCCAGAAGCGCAGCTCCTCGATGAGGCCGCCGAGGGCACGGAAGGCCTCGACGCCCGCCACGACGCGGGGGTCGTCGCGCTCCACGCCGTCGTTGAGCTTGAAGAGGACCAGGTGGCGGATCATGGGCGCTCCCAGGGGTACGGGTCGGTCACTCGCCCCCGTTGACGACCCACGTCATGAAGTCGCCGATGGCCTGGGCGGCGCTCGAGATGCCCTCGAACCCTATCTGGACGTAGTCGGCGGCCTTCTCCGGGTCGGTGATGATCGCATAGGCCACGAAGACCACGAGCACAAACACCGCGATCTTCTTTCCCTGTACTGCCACGAGGCCTCCCCCGTCTCCTGCGCCCCATGGGCCCTGATTGCCGGCGGTGAGTGTATCTCGGGCATGTGTTCGCGGGAATTGTGGTGATCGCGATGCTCACCAGGTCCACGCACAAAGGGCCCCGTCTCTCGACGGGGCCCTTCTTCAGCGGTAGCGGAGGGATTTGAACCCTCGGTGACTTGCGCCACACTCGCTTTCGAGGCGAGCTCCTTCGGCCGCTCGGACACGCTACCGAGAGAGACCCTACCCCAAGGTGGGCCCTGGTTTGAAATCGGTATGCGTGGGGCTGGGTGCCCGTTGTGCGCCGGGTCCCGGTGGGTCTGGACGGGTCCCGGCGGGCCTTGGCGGATCCCAGCTTGTACGGAAGAAAGTCGGATGTCAGCGGGTGCGGAAGAAGTCCGTGAGGAGCCCGGCGCACTCGGGCGCGAGTACGCCCTCGATCACCTCGGGGCGGTGGTTGAGGCGGCGGTCGCGCACGACGTCCCAGAGGGAGCCCGTCGCGCCGGCCTTCTCGTCGCGGGCGCCGTAGACGACCCGGTCGACCCGGGACTGCACCAGGGCGCCCGCGCACATCGTGCAGGGTTCGAGGGTGACGACCAGCGTGCAGCCGGTGAGCCGCCACCCTCCGAGCTGCGCGGCGGCCCGGCGGATGGCCAGCACCTCGGCGTGTGCCGTCGGATCGCCGGTCGCCTCGCGCTCGTTGTGCCCGGCGCCCAGCACGGTTGTGCCGTCCGGGGCCAGTACGACGGCGCCGACCGGGACGTCTCCGCCCGCGGTCGCGCGCCTCGCCTCGTCCAGGGCGAGCCGCATCGCGGCCCGCCAGCGGTCGCGCACCGGGTCCGGGTCGCCCGGTGCCCGGCCGGCTTCCGGGGTCCGATGTGCCGGGCAGGGGCTCAGCGGACCGTCTCCAGGACCTCCGAGGCGCCCAGTGCCTCGGCGATCGCGCTCAACGCGTCGTCCGCGTCGAGGGAGTGCAGTTCCTTCTCGCTGACGCCCAGGTCGTCGAGGACCTCTCTGTCCCCGACGGGGCCGTGCGGCACGGCGGCATCGGCGGCCGCGCCGTCGTCATCGTCGTCGGTCTCCGGCTCACCGTCCTCGGTGCCGTCGAGGTCGAGGGAGTCCAGGTCCGCGTCGTCGTCGCCGGGTTCCCTCCCGAGCAGTTCGTCCGTGAGCAGGATCTCGCCGTACGAGCTGCGGGCAGCGGCAGCGGCGTCCGAGACATAGATACGAGGGTCGTCCTCGCCATCGATGCGGACGACGCCGAACCACGCGTCCTCCTGCTCGATGAGCACCAGCACCGTGTCGTCCTCGGGAGAGGCTTCACGGGCCAGGTCGGCGAGATCCGACAGGGTTTCCACATCGTCGAGCTCTGTATCGCTCGCTTCCCACCCGTCTTCGGTGCGCGCGAGCAGTGCGGCGAAGTACACCGTGACTCTCCCACTGGTCATAGGCGTGCCGGTTGGGGGTCCCCCCGGCGGAGGTTGCGGGCGGGGAGTGCGTGCTCCGAGTCCCACCCAATCGGAATCGTGGCAGAAACAGAGCGCTCAGGGGACGTCTTCGGCCCGCTGTGTCCCTCACTCTTGATCGCACGTCGCTGATTCGCCCGATCGCCCGCGGGACGCAGTAGCCCGTGCTCACCGGCTCGGCGAGGGTGCACTGGACGCTTGTTGCCGCCGTGGCGATCGTACGCGGATCCGGGCGCCGTGGCCGCACGCGGTCACCACATGAACGGCCGTGTGGTCCGGCGGAAACGGCGCGTTGCTACCAGCGGAACGTGCGCATGCGCATCGCGTGTCGCAGGCGGGCCGTCCTGGCGCGGCGGGGCTGGACACGGTCGCGCAGTTCCCGGGCCTCCGTCAGCTCCCGCAGGAACCGGGCCCGGCGCCTCCTGCGCTCGGCCTCGGTCTCTCGCGGGTCCTCCCGGTGTTCCTGCCGGTGTTCCTCCCGCCGTTCCCCTCGCCGTTCCTCCCGCAGTTCCGGGGAACCCTCGTCCACGTTCGGCATAGACCCACCCCCAGCTGATTCTTGCGGCATTCCCCGGGCGGGCGGTTTGATGCGGGCATCGGGGTGACGTTCACGGGGAGCCCTTGCCGGGCCGGTGGGGGGTCTGCTCGGCGCGACGGTCGAGGGCGTCGGTGGCCCGGATACCCTGATGGACATGCGTCTCCACGTCGTCGACCACCCTCTGGTCGCCCATAAGCTCACCACGCTGCGCGACCAGCGCACCGACTCCGCGACCTTCCGCCGCCTGGCCGACGAGCTGGTCACCCTGCTCGCCTACGAGGCCACCCGCGACGTGCGCACCGAGGCGGTCGACATCGTGACCCCGGTCGCCTCCACCACCGGCGTCAAGCTCTCCCATCCGCGCCCGCTGGTCGTGCCGATCCTGCGCGCCGGTCTCGGCATGCTGGACGGCATGGTCCGCCTGCTGCCGACCGCCGAGGTGGGCTTCCTGGGCATGATCCGCAACGAGGAGACGCTCCAGGCCTCCACGTACGCCACGCGCATGCCCGAGGACCTCTCCGGGCGCCAGGTGTACGTGCTTGACCCGATGCTCGCCACGGGCGGCACCCTGGTCGCGGCGATCCAGGAACTGATCAGGCGCGGCGCCGACGACGTGACCGCGGTGGTGCTCCTCGCCGCCCCCGAGGGCGTCGAGATCATGGAGCGCGAGCTGGCGGGCACTCCGGTCACGGTCGTGACGGCGTCCGTCGACGAGCGGCTCAACGAGAACGGGTACATCGTGCCGGGGCTCGGCGACGCGGGGGACCGGATGTACGGGGCGGCTGAGTAGGGCTGCCTGCTGCTCCCTGCGCCCCGGGCAGGCCTCTGCCCGGGGTGGTCTGTGCCCCGGGGTTCGTCTTTGCCCCGGGGTTCGTCTTTGCCCCGGGGCGGGCCTCGGTGAGTGAGCCGAGGGGAGCCGGGCAGGCGGGGCGCGTCCCTCAGC
>NZ_VMNX01000191.1 GCF_009377235.1 Streptomyces acidicola
TATGAGGGCCCCACCACCGCATCCCGCCCCACCGCCCCCGAGACCGTCAGCCTCCACACGGGCGGCACCTGGCGCGACGTACCCCTGCACCGCCGCGAGCAGCTCCCGCCCGGCCAGACCGTCACCGGACCCGCGATCATCACCGAGGCCAACGCCACCACGGTCGTGGACGACGGCTGGCAGACGGCGGTCACCGGCGACGGCCACTTGGTCATGGAACGCGCGGCGGTTACGGAGAGTTCCGATCTCGACACGAAAGTCGACCCCGTTCTGCTTGAGGTCTTCAACAACCTCTTCATGTCCATCGCCGAACAGATGGGCGCCCGCCTGGAGTCCACCGCTCAGTCCGTCAACATCAAGGAGCGCCTGGACTTCTCCTGCGCCCTCTTCGACCCCGACGGCAACCTGGTCGCCAACGCCCCCCACATTCCCGTGCACCTGGGCTCCATGGGCACCAGCGTCAAGGAGGTCATCCGGCGCCGCGGCGACAGCATGCGCAAGGGCAACACGTACGCCGTCAACGACCCGTACCACGGCGGCACCCACCTGCCCGACGTCACCGTGATCACCCCGGTCTTCGACACGGAGGGTGACCGGATCCTGTTCTATGTCGCCTCGCGCGGCCACCATGCCGAGATCGGCGGCATCCAGCCCGGCTCCATGCCCGCGAGCAGCCACACCATCGAGGAGGAGGGCATCCTCTTCGACAACTGGCTGCTCGCCGAGGCGGGCCGCTTCCGCGAGGAGGAGACCCTCCGCCTGCTCAGCGAGGCCCCGTACCCCTCCCGCAACCCCAGGACCAACCTCGCCGACCTGCGCGCCCAGATCGCCGCCAACCAGAAGGGCGTCGACGAGGTCGCCCGCATGATCGAGAACTTCGGCCTCGGCGTCGTGCAGGCGTACATGAAGCACGTCCAGGACAACGCCGAAGAGGCGGTACGGCGCGTCATCGACGCCCTGGACGACGGCGAGTACGCCTACGAGACCGACTCCGGGGCCGTCATCCGCGTACGCGTACGCGTGGACCGCGAAAAACGCTCCGCGGCAGTCGACTTCACGGGCACGTCCCCGCAGCTCACCACCAACTTCAACGCACCCTTCTCGGTGGTGAACGCGGCCGTTCTGTATGTCTTCCGCACCCTGGTCGCGGACGACATCCCGCTCAACGACGGCTGTCTGCGCCCTCTCGACATCGTCGTCCCGCCCGGCTCGATGCTCGCGCCCGAGCCCCCGGCCGCGGTCGTCGCGGGCAACGTGGAAACCTCACAGGCCATCACCGGCGCCCTGTACGCCGCCCTGGGTGTCCAGGCCGAAGGGTCCGGGACGATGAACAACGTCACCTTCGGCAACGAGCGGCACCAGTATTATGAGACCGTCGCCTCCGGGTCCGGCGCGGGCGACGGCTTCCCTGGCGCGCCAGTTGTTCAGACCCACATGACCAACTCCCGCCTCACCGACCCCGAGGTTCTGGAGTGGCGCCTGCCCGTCCGTCTCGACGAGTTCTCGGTACGGCGCGGCAGCGGCGGCGCCGGACGCTGGAGGGGCGGGGACGGCGCCGTACGCCGTATCCGGTTCCACGAGCCCATGACGGTCTCCACGCTCTCCCAGCACCGCAGGATCCCGCCCTACGGCATGGCCGGCGGCGCACCCGGCGCCCTGGGCGCCAACCGGGTGGAGCGTGCCGACGGGGCCGTCGTACAACTCGACGGAAGTGATTCGGCGGAAGTCGGCCCCGGCGACGTACTAGTCATCGAAACCCCCGGCGGCGGAGGCTACGGGCCACCGCCGCTTGACCAAGAACAAGCAGGAAGAGAGACCGATGATCTTCGGGCGTTCTGAGCGCGGCAAGTCCCCGGTCGAGCCCGTCACGCTCAAGATCCTGGTGGCCGGCGGTTTCGGCGTGGGCAAGACGACCTGCGTCGGCGCGGTCAGCGAGATCAAGCCGTTAAGGACCGAGGAGGTACTCACTGAGGCCGGCCGCCCGGTTGACGACACCAGAGGTGTGGAAGGCAAGCGCACCACCACCGTCGCGATGGACTTCGGGCGCATCACGTTCCGCGAGGACCTGGTGCTGTACCTCTTCGGGACACCCGGCCAGGACCGCTTCTGGTTCCTGTGGGACGAGCTCGCCACGGGTGCCCTGGGCGCCATCGTCCTCGCCGACACCCGCCGCCTGGAGGACTGCTTCGCCGCCGTCGACTACTTCGAGCGGCGCTCCATCCCGTTCGTGATCGGCGTCAACTGCTTCGACGGCGCCGAGCGTTACCCCAGCGACGTGGTCCGCCAAGCCCTCGACCTCGACCCCGGCGTACCGATCGTGCTGTGCGACGCGCGTGACCGGGAGTCCGTCAAGGACGTCCTCGTCACTGTCGTACGGCACGCGATGACGCACGCGACCGAGCGCCGCCCGAGCGTGACGACCTGACGCCCGACGGATGAGCACGGCCCGTACCCCCGCCGACCGGGGTACGGGCCGTGAGCCGAGGCACGCGCGCGTGGACCCTCATACGGACGTGCACGAGCGGCACGCGCGCGTGGACTGGCGATTTCAGCTCGCGCCGTCCTCGTGCCAGCCGAAGCTCTTCTCCACCGCCTTGCGCCAGTTGTGGTACTCGCGGTCCCGGACGGGCGCCTCCATGTCCGGCGTCCACTCGGCGTCCTTCTGCCAGTGCGACTTCAGCTCGTCCAGATCGTTCCACACACCTGTCGCGAGGCCGGCCGCGTACGCGGCGCCCAGGCAAGTGGTCTCCGAGACCTTCGGGCGGATCACCGGCACGTCGAGGACGTCCGCCTGGTGCTGCATCAGGAGGTTGTTCTTGGTCATGCCGCCGTCCACCTTCAGGGTGGTGATCTTCACCCCGGAGTCCTGGAACATCGCGTCCACGACCTCACGCGTCTGCCAGCTCGTCGCCTCCAGCACCGCGCGCGCGAGGTGTGCTTTCGTGACGTACCGCGTGAGGCCGGTGACGACTCCGCGCGCGTCGGACCGCCAGTAGGGCGCGAACAGGCCCGAGAACGCGGGCACGATGTACGCGCCGCCGTTGTCGTCCACACTCGCCGCCAGGGACTCGATCTCGTCGGCGGTCCGGATGATGCCGAGCTGGTCGCGCAACCACTGCACCAATGCGCCCGTGATCGCGATCGACCCCTCCAGGCAGTACACCGGGGCCTCACCGCCGATCTTGTACCCCATGGTCGTGAGGAGCCCGCTCTTCGAGGGTACGGGCCTGTTTCCGGTGTTGAGCAGCAGGAAACTGCCGGTGCCGTAGGTGTTCTTCGCCGTTCCCACGTCGTAGCAGGCCTGCCCGAACACGGCCGCCTGCTGGTCACCGAGCGCCGACGCGACCGGCACGCCGGCGAGCTGGCCCACGGCGGTGCCGTACACCTCGGCGGAGGAACGGATCTCCGGCAGGACCGCCTCGGGGACGTTCATCGCCGAGAGGATCGAGGAGTCCCACTGGAGGGTCTCCAGGTTCATCAGCATGGTGCGGCCGGCGTTGGTGACGTCGGTGACGTGCCGTCCACCGTCGGTGCCGCCGGTGAGGTTCCAGATCAGCCAGGAGTCGATCGTGCCGAAGGCGATCTCACCGCGCTCGGCGCGGGCCCTGAGCCCTGGCACGTTGTCCAGCAGCCAGGACGCCTTCGGGCCCGAGAAGTAGCTGGCCAACGGCAGGCCCGTCTGCTCGCGGAAACGGTCCTGCCCGTCCGGGCCGCCGAGTTCGTTGCAGAGCGCGGACGTACGTGTGTCCTGCCAGACGATCGCGTTGTGCACGGGTTTGCCCGTGGCGCGGTCCCACAGGACCGTCGTCTCGCGCTGGTTGGTGATGCCGAGCGCGCTGAGCTGGTCGGCACGCAGGCCCGCCTTGGCGATCGCCCCCGCGACCACAGCCTGCACCTTGGACCAGATCTCGGTGGCGTCGTGTTCCACCCAGCCCGGCTTGGGAAAGATCTGACGGTGCTCACGCTGGTCGACGGCGACGATCGCCCCGTCCTGGTCGAAGATGATGCAGCGACTCGAAGTGGTGCCCTGGTCGATCGCGGCGACGTACTTCTGGGCGTTGTCCGGCATGACGTCCCCTTACGTCAGTTGCGTCAGAAGGCTGCGTTGTAGATGAGGCCCGCGAGCGCCCCTCCGAGCAGCGGGCCGACGACCGGGACCCAGGCGTAACCCCAGTCGGAGGTTCCCTTGTTGGGGATCGGCAGGAAGGTGTGCACGATGCGCGGGCCGAGGTCACGCGCCGGATTGATCGCGTAGCCGGTCGGCCCGCCGAGCGACAGACCGATCCCGACGACCAGCAGGGACACGATCAGCGCCTGGGTGCCGGACTCCCCGAGACCCTTCGTGAGTCCGAAGGCGAGGACGGGCAGGACGAGCGCGATCGTCGCGATGGTCTCCGTGACGATGTTCGCGACCGGATTCCGGATCTCCGGGATGGTGGAGAAGATGCCGAGGGTCGGAATCGGCTCGTCCGCCGAGCCCACCTTGGGGACGTTGGCCTGGAACTGCGCTAGGTAGACCAGGTACGCGAGAACCGCGCCCAGCATCGCGCCGACCATCTGCCCCAGCACGTACACCCAGACCTTGTCCCACTTCCCGGTGTCCACGGCGATGCCGAGGGTGACGGCCGGGTTGAGATGGCCGCCCGACAGGGGAGCGGCGGTGTACGCGCCGGCCAGCACGCCGAAGCCCCAGCCGAACGCGATGACGACCCAGCCCGAGGCCCTCGCCTTCGAGTGTCTGAGACTGACGGCGGCGCACACACCGGCGCCGAAAAGGATCAGGATCGCCGTACCTATGACTTCACCGACGAATATGTCTCCGTTGCTCATGGCGGCTCCTTGGCCCTGGGCCGGGGTGATCGACCCCGGTCCTCCGTGCAGGGTGCGTTTCCCATGGCTACGTCCGCCGAAGGCAGGGAGGGTCCCGCACCCCGCCCGGCGTCCATGTCGAGCGTCCGTCGCAGCCGAATCGCCCGTGGGGGATGGCCCGTTACGCAGGCAGGCTGCCCGAGCGGCGCAGTGCACAAAGTCACTCGAAAGTGGCGATGCCGACTGACACCCGGAAGTGTTCACCGGCGCCCAGGGAGCGTCAAGGTCGCGGACGGCAACGGTTGGTGGTGGCGATGAGGACTCTCCGGTGCCGCGACCCCTCAGGTCGTCAGGTTGACCACGGGCCGGAAGGCGAATCGGAGAGGGCGCCCATCGCCGCAAAGGTCACCGCACCGCGATCACCGACGATCCGTGCCCGAACAGCCCCTGGTTCGCGGTGACCCCCACCCGCGCACCCTCGATCTGCCGGTCGCCCGCGTCGCCCCGCAGCTGCCAGGTCAGCTCGCACACCTGGGCGATCGCCTGCGCCGGAACCGCCTCTCCGAACGAGGCCAGCCCGCCGCTGGTGTTCACTGGTATTCGCCCGCCCGGAGCCGTCGCGCCCTCCCGCAGCAGCTTCGCCGCCTCGCCCGCACCGCACAGGCCGAGGTCCTCGTACCACTGCAGCTCCAGTGCCGTGGACAGGTCGTACACCTCGGCGAGCGACAGGTCCTCGGGCCCCAGCCCCGCTTCCTCGTAGGCCGTGCGCGCGATGGACGCCCGGAAGGTCTCGGGGGCGGGCTCCACCGCCACCGCCGAGTCCGTTGCGATGTCCGGCAGATCCAGCACGGTGGTGGGATAGCGCGGCGTCACCGTGGACACCGCCCGGATCCGTACGGCCTCGGCCGCCCCGTGACGCCGGGCGAACTCCACGCTGGACAGCACCAGCGCCGCACCGCCGTCCGAGGTCGCGCAGATGTCGAGCAGCCGCAGCGGATCGGCGACCACTGCGGAGGCGGCGACCTCCTCGGCGGTGACCCGCTTGCGGTAGCGGGCGTACGGATTCAGCGCACCCAGGGCGGCGTTCTTCACCTTGACCTGCGCGAAGTCGTCCACCGTGTCCCCGTGCACCGCCATGCGCCGGCGCGCGTACAGCCCGAAGTACGTCGGGTTCGTCGCTCCCAGGACGCGGAAGCGCAGCCAGTCGGGATCGTCGGGCCGGTCCCCGCCCGCGGGCCGGAAGAACCCCTTGGGCGCGGCGTCGGCTCCCACCACCAGGACGACGTCAGCGAGTCCCGCGAGGATCTGCGCCCGTGCCGTGGCGATGGCCTGCGCCCCGGACGCGCACGCCGCGTACACGCTCGTGACGCGGGCCCCCTGCCAGCCCAGGGCCTTCGCGAACGTCGCCCCCGCCACGTACCCCGGATAGCCGCCACGCACCGTGTCCGCGCCGACGATCGAGCCGACGTCCCGCCAGTCGACCCCCGCGTCGGCGAGGGCCGCGCGTGCGGCCGCCGTCCCGTACTCGACGAAGCTCCTGCCCCACTTGCCCCACGGGTGCATGCCCACGCCGAGGACCGCCACATCACCCGTCATGCCGTCACCCCCTGTGACCCTGTCGGCCGCCATTGCCACGTCGTCCAGACCGTCTCCGCGTCTTCACCGAGTACGCCCGCGACGACCTCCACCTCCATGCCCACCGCCAGATCGGCGACGGTGACTCCGGGAACCGCCTGCCCGAGCACCACGAGGCGTTCGGCGGCCAGTTCCACAGCGATCAACGTGCGAGGCTCCCACGGAAGTTCCGGATCGGACACGTAGGGTGACGGAGGACGGTACCGTCCGTCCGTGTAGGACCACACGCGCCCGCGCTGCGAGAGCGGCACCTCCTTCAGATCACCCCCACCGCACCCCGGATTGCGGCAGTGGGCGTCCTCACGCGGGAAGAAGACCGAGGCGCACGCCGAACAGCGCGTGCCGAGGAGCCGGAACGCGTCACCCTCCCCGGTGAACCACCCCGTGACGACAGGTGTGCGTGTACGCGCCATAGCCCCTCCCCGGCAAAGAATCTGACAGGACGTCAGAAAGTTTGCCACGGGCAACCACAAATCGGCAGGGCGTCACGGTGAACCAATCGCGCCCCATTGGCGTCGGAGTATCGGGAGGGGCGTCCGGGGCCCACGGGGGTGGTTCCGGCCGCCTCTCCCTGCGTCCGTATGGCGCAGCGGCTGAGGCGACGGCTCAGACGCCGAGCCGGTAGAAGCGCCACAACTCGTGTTCGACGTCCAGCACCTCGACCGTGCCGTACCCGGCCTCCCGCGCGTACGCGCGTACCGTGTCCGGTCGCAGGACCGTGCCCGCCTCCACCTTGGCGCCCTCCGCGCGGGTCGCGGGCAGGCAGTGCAGCACGCTGAAGGCGTAGTTGATCCGGTCCAGTTCCGGACCCGGAGCGGTGAACTCCTCGCTCACCTTCTCGTCCGCGATCAACACCGCACCCGAGGGCGCCAGGAGCCGGCGCACCGAGGCCAGCACCCGGACCGGATCGGCCATGTCGTGCAACGCCTCGAACACGGTGACCAGGTCCACGGAACCGTCCAGGTCGATGCCCGCGGCGTCGGTCCGCGCGAACCCCACCCGCTCGTCCAGACCCGCCTCCCGGGCGTTGCGCCGGGCCTCACCCACGGAGGTGGCGTCCAGGTCGACGCCGGTGAGCCGGGCCCCGGGGAAGGCGCGGGCCAGCGCCATCGTCGACCAGCCCAGCCCGCAACCCAGATCGAGCACCCGCGCGCGGGGTTCGTCCGTCAGCCGCCGATGGACGTCCGGCATGGCGGCGACCCACGAACGGACCGTCTCGGGCCGGTACATGGGCCGGTTCAGCCCCGCGATGCCCTCGCGGGTCCCCCGGCCGTAGTGCTCGTACGGCACGCCGCCGCCCGTGGCGAAGGCCTCGAGCAACTTGGGCAGGGTCTCGGCGAGCGAGACGACGAACTGGGGACCCGTGGCCAGGTACAGCGGATCGTCCCGGTCCACCAGCACCCGTTGGTACTCGACGGGCAACTCGAAGAGCCGCTCGTAGCCGTCCTCTCCGGCGGGCCCGGAGGCGGTCAGGATGCCGGCCACGGCCTGCTGCTCCAGCCACTCGCGGGCGTACCGGGCGTGGATACCCGCGGTCTTCGACAGGTCGCGGGGCGTCATGGGGCCGTGCGAGGCCAGCGCCTCGTACAGACCGTGGCGGACTCCGAGGTCGACGGTGAGGATCTCCAACGCCGCACGCAGCCCTGTGACGACCTCCGCGGCCAGCTGTTCGGCATCCGGGGTGCGCTCCGGTGGGACGTTCATGATCGATCCGACCTCCGCAGACGTGCTCGGTACCGTCACCGTCCCACAGGGCGGTACCACCCGCGAGAGCACACGCCCGTCCCGCACACGCAACGAGCGTGCGCCCTCCGCGCACTGCCATCTGTCGGAAAACCCCGCCGACTGGTACATGGAAGGCCCATGAGGAGACTCACACCACGACTGCGCACCCTGCTCATCGCCGCCACGTCCCTGCTCGCCCTGACCCTGACGGCCACACCGGCCCGGGCGACGCCCGAACCCAAGGCCCCCGAGGACTTCGTCGCCCTCCGAACCGTCGACCCGACCATCCTCCAGGACATCCGCTACTTCACCCGGCACAACTTCATGGGCGACCGCGTAACCGGCTACAAGCAGCCGCTGTGCATCCTCACCCGCCCCGCCGCCGAAGCACTCCACAAGGCCCAGGTGAAGCTCCTCAAGCGGGGCTACACGCTGAAGGTGTACGACTGCTACCGGCCGCAGCGCGCCGTCGACCACTTCGTCCGCTGGGCCAAGGACCTCGACGATCAGCGGATGAAAACCGAGTTCTACCCCCAGGTCGACAAGACCCGCCTGTTCACCGACGGATACATCGCGGAGAAGTCCGGCCACAGCCGAGGCTCGACGGTGGACCTCACACTCGTGAAACTTCCCGCCGGGCCGACCCGCCCGTACATTCCCGGAGAACCTCTGGTGCCCTGTTACGCACCTCGCGATGAGCGCTTTCCCGACAACTCCGTGGACATGGGCACGGGCTACGACTGCTTCGACACGCTCTCCCACACGGACGACCCACGGATCACGGGCAAACAGCGCGCCAACCGGCAGCTCCTGAAAGGCACCCTGGAAGCCCTCGGATTCCTGAACCTGCCCGAGGAATGGTGGCATTTCACCTACAAACCGGAATCGTACCCGGACACCTACTTCGACTTCCCGGTGACCAGGAAATCCCTCACGCACGCACATTGAGCCGCCCCCGGGAGACGCCCCTCACACGATCGGATACAGTCCGCCGCGTGTCCGTAATTCAACAACCAAACGCCAACTCCGCGGCGGACTCTCACTGTTCGAGCTGCGGAGCGCCCTACGGAGAGGGCGTCTCCGGCTGGCCCCGCACCTGCCCGGCCTGCCACACGGTCGCTTACCGCAACCCGCTGCCCGTGGCGGTGGCGCTGCAGCCCGTGTACGACACCAAGGGCACAGCCCTGGTCGTCATCACCCGAACCATCGCACCCGCGCGCGGTAGCACTGCCCTGCCCGGAGGGTTCATCGAGCAACAGGAGGACTGGCGCGGCGCCGTCGTGCGCGAGCTCAAGGAGGAGACGGGCATCGACGCTCCCGAGCGCGACGTGCGCCTCGCCGACGCGATGAGCTCACCCGACGGCCACCTGCTTCTCTTCGGGCTCCTTCCGGAACGTCCGGCCGCCGACCTGCCCCCGTCCGCCGCCACGGACGAGACGGAGGGCTGGCAACTGCTCCACAGGCCGGCCGAGCTCGCCTTCCCGCTGCACACTCTGGCGGTCCAGGCGTTCTTCGAGGGCCGGTACATCTGAGTCACGACCGGGCGAGCCCGCGTACCCGCACGGGGTACGGGGGCTCGCCCGGTCCGTCGTTCCCGGCCCGCTTCACGACCACCCGCCGCTTCTTCCAGCGCGTCACATACCGTTCGACCTCCGGTTCGTCCCAGCCCTCGCCCAAGTCGGCCACCACGAGCCCGCCCCCGGTCCGTCCGTGCTCCGGCGCCCACGCCTCCAGCTCCAGTCCGCCGTCGGCGCCTCGGACAGGCAGGACGGAGCCCGCGCGCGCGAGCACCGGGATCCGCGACAGAGGCGCCTCGATCAGCACCTGCCCCGGCCCCTCGTACACCTTCTCGGTCACCGTGTCGTACCAGCGCCCCCGCGGCAGCTGCACCGCGCGCCGGTCGGCACCCGGATCCAGCACCGGCGCCACCAGGAGACAGTCACCGAGCAGGAAGGCGTCCTCGCAATCGCGCAGTGCCCGGTCCTCGGGCGCACCCCACCAGACCGGCCGCACATAGGGCGCTCCCGTACGCCGCGCCAGATGCGCGAGCGTCATGAAGTACGGCAGCAGACGCCGCCGCCCGACGAGCGCCACGCGCGCGTGTGCCAGTACCTCGTCCCCGAACTCCCAGGGCTCCCTGCGCCCCGCCCGCAGACTCGCATGCGTACGGAACAGCGGCAGATACGCGCCCAGCTGGAACCACCGCAGATACAGCTCCGGAGACGGGCTCCCGTCGAAGCCTCCGACATCGGGGCCCGAATACGGCACCCCGCACAGCCCCAGCCCCATCACCAGCGACAGCGACGCCCGCAGCCCCGGCCAGCCCGTCGCCACGTCCCCCGACCACGTGCCCCCGTAGCGCTGCATACCGGCCCACCCGGAGCGCGAGAACAGAAACGGCCGCTTCTCGGGGAGGAGTCTCCGCAGGCCTTCGTATCCGGCCCGGGCCATGCACAGTGCGTACACGTTGTGCGCCTCCCGGTGGTCACCGCCCCGGCCGTCCAGATCGTGCCGCGCGGACCGCGGCAGCGTGTTCTCGCCGAAGGCCGTGAACGACGTCGGCTCGTTCATGTCGAGCCAGAACCCCGCGAAACCCTGCGCCAGCCGCTCCTCGTACAGCCCACCCCACCACGCGCGCACGCGCGCACGCGTGAAGTCCGGGTACACCGACTCCCCGGCCCACACCACGCCCTCCACGGTCCGGCCCGCCGCGTCCCGCACGAACGCGTCCTCAGCCGTCCCGCTGTCGTACACCGCGTTGCCCGGCTCGGCCTTCACCGCCGGATCGACGATCGACACCAACCGGATCCCGTCCCGCCCCAGTTCCTCGGCGAGCAACGGCAGCTTCGGGAAATGCTCCTTGTCGACCGTGAACACCCGGTGCGCGTCATAGTGGTCGATGTCCAGATGGACCGCGTCCAGCGGCAGATCGTGCTCCTGATAGCCCGAGACGATCCGCCGCACCTCCTGCTCGCTCCCGAAACCCCACCGCGCGTGATGATGCCCCAACGCCCACGCGGGCGGCAGCGCGGGCGCCCCGGTGAGCGCGGCCCAGGCGTGGAGCACGCGCGCGGGGGTGCCCACTACCATCCAGCACCGCAACGGGCCGCCGTCCACGCGCAACTCGCTCGTCCCCGCCCGGTCGTGCCCGGAACCGGCGCCCTCCTCACCCTCGCGCAACGTCACGGTGCCGTCCCACGAGGTGTCGTGGAACACCAGGTGTGTGCCCGCGTCGGCCACCACCATCTGCACCGGCATGGTGATGTACAACGGATCGTCACCGGGAACGAACGTGTGTCCGGGGTCGGTGTTCCATAGGCGGTATGTTCCGTCACGCAGCCGAGGCCCCGACGCGCGCCCTCCCAGACCGAAGAACCGCGCGTCGGCCGGCACCTCGGAACGCTGCATCCAGCGCGCCCCGCCCCCAGCCGCAGGTTCCCACCAGCGGGGCGGCAAGTCCCGCCGCAGCGGCACCCCGCCGGGCGTCTGCACCTCGACGGCTCCGTGCCGCGAGACGATGACCGTGACGCGCTCCGCCACCACCCGCCAGGCCCCGTTCTTGTCCGGCTCCAGAACGGCCCGTGGATCGGGCTCCGGGCTCCGGTCCGCGAGCGCGTACGAAGGCTCCGGCCCGGCACCGTCCCAGCCCCAGAACACAGCGCCGCTCGAGGTGACGGTGATCCGCAGCTCGGACCGGGCGAACCGGACGACGCCGCCACCGGGCCCCGGCTCCACCTCCCGCACGGGCCCGGGCACCCGCGCGCGCTCGGCACCCCGCTGGGGCAGCCCGGCTGCATCCGTACGCCTCCTGCGCCATGCGGCCCGCACGGTGCGCAAACCCTGCGCCGCCCCCGCCGAGCCGACCGCTTTCACCGAACGCACCAGGTCACGACCGTCCATGCTGCTCACCCTGCCACTGACTCACCCATGGTGGTGAGTCGTTCAACTGCCGTTCACCCGTGGTGAGGGCACATCTTCACGGCGCCGACCATGTGCGGCGCACCCTGGTGTAGAAGTCGATCACATGGCATCGTCCGTGTCAGCCACGTGACGCGCACACCCCAGCCCGTGCGACAGCCGCACACGACGCGCACAGCCCCGGGAGCCGCCCCATGACCTCAGCGAACGCCGCACTGCTCTGGCAGCCCGATCAGGAACGCATCGCCCGGGCACAGGTCACGAAGTTCCAGGCCTGGGCCGCCGAGCACCACGGAGCCCCGGCCGAAGGCGGATACGCGGCCCTGCACCGCTGGTCCGTCGACGAACTTGAGAGCTTCTGGAAAGCCGTCACCGAGTGGTTCGACGTACGGTTCTCCACCCCCTACGCGCGCGTACTCGGCGATCGCAGCATGCCGGGCGCCGAATGGTTCCCCGGAGCGACCCTCAACTACGCCGAACACGCCCTCCGCGCCGCCGCCACCCGCGCGGACGAACCGGCACTCCTGCACGTCGACGAAACCCACGAGCCACGCCCGGTGACCTGGGCCGAACTGCGCCGCCAGGTCGCCTCGCTCGCCGCCGGACTGCGCACCCTCGGCGTACGCCCCGGAGACCGCGTCAGCGGTTACCTCCCGAACGTTCCCCAGGCCGTCGTCGCTCTCCTCGCCACTGCCGCCGTCGGTGGCGTCTGGACGTCCTCTGCCCCCGACTTCGGGGCCCGCAGCGTCCTCGACCGCTTCCAGCAGGTCGAACCGGTCGTCCTGTTCACCGTCGACGGCTACCGCTACGGCGGCAAGGAGCACGACCGTCGCGACACCGTCGCCGAACTCCGCCGAGAACTGCCCACCCTGCGCGCCGTCGTCCACATCCCGCTCCTGGGCACCGAAGCCCCGGACGGCGCTCTGGAGTGGTCCGCGCTGACCTCCGAGGACGTGGAACCCGTCTTCGAGCAGGTCCCGTTCGACCACCCCCTGTGGGTCCTGTACTCCTCCGGCACCACCGGCCTTCCCAAAGCCATCGTCCAGTCCCAGGGCGGCATCCTGATCGAGCACCTCAAACAGCTAGGCCTCCACTGCGACCTGGGCCCCGAGGACCGTTTCTTCTGGTACACGTCCACCGGCTGGATGATGTGGAACTTCCTCGTCTCCGGCCTCCTCACCGGCACCACGATCGTCCTGTACGACGGCAGCCCCGGATACCCGGACACGGGCGCCCAGTGGCGCGTCGCCGAACGCACCGGAGCGACCCTCTTCGGCACCTCCGCCGCGTACGTCATGGCCTGCCGCAAGGCCGGCGTCCACCCCGCACGCGACTACGACCTCTCCCGCGTGCAGTGTGTCGGCACCACGGGCTCACCGCTGCCGCCGGACGGCTTCCGCTGGCTGCACGACGAGTTCACAGAAGCGGGGGCCGACCTGTGGATCGCCTCCGTCAGCGGCGGCACCGACGTGTGCTCCTGCTTCGCAGGAGCCGTCCCCACCCTCCCCGTGCACATCGGCGAACTCCAGGCCCCCGGCCTCGGCACCGACCTCCAGTCCTGGGACCCCAGCGGCAAACCCCTCACCGACGAAGTCGGCGAACTCGTGGTCACCAACCCGATGCCGTCCATGCCGATCTACTTCTGGAACGACCCCGACGGCGCCCGCTACCACGACAGCTACTTCGACACCTACCCCGGAGTCTGGCGCCACGGTGACTGGATCACGGTCACCGCACGAGGCTCCGTCGTGATCCACGGCCGCTCGGACTCCACCCTCAACCGCCAGGGCGTTCGCATGGGCTCGGCCGACATCTACGAAGCCGTCGAGCGCCTCCCTGAGATCAAGGAGTCCCTCGTCATCGGCATCGAACAGCCCGACGGGGGCTACTGGATGCCCCTCTTCGTCCACCTCGCCCCCGGAGCCGTCCTCGACGAGGCCCTCCTGAACCGCATCAAACAGACCATCCGCGAACAGCTCTCCCCGCGCCACGTCCCCGACGAGGTCATCGAGGTCCCCGGGATCCCGCACACTCTGACCGGCAAACGCATCGAGGTCCCGGTCAAACGCCTCCTTCAGGGCACTCCCTTGGAGAAGGCAGTCAATCCCGGCTCCATCGACAACCTCGACCTCCTGCGCTTCTACGAGGACCTGGCCCGCGAACGCTCCTGAGTCGCCCACCCCTGTCCGACGGGCGTTGTCAGTGCCACCGGTTACTGTGAGTGAGCATTGATCGACTGCGCACAGGGGGAAAGATGGCACACACCCGGCACCAGACCATGCGACGCGTCCTGCGCCGTGAAATCGCCGGCACCATCGGCCTGCTCACGGACGAGCACGACTTCACGGCGATGCGGCGCTACCGCACCTTCACCTTCGACGACCACACGACCTACCTCCAACAAGTCGAGGCCCTGCTCAGGACGCTCGCCTCTCAAGGCAGCCACACCACCGTCGCCCTCTTCGACCCCGAGGAGTACGCGGAATTCTGCGCCGAGACCGGCCTGGAACCCGAC
The DNA here is from genome assembly GCF_009377235.1 of Streptomyces acidicola. GTDB lineage: Bacteria > Actinomycetota > Actinomycetes > Streptomycetales > Streptomycetaceae > Streptomyces > Streptomyces acidicola. The sequence continues at coordinate 14,603 of NZ_VMNX01000191.1, forward strand.
GCTCCGACCAGCCGCACCCGCTTCACGGCCGAACTGGCCGCCACGGGCCCCAGCCTCCCGTACCAAGGACAGCCCCTCGACGATCTCGTGCCGGAACTCGTCGACGAGGCAGTCCGCCAGGCCACATGGCAGTACGCGACCACACTCCTGGCCAGTATCGGCGCGTGCGCCTCCTGCGGCGAGGACATCGGGCACGCCGCCTTCCTCCGCGCCTCGGACCTCCTCACTCGCATCCTCGACACCGCGGGGCCGGGCGAGCGGCACATGGTGTGCAGCGTCTCCGCCACACCCGAACCACTCGTCGCCGCCCTGTGGGCGGACGAGAAGCCCGACGGCACGATCCACCTCGACGAAACCGAAGCCCTCGAATTCACCACGATCCTGGCCGTAGGCATCGCCACCCAGTGCCCCGGCGGCCTCGTCGTGCGCGCCAGCGCCGCCGACGCGACCGACCGCGTCTACGGCTGGTGCCTGCGCGGAGAAGGACTCAAGCCCCTCACCGCGGGCGAGGTCTTCGACGCCTACTGCACCGACATCGAATCCGGCGATCTCGTTTCCCCTGAATCAGGAGTCGACTACTGCGCCCCACCCGACCTCGGGGACACAGGCACGCTGAGGGGAGGCCACGCTCACTGAACGCGCCAGGGGCGCTCCACCTTTGGATGGAGCGCCCCTGGGCGGGCGCCGATCGTGACGCCGATATGCGGCCCAAACAGGCGTTACTCGCCGGACAGCACCGCTTGAGCCGCGTTGCGCGCCTCCTCAGCGGTGTCCGCCGCACGCGCCGCAGCCGCCGCACGCTCGCACTGCGCCAGCGTGTACTTCGCCAGCGTCGCTCGCACATAAGGAATCGACGCTGCGCCCATGGACAGCGAGGTGACACCCAGACCGGTCAACACACACGCCAGCAGTGGGTCGGACGCCGCCTCACCACAGACACCGCAGCTCTTGCCCTCGGCATTCGCCGCTTCCGCGGACAGCGCCACCAGGTCGAGCAGCGCGGGCTGCCACGGGTCCTGCAGCCGGGACACCGCGCCCACCTGACGGTCCGCAGCGAACGTGTACTGCGCGAGGTCGTTCGTCCCCAGCGACAGGAACTCGACCTCCTGGAGGATCGACCGGGCCCGCAGTGCCGCCGACGGGATCTCCACCATGGCCCCGAACTTCGCCTGCAGCCCGGCCGTACGGCACGCGTCCGCGAACGCCTTGGCGTCCGTACGGTCCGCCACCATCGGAGCCATGACCTCCAGGTAGACCGGCAACCCCTCCGCGGCCTTCGCCAGGGCGGTCAGCTGGGTCCGCAGCACCTCCGGGTGGTCAAGGAGGGTCCGCAGCCCTCGCACGCCCAGCGCCGGGTTCGGCTCGTCCGCCGGGGTCAGGAAGTCCAGCGGCTTGTCCGCCCCCGCGTCGAGCACACGCACGACGACACGACCCTCGGGGAACGCCGCCAGCACCTGCCGGTACGCCTCGACCTGCTTCTCCTCCGACGGCGCCTTCTTGCTGTCGTCCAGGAAGAGGAACTCGGTACGGAAGAGGCCGACTCCCTCGGCCCCTGCCTCGACGGCGGCCGGCACATCCGCGGGCCCACCCACATTGGCCAGCAGCGGTACCTTGTGCCCGTCGGAGGTGGCACCCGGACCGGTCGCAGCGGACAGCGCCGCCTTACGCTCCGCCGCGGAGGCTTCCAGCGCGGCTTTCTTCTGCGCATTCGGCTCAACGAAGATCTCACCGGTGCTGCCGTCCACAGCGATCACCGTGCCCTCGGCCAACTCACCGGCACCCGGCAGCGCAACCACGGCCGGTACTCCGAGCGCCCGCGCCAGGATCGCACTGTGGCTGGTCGGCCCGCCCTCCTCGGTCACGAAACCGAGCACGAGCGTCGGATCCAGCAGCGCGGTGTCGGCCGGCGCCAGATCACGCGCAATAAGAACGTACGGCTCGTCGCTGTCCGGCACACCCGGCATGGGCACCCCGAGCAGACGGGCGACGATACGGTTCCGCACGTCGTCCAGGTCGGCCACACGACCGGCGAGATACTCACCGGCACCCGAGAGCAGCGCCCGATACGCGGCGAACGCGTCGTAGACCGCACGCTCGGCCGTGCTGCCGACCGTGATGCGGCGGTCCACGTCCGCCATCAACTCGGGATCCTGCGCCATCATGGCCTGGGCTTCGAGCACCGCCTGGGCCTCGCCGCCCGCCAGGTTGCCCCGCGCCATCAGATCGGCCGCCACGGCTTCCACCGCTTTGCGGGCGCGCCCTTGCTCACGCTCCGCTTCCTCCGCCGGTATCTGCTTGGCAGGCGGCTCCAGGACCGCCGTCCCCATGTGCCGAACCTCGCCGATCGCCACACCGTGGCTCACCCCGACGCCTCGCAGCGTTGTCTCCATCTCACCCGTCTCCGATAGTGCGGCGGATCCACCGCCGCCGTGGTTGTCCCGACTCGCCGTCTCGTACGGCGCTGCTGTCACTGCCAGCCGAAGAGCTCGTCGCCGGCCTTGACGTCACCGTCGACGCGGAGGCCGGTGAGAGAGTCGGCCGTGGCCTCGATTGCCACGATCGGGCAGATCGGAGACTTGCCCGCGGTCTCGACGGCGCTGGGATTCCAGCGCACCACGGCTTGGCCGCGCGTCACGGTGTCGCCCTTGTTGACGAGCAGCTCGAAGCCCTCACCGTTGAGCTGCACGGTGTCGACGCCGAGGTGCGTGAGCACACCGTGGCCGCCACTGTCGACCACGACAAAGGCATGTGGATGGAGAGAAACGACAACCCCGTCCACGGGAGCGACGGCCTCGGAGGCCTCCCGTACGGGGTCGATTGCGGTACCGGGTCCTACCATCGCTCCCGAGAAGACGGGGTCGGGTACCGCGGCGAGTCCGATGGCCCGCCCGGCAAGGGGGGACGTCACGGTGGTCATGGGAAGCCTCCCAGAGGAGATTCATATGGGCCGTCACTGCCTGTCCCGGACGGCGCACTGGGGAGCAGGGTATGTCATATGAACTGCCGGTTCCGTGTGAGACGTACGGGATGGCGGCCGTCGAGCCCCGCGTAATGGATTTGCGCCCGCTCCAGACCCAGATGTACAGTCGTACCCCTGCTTGGGGCCGAGCGACACGATCAGGTGTCTCAGTCCGGCAGGCGTCCAACTTGTCAGACCCTCTCTTGAGGCATCTTCTGCGTGTCCGCAGAACGGTGGTCAGAGAGAAGGAAAAACACTGATAGAGTCGGAAGCACCGAAGGGAAGCGCCCGGAGGAAAGCCACGAGAGGGTCTCTCGGGTGAGTACAAAGGAAGCGTCCGTTCCTTGAGAACTCAACAGCGTGCTAAAAATCAACGCCAGATATGTTGATACCCCGTCTCTCCCGATTCCGGGAGGGCGAGGTTCCTTTGAAATACAAACACAGCGAGGACGCTGTGAACCGAGGGGACTATTCCTCTCCTTGGTTCCGCTCTCGTGATGTGTTGCCGGGATATCCCGGAAGCATTCACGGAGAGTTTGATCCTGGCTCAGGACGAACGCTGGCGGCGTGCTTAACACATGCAAGTCGAACGATGAAGCCCTTCGGGGTGGATTAGTGGCGAACGGGTGAGTAACACGTGGGCAATCTG
>NZ_VMNX01000192.1 GCF_009377235.1 Streptomyces acidicola
GGGCCACGGCGCCCGGTCGTCCGGGGCGAGGACGGGGGCTCTGGCGGCGGGGTGCCGGGACGGTCGCGGCTTCGAGGGAGTCCGGCAATGTCTGGAGCATGCGGTGCAGTTCGGCCGTGCCGGGCCGGGCGGCCGGGTCCTTGTCCAGGCACCGCTGGACGATGCTCAGGAGCGGCTCCCCGACCCCGTCCAGGACCGGGGCTTCGTGCATGACCTGATAGCCCGTCATATAGGGGCTGTCGGCGTTGAACGGACGGGTGCCGGTGGCCGCGTACACCAACAGAGAGCCGAGCGAGAACACGTCCGAGGCCCCGGTGACGTCCCGTGGTGTGGCGAACTGCTCCGGGGACATGAAGGGCGGGGTGCCGATCAGCCGTCCGGTCACGGTGAGGGCCTGGTTGTCGGTGGCGCGTGAGATACCGAAGTCGATGACGCGGGGCCCGTCCTCGGCCATCAGGACGTTGCTCGGCTTCAGGTCCCGGTGCACCAGGCCGGCTTGGTGGATGTCGCGCAGCGCCTCGACGAGCCCCAGCCCCAGGGTGCGCAGGTCCCGCCCGCCCAGCGGGCCATCCTTCGTCACCGTCTCCGACAGGGTGCGGCCGGGAACGTACAGCGTGGCCATCCACGGCTGTTCGGCGTCCGGATCGGCGTCCACGACGGGTGCGGTGAACGCCCCGCTCACCCGGCGGGCCGCGGCGACCTCCTGCCGGAAGCGGACCCGGAACTCCTCGTCCCGTGCGTACGGCGCGTGGATGAGCTTGACCGCGACCTGCCGCCCCGACGCCGCGCGCGCCAGGTAGACGACCCCCATGCCACCGCTGCCGAGCCGGTCGATCAGCTCATAGCCGCCGATCGACCCCATGGACTCCGCATCCGCATCCTCGGGGCTCAGCGACATCGCCGGTCACCTTTCGCAAATCCGCGCCTCGTAAGCCGGTTCAGGCCGGTTCAGGTCAATTCCGCTCTCAGGGTAAAGGTTGAAACCCGTAACCAGTGTGGCGGATGTTGCGTCCGCGGGGCACGAGTGGGCTCCGCACACCTCAGGACTGCCCGGCATGGTGGCCGCCGGGCAACAGCCGGTCCAGGTAGTGAGGGTGGTCTCCAGGGCGGTCGAGGTGAGGGCCCCCGGGCGATCGTCCTCACCGACGGCGGCTACCAGGGCACCGGCGCCCTCATCCCGCATCGCCGCGAGGCGGGCCAGGACGGCTGTTCTGCTGGGCGGAAAGACCTACCGAGCCGGCACTCAACTGTCAGGGCGATAGCCCGACGTCACCCACTCAAGTTCCGTTTGCCTCCCGGCAGATCTCCATTGTGGCCTCAGGGGCAGAACACCGTGGCGGACGCATTGTCGGTTTCCTTACCGGAAGTCAGGTCCTTTCCCGCTGCGGACACTGAACTCCCGCATGAAAGCGGGGGATTTATTGTTGCGCTCCAACTGACGAATCCCGTCTGGTCCACGTCTGCCGTACCCTGCGCCAAGGTTCTGCCCCTTGCGGTGAACGCGAAATGAGCTTTTCCGCCCGGCGTAAAGTTCTCACCGTCAACTCCCAGTGAGGTGGCATGCTTACCGGGGGTGTCGTTGCCGGCGTCAAAGTCTCTGATCTGAGGAGAAGGTCGAGTGGACATGTTCGATCCCTTGCATCGGCTCACGGCTCCATGATCTGAATCCGAGAGATGGGACCCCCTGTCTCCAATGTGTACCAACTCTGATGGCGCTGCAATGCGGGCGTAGCCGTCACCTTTACCGTCACCGCTGAGAGCCGGAATGCATGACTCGACCGCCCCTCGGAGGCCTGCAGCCGCCTCAAAGTTGTCGCTTGGCTGACCGGACGAGTCGGCTGATGTCGTCGCGGGTCCGAACTCTGCGCTCGTCGAGTTCGCTTCTGGCCTCCGTCTTGGACAGTGCCGTGATGTCGGCGAGTACGGCCTCCGCGGCCTGGCCCAGCGTCTCGTCATCCGTGAGCATCTGCACCCGGAACAGCGCCTCCTGCGCGTTGGAGCGCAGGTCGTATGCGCGGACCCGGACGGCGTCGGGGTCTTCGGGCGGCGGTTGCTCGTGCTCGCAGAACCACAGGTGCACCAGGCAGCGGCGGTAGTTGAGCAGCGCGCCGGCGTAGGCGGAGTAGGCGTCGAGCCGTTCCTGCCGGAGCCTCTCGCGGCGGGTGAACTCGTGGCTTCTGTCGGTGGTGCGCTGCTGAACCGCCAGTGTGATGCCCGAGCCGAGCAGGGTCCCGAGGACGGCTATGGCACTGGCGATGATGGTCTCCACGTCCCAAGCTGATCACGCGACGCCGAGATGTGCGTGGGGCAGGCCCAACTCCGCTGTCCCGTAACGCGTCGCAGGAGCAATGGGGACAGGGCCCTCGCCGGCATCCTGCCGACGAAGCTCCGACAGAGAAGCGGGTGAAGTGCCCCAGGGCTAGCGGCAATTGGGGCTGGAGTGGTGCGGATCGACCTGTGAGGAACGTGGTGCGCGCTCCCCGAGCAACCAAGACGGTGTTCGAACACTCTCTGTCAGTGCCCGCCGGTCGCCGGACAGGGCTACGCCGCGAGGCTCAGCGCCACTTGGGGCCGATCCCCGGCAAGGTCATTCGGAAATCTCTTGGAGACACCCCCCCATGAAGCTCACCAAGCGTCTCGTCCTCACCAGCACGGCGCTCGCCGCCGTGACCACCGGTGCCCTCCTGAGCGCGACGGTCGGCCAGGCCGCGGCCTCGCAGCCCGCCCGCACCGGCGTGGACGCTCCCGCCGCCCTGAAGGTTCCCGACGGCAACCGGCTCACCGGCGTCCTCTCGGCCGAGGGCGTCCAGACCTACACCTGCACCGACGGCGCCTGGAAGCTGCTGGAGCCCGCCGCCACCCTCTGGGCCAAGAACGACCACTCCCGCCGCACTGTCGCCCTCCACTCCCGCGGCCCTGTCTGGGTGTCCACGGTGGACGGCAGCGCCGTCAACGCCGCCGCAGTCGCCACCTCCCCCAAGACCGGCACCATCCCCGAACTCCTCCTGCAGTCCACCGCCACGCGCGGCGCCGGGGTCTTCGCCGACGTCTCCTACATCCAGCGCCTCGACACCCGTGGCGGCGTCGCCCCCACCACGGCCTGCACCGGCACCGACCAGATCAGCGTCCCCTACTCCGCCACCTACGCCTTCTACAAGCCCGCCAAGTGATGCGGTAACGCGCACTCGCACAACAGCAGGGGCCCCTCCGGACGGATCTTCCGATCCGGAGGGGCCCCTGCCCTGTCGCGCCGCTGTGCCGAACGGCACCGGGGGAGTGTCGACGCACTCCGACGACGAGCGGCAGCGCGAGGTCGCCGTCGGCGCCCCAGCGACCGCGGCGACGGCCGCCTCATGACCCCGCGTGACTCGCCCTCGGGGTGCGCCCGCTCTCCCGGCTCGTACATTGAGAGGTGGGGATCCCAGGGGGGCCGGGATGGCGGGCAGCAGCCATGCAGACATCGAGAGCCGTACAAGCATCGAGAGCCATACAGACATCGGGAATCGCATCGAGAACCGCATCGAGAACCGCGTCGCGGATCGACTACGCGGCACTCTTCGCCGCCACGCCGAGCCCCTATCTCGTCCTCGGCCCGGATCTGGTGATCGTCGACGTCAATGACGCGTACCTGCAGGCGACCCGGCGTACCCGGGAGGACCTGGTCGGGACGTACGTCTTCGACGCCTTCCCCGACAACCCGGCGGACCCCCACGCGGACGGGGTCAGCAACCTCAGTGCCTCCCTGCACCGGGTCCTGGCCACCGGGGAACGTGACGCGATGGCGCTGCAGAAGTACGACATCCCCGTCGTGGACCGGCCGGGTGCGTTCGAGGAGCGCTGGTGGTCACCCGTCAACACCCCGGTCAGCGCCCCCGACGGGACCGTCTCCTGGATCATTCACCGGGTCGAGGACGTGACGGAGTTCGTCCACGCCCGCCGCTCGCGCCGGGAAGAGGAGCACGACGAGGTGCGGGCCTCCGGGAGCAAGGTCGAATGGGCGGCCCTTGAGGGGGAGCTGTACTCCCGGGCCCAGGAGTTGCAGCGCCTCAACGAGGAACTGCGCCGGGCCCACGCCCGCGAGCGCCAGGTCGCCCTCACCCTGCAAGAGGCGATGCTGACCTCCCCGGACCTGGTCCGCCACCCCGACATCGCGGTGCGTTATCTGCCCGCCGTGGGTTCGCTCAACGTGTGCGGCGACTGGTACGACGTGATCGACCTGCCCGACGGGTCTTTCGCGGTGTCGGTCGGCGACGTCGTCGGCCACGGCTTGGAGGCCGCTGCCGTCATGGGCATGCTCCGCAGCGCGCTGAGCGCCGCGACCCGTACCGTCGACGGACCCGCCCAGGCCCTGGAGGTGCTGTGCCGGTACGCCCTCTGTGTGGACGGGGCGCTCACCACCACCGCCGTCAATGCGGTGATCCACAAGGGCGAACACCTGATCGCCTACAGCAGCGCCGGACACCCGCCCCCGGTCCTGCTGCACGCCGACGGCACCTGTGACCTCCTCGACCAGGCCACCGACCCGCCTCTTGGCGCGCACGCCGAACACGTTCCCCGGGTCGAGGCGCACGTGCCCTACGCCGTGGGCGACACCCTCGTCCTCTACAGCGACGGGCTCATCGAGCGCCGGGGCGAGGACATCGACGCGGGCCTGCACCGTCTGTGCGACGCCGTCTCCCACACCGCCCGGCTCAGCCCCGAGCACCTCGCCGACGCGCTGCTGGTCCGCTTCGGAGTCAGCGGCGGCGCGCGTGACGACATCGCGCTGATCGCCGTCCGGCTTTAGCCGAACCCGCGTCGTACTCCAGGGAGGACGCGCCCTCCAGGAGATCTCCCCGGAGAGGCAATGCCGTGGTGATGTCGTGAAAGTCCCGTGCTTGACCGGCGCATGCCGGGGCAGGTGTCCCGGCATGCGCCATGCACATATGCCGGCCTTCATCCCCGGACTCGAGCTCTCCCGCCGCTTCTACACCGAGGCCGTACGCCCTCTGCTGGAGGAAGTGGCCCCCGCGATCCCCCATTCCGCCGCCCGCATCGGCAGCGGCTCCGAAGTCCTCGGCTACGACACCGCACGCTCCACCGACCACGAGTGGGGCCCGCGCTTCCAGCTCTTCCTCCACCCCCATGATGTGCCCCGCCACGCCGCCCGCATCAGACATGTGCTCGCCGAACACCTTCCGAAGACCTTCCACGGCTATCCGACCCACTTCGCCCCCACCGGCGACAGGGACGTCCGCGTCATGAAACTCACCAACGGCCCCGTTCACCACCGCGTCGAAGTGACGGGCGTCTCCTCCTGGTTCACCGCCACCCTCGGCTTCGACCCGGCGTCCGGCATCACGCGCGCCGACTGGCTCGCCACCCCCACTCAGCTGCTCGCCGAGGTGACCGGCGGCGCCGTCTTCCACGACGGTCTCCATGTCCTCTCCCCCTTACGCACCGCCCTACGCTGGTACCCCCGAGACGTCTGGCTCCACCTGCTCGCCTGCCAGTGGCAGCGTGTGTCCCGGGAAGAGGCCTTCGTCGGCCGCTGCGGCGAAGTCGGTGACGAACTGGGCTCCGCCGTCGTCGCCGCCCGCCTGGTCCGCGATCTCATGCGGCTGTGCCTGCTCATGGACCGGCGCTACCCCCCGTACGGCAAATGGCTCGGCAGCGCCTTCGCCCGCACCCCCACGGCGCCCCAGCTCACCCCCGTCCTCACCGCCGCCCTCGCCGCCACGGACCGGCACACCCGAGAGCGGCATCTCGCCCAGGCGTACGAGATCGTCGCCCACATGCACAACGAGCTGGAACTCACCGCCCAGGTCGACCAGGCCACACGCCCCTACCACTCCAGGCCGTTCCGCGTACTGCGCGCCGAACGCTTCGCGCGGGCCCTGACCGCGCGCATCGAGGACCCCGCCCTGCGGAACCTGCCGACGGTCGGGGCGGTCGACCAGTTCATAGACAGCGCGGACGTCCTTGGCCGGCCGGAGCTGGCTCGGGCCGCGGCCCACACCGTGACACCCGCCGCACGGCCACGGCTCGGATCGCCGATGAAGCCGTAGCCGGCCCAGAAGGCGAGGTGCGGCCACATGGCGGGATGCTGTCCCCGCTCGCCGATCCCGGCGTCTGACGTCCTGCGGGCGGATTGTCCAGCGGGGAAGCAGGCCGAGCTGTTCAGGTGGCCACCGGAGCGGCACGCGAAGTCAGCGGCACGTGAAGTCAGCAGTAGGCGAGGTCAGCGGTAGGCGCGGAGGAACGCGTCCACGCCGTCAGTGATGATCGCGAGGATCTCCGATTCCTCCACCGCGCCCGCCGGCTCGTCCCTGAGCGCATCGACGGCGAGAAGAACGGTCAGTGCGGTGAAGTGCTGTGCGGCACGGCGCGGGTCGGCCGTCCGGATCTCGCCGTTCGCCGCGAGTTGCGCGAACCGTTCCTCCAGCATCCGTTCGGGACGCTCACGCACGGCCTCCGGGAGCCGTGGCGCCGACCGGTCCTGCGAGGTCAGTCGCCGGAACGTCACGTACTCCGAGGACGGGAACGCCTCTGTCGCCACGCGCGACGCGAAGGCCATCAGTCCTTCGCGCAGGTCGCGTCCTTCGGTGAGTTCCTGCTCGATCGCCGTGCGCACGGTCGCCGCCAAGGTGTCGGTGACGCGCGTGAGGACGACCTGGAAGAGGGTCTGCTTGTCGCCGAAGTGGTCGTAGAGGGTGCGTTTGGACACCCCGGCCCGGGTCGCGATGGCGTCGACGCTGGTGAGTTCGTATCCCTCGGAGACGAACAGGGCCTCGGCCGCGCTCAGAATGGCCGCCCGCTTGTTCTCGGACCGCTGCCGTCGACCAGGGGTCTGAACGGACGCTCTCGTCGTCGCCATGCGCGCAGCCTACCCTTACGCCCAATTGAAACTACACGGTGTAGTTTACTTTTTGAAGGAAGCACACCACTCTCCGGAAGGACTTCAAGGACCCCATGACCGACGAGCCAATGACCGACGAACCCAACACCGACGTCCTCATCATCGGAGCCGGACCCACCGGCCTGACCCTGGCGTGCGACCTCGCCCGTCGCGGAGTCGCCCACCGCATCGTCGAACGGGACCCGTTACCGAACCGCGCCTCCAAGGCCAAGACGATCCAGTCCCGCTCTCTCGAAGTCCTCGACGACCTCGGCGCCGTCGACCACGTCCTGCGGCTCGGTGTCCCCGGGCTTCCCCTGCGGTTCCACGAGCCGGCCGGCGCGATCGTGGACCGGCCCTCGATCTCGGTCCGGGCGAGGGAGTCGTTCTCGACGCCGTACCCCGACGCGTTGTGGATCGGCCAGTTCGACGTTGAGCGAGCGCTGCGCGAACGACTCGAAGACCTCGGCGGACAGGTGGAGTTCGCGGCCGAGGCGGTCGGACTCGACCAGGACGACACCGGCGTCACCGTCACCCTGCGGACGCCGAACGGCCGGGAGACCGCGCGCGCCCGCTACGTCGTGGGGGCGGATGGCGGCAGGAGCGGCACCCGCGGACTCGTCGGGCTTCCCCTGAACGGGGAGACCTACGAGCAGCAGCGCTGGTACCTCGGTGATGTCACGGGACCGGACCTCGACCGCGACCACATCCACATCTGGCCGTCCGCACAGGGCATGCTCGGCCTCACCCCGCTCCCCGGCGGCGAACTGTGGCAGTTCCAGAGCCCGATCCTGCCGGGTACGGAACCGGGCGTCCCGTCACGGGAGTTCTACCAGCAACTGTTCGACGAACGCGCCGGCGCGGGCACCGTCGTGCTGGACAGCGCGACCTGGCTGTCGGTCTACCGCGTGAACGTCCGCATGGTGGAGGACTACCGCAAGGGCCGTGTCCTGCTCGCCGGAGACGCCGCCCACGTGCACTCCCCCGCCGGCGGCCAGGGCATGAACACCGGCATCCAGGACGCCTACAACCTCGGCTGGAAACTCGCCGGCGTCCTCGTCGAGGGCGCCGAGACGAGCCTGCTGGACACGTACGCCGCCGAACGCGTCCCGGTCGCCCGTAGGGTCCTGGCGGCCAGCACGGAGAAGATGCGCAGGGCCGTAGAGGAGGCGGGCCGCGGCAGCGAGGACGGACTGGGCACGGCCCTCGCCGGCATCGCCGACGGCGCGATGACCACCGGCCTGGGCATCCGCTACCGCACCAGTCCGCTCACCCACCACGGCGAGCCGGAACCCGGTTCGGAATCCGGGCCGGAACCCGGGCCGGAATCCGGGCCCGGCCCCATGCCCCGCCCCCTGCCCGGCGACCGGGCACCGAACGTCGGCGGGCTGAAAGGCACGGCCTTCACCGCCGACTTCCCCAACCTCCCCAACCTCCCCGACCTCTCCGACCTCTTCGACCTGCTACGGGGACCGCACTGGTCCCTCCTCGCCTACGAGCACCCCGAACCGCTCATCCTCGACCGCGCCACCCCGACCCCCCGCCTCCGTGTGCATCGCATCGGCCGAGCCCCGGACAGCGGCGTCGTCGACGCCGAGGGCGAGTTCCTGCGCACCTACCGGCCGCACCCGGGTGAGCTCATCCTCATCCGCCCCGACGGACACATCGCGGCCCGCGTCCCGGCAGGCCGGGAGACGGAGGTCATCGGCCACTTGGCCCCGTTCCGGCTGCTCGGCAACCACATCGGACAGATGCAGGAGCTGCCATGAACTCCCGCCTCCCGACGCGCAGCACGCGCAGCATGAGCAGCAAGAGCGACACCCAAGGCGGCACCTGGCGGGCTGGCTCGCCACTCGCGTCGGACCGGCACCGACGCTGGCCGGCGGAGTGGCGCTCGGCACGGTGGCAACCATCGGGATGTACTTCTCGGTCTCCCAGTTCTATGCCGCGCTCGTCGTGGCCGCCCTGCTGGGCTTCACGGCCGGAGCGATCGTCACATCCGGCTTCAACATGGCGACGAGCGTGGCACCGATCGCCTCACAGGGGGTCGTGACCGGCCTGGTCCAGGTCATGCTCGCGATCGGCTCGGTGGTGATGAACATGGTGGGCGCGGCGGTGCTCACGTCCACCACGGTGTTCGTCGGCGGGGAGGAGGAGAACTCGGCGGCGGGCGTGCTCGCCTACATCGCGATCGCCGCGGGTTCGTTCGTGACCGCCATGCTGGCGGCGGCCGTCCTGGCCCGATGGCAGCGCCGCACTCCGACGGCCGGCTCAGAAGATCAATGATGCGCGTGCTGCTCCTTGGGCCGTAGGTTCGAGGAGCAGGGCCGTCTCGTCGCCCAACGGGGCGTTGTGGGCAGGGGGTCGAACAACGGTTGGGCTTCCGGGTCTTCGGCGTGGCCATCGGTGCCCCGCGCGCAACCGAAGCAGACTCGGCCCTCCAGGCCCCCTGCGACAACCTCCGCCCCATCGAGGACCTCACCGACGTCCACGCCGCCGCCGACCTCTTCCGCGTGATCTGACCGAACAACCACAGCATTGAGCGGACCGGGCGCGGTCACCAACTGCTCTTGGTGACGCCGGGCAGCTCGCCCGCGTGGGCCATCTCGCGTACGCGGATGCGGGACAGGCCGAAGGCGCGCAGGTGGCCGCGGGGGCGGCCGTCCACGGAGTCGCGGTTGCGCAGGCGGGTGGCGCTGGCGTCGCGGGGCTGTCGGCGCAGTTCCCGCTGGGCGGCGGCGCGTTCGTCGTCGGACGACCGGGGAGACGAGATGATCGCCTTCAGCCCGGCGCGGCGTGCGGCATGGCGGGCCACGATGAGGCGTCGCTGCTCATTCTTCGCGATCTTGCTCTTCTTCGCCATCAGACCTTCCCTCCCCGGGCACGGATACGGGCCACCGCGGCCTCGATGCCGATCGTGTCGACCGTCTTGATGCCCTTGGCGGAGAGAGCGAGCCGGACATGACGGCCTTCGCTCGGCAGCCAGTAGTGCCTGCGCTGGATGTTGGGATCGAAGCGGCGCTTGCTGCGCCGGTGGGAGTGCGAGATGCGATGCCCGAAGCCGGGCTGCCGACCGGTGAGTTGGCAGTGGGCGGACATGGTTCCTCCTCGGATACGGGTTGGGGTACGAGGCAGCACAGTAACACTCTTAATGAAAATGAAAATCAGTTCAATGTATGGTGTCTCCATGACCCGTAACGAACTGCGCCCGATCATCAAGCTGAGGTCCACAGCCGGCACCGGCTACACCTACGTGACCCGCAAGAACCGCCGTAACGACCCCGACCGGCTGACACTGCGCAAGTACGACCCGGTCGCCGGCCGCCACGTCGACTTCCGTGAGGAGCGCTGAGAGCCGTGAAGCCCGGAATCCACCCCGAGTACCGCCCGGTCGTCTTCCGTGACCGGGCCGCGGACTTCGCCTTCCTCACCCGTTCGACGGCCATGAGCGACAGGACCGTCGAGTGGGAGGACGGCAACACCTACCCGGTCATCGACGTCGAGATCTCCTCGGCGAGCCACCCCTTCTACACCGGCACCCAGCGCGTCCTGGACACCGCGGGACGGGTCGAGCGCTTCGAGCGGCGTTACGGCCGCGGACGGAGCGGGCGGTGAGCGGGGGCCGGGCGCGCCTGCCGGTCGCGATCGTCTCCGGGTTGCACGCCGACGCCCGTCGGGCCGCCGTGGACGAGATCCTGCGTACGGTCCCCGGCTCGGTCGCGCTGCACCACGATCTGACGTCCGCCGTCGAGGGTGCGGTGCACCGGACCGTGCGTGACGCCGAGGGCCTGCTGAGCAGCGGCGACGCACCCCTGGTGAACGACTGCGCGTGCTGTGCGCTGCGCGAGGACCTCGTCCCCGAACTCCTGCGGCTCGCCGAGGGAGGCAGGCACCGGCTGGCCGTCGTGGAACTGTGGGATTCCGTCGAACCCCAGGGCATGGCCCCGGTCATCGCCGCCGCCGGCGCACCGCTGGCACTGACCGGGGTCGTCACCGTGGTCGATCCGGCACTCGTCCTGCCGTACCTGGCCAATGGGGACGACCTGGCCGACGTCGGCCTCGCCGCCGCCCGGACCGACCAGCGCACCGTTGCCGACACCTTCGCCCGGCAACTGGAGTACCCCACAGTGATCGCCCTCGCTGACAGCAGTCCGCACGAGCAGGGCGGCGAGGCCGCCGACGACACCGACCACGCGCTGCTCACCCAGCTCACGCCGGGCGCGCGAAAGGTACGCGTGGAGAGCGGCGCTCCGGAGTCCGCTCTGCCGGCGGGTCTGCTGGCGGGCTTCGACGTTGCGGCGGCCGCCGCCCGCGTGCATCCCGCGTGCGCTCTGCTGCCGCAGGAGTGCGACGAGCACGGAGTGAGCACCTTCGTCTGGCGGAGCGAACGCCCCTTCCATCCGCAGCGCCTCTACGCGGCGTTGGAGGACCTCTCCTGCGCCGCCGCCCGCAGCCGTGGGCGGTTCTGGCTGGCGGACCGCCCCGACACACTGCTGTCATGGGAAGCCGCGGGCGGCGCGCTGTGTGTGGAGTCGGCCGGCCCCTGGCTGGCCGCCCTGCCCGATGCCGCCTGGGAGATGGTGCCCGCCGAACGCCGCCTCGCCGCTTCCGTGGACTGGCACCCCGAACACGGCGACCGCTGCCAGTACCTCACCTTCACCTCGCCCGGCCTGGACCGCGACGGTCTGTCGGCCCTGCTCGACTCGTGCCTGCTCACCGACGACGAGTACGCGGCGGGCAGGGACCGCTGGAAACAACTTCCGCACGCATTCGACGACTTGCTCGACCCCGTGACCTGAACACCGCACCGAAAGAGAGGCCGACTTCACCATGCCCCGACGCACGAGCACCGGGCGGCAGGACACCAAGCGTCAGCGCGTCAACCCGTTGGACGCCGCCGGCATCACCTACATCGACTACAAGAACACCGATCTGCTGCGGAAGTTCATCTCCGACCGCGGGAAGATCCGCAGCCGCCGGGTGACGCACGTGACGCGTCAGCAGCAGCGGCAGGTGGCGCAGGCCATCAAGAACGCACGCGAGATGGCACTCCTCCCCTACAGCTCCCGATAGCCGGGACGACCGAGCCGGCGTCCAGAACCGTCGCCCGTCTTCTCCCCGGGAGACGCGGGCGGGGGGTAAACCGGGTATCGGCGGGAAGGGTGCTATACGGCGAACCGTGGGGAGTGGGAGTCTGTGCCCGGAATGCCGGGCCGGACGCGCTGGGGGAGGGCCGGGTATGGGCGGGCAGCCCTTGTATCTCGCACCGCGGCTGGGGGAGGAGCTGCGCTCGCTCCTGGAGTCCCCCGGTCTGCTGCACAACCTCACCGACGCCTTCGGGTCTCCGCTGAACGTGGTCGTGCCCGATCAACTCGCCGCGAACGTGGAGCGGTTCCGGTCGGTGTTCGGCAGCCACCATCTGTCCGGCCAGGTGTTCTTCGCCCACAAGGCCAACCGGTCCAGCGCCCTGCTGCGGCGGCTGGCCGTCACCGACGCCGGCGTGGATGTCGCCTCGCTCGGCGAGTTGCAGCACGCCCTCGGCGCCGGGCTCACCCCGGACCGCATCACGGCCACCGGGCCGAAGGACCCCGAGTTCCTGTGGCTGGCCGCACGCACATCGGTCACCGTCGTCGTCGACGGCGTGGGCGAGCTGGAACAACTGGCCATGAAAGTACGGAAGTTCACGCTTCCCCGGGTCCGTGTCCTGCTGCGGCTGTCGGGTTTCGAGGCGTCCGGGGTGCGGGTGCTGAGCCGGCCCAGCCGTTTCGGTACGCCCGCAGGGGAGGTGGAGGCGCTGCTGGAAGCGGTCGAGCGGCACGGTGACGCGGTCGACCTGACCGGCGTCGCGTATCACCTGGACACGACGAGCCTCACCGAGAAGGCGACGGCTCTGGAGGGCTGTCTGCGGGTGCTGGAGGAGTGCCGGAGCCGAGGGCTGCGGCCGTCCGCCGTGGACATCGGCGGCGGATTCGGCGTCGACTACCTTGCCGACGGCGAGCAGTGGGAGCGGTACACGACCGCGCTCACCGACGCGGTCCTCGGCACCGGACCGCCCCTGACCTGGGGCGGACACGGCTACGGGCTGCGCAACGAGGCCGGCACCCTGCGCGGAACGCTCGGTCTCTACCCCGCCCACCGTCCCGTGGCCGGTCCGCGCTACCTCGACGAACTCCTCGCGCACCCGGCCACCTTCTTCGGCGGCCGTCCCTTGGCCGCACTGCTGCTGGAGCACCTGTACGACCTGCACGTCGAACCCGGACGCGCCCTGCTGGACCAGTGCGGACTGACCCTGGCGAAGGTGATGGAGGTGCGTCCACAGAAGAACGGCGGCGAACTCCTTGTGCGCCTCGCGGCGAAGGCAGACGACGTGGCCCTGGAGGAACACGGGGTGCTGATGGACCCCGTTGTCGTCCCCCGGCACCCGGACCGCCCCGCCGCCGGACCGGTGGCCGTGCACCTCTTCGGCAGCCTCTGCCTGGAGACCGATCTGATCACGCGCCGGACGGTCTTCCTGCCGCGCCGTCCCGAGCCCGGCGACCTGCTGGTCTTCGCCAACACAGCCGGCTACTGCATGGACTTCCACGCCACCCGGGCCCAGGGGCAGCCCGTCGCACGAAAGATCGCCGCCTGGCAGGAGGGCGGCGCGTGGCGCTGGTGCCTGGACGACCAGTACTGGCCGACCGTATCCATGGGGGGACAACAGTGAGGTACGACAGCATCACCGAGGCCATCGGCAACACCCCCCTGGTGCGTATCGACCCCGCCGTGCACGGACTCGCACACACCGACCTGTACGCGAAGCTGGAGCTGCTCAACCCCTTCGGGTCGGTCAAGGACCGGGCGGCCTGGAACATGGCGCGCCCGCTCCTCGCCGACGCGGCCGCGCACGGCAGCCAGGTCGTCGAGCTGTCCAGCGGCAACACCGCCAAGGCCCTGGCCGTCCTCGCCGGGATGCACGGCCTGACCTTCAAGAGCGTCACCAACCGGATGCGCGTACCGGAGATCAAGGACCTGCTCCTGCTGCTCGGCGCCGAGATCGAGGAGCTG
The DNA here is from genome assembly GCF_009377235.1 of Streptomyces acidicola. Lineage (GTDB taxonomy): Bacteria > Actinomycetota > Actinomycetes > Streptomycetales > Streptomycetaceae > Streptomyces > Streptomyces acidicola. The sequence goes on from NZ_VMNX01000192.1 coordinate 13,925, forward strand.
CCGGGCCAGAGCGAGTGCCTCGACCCGACCGCCACCGACGACCCGCTGACCCTCTTCCACCGGACGCTGTCCGAGCAGGACGCCGCCTATCTGCACACCGACCAGTACTTCAACCCGCGCAACACCGAGGCCCATCTCACCGGAACCGGCCCGGAGATCCTCAAGGACCTGGACGGCCGGGCCCCGGACTGGTTCATCGCCTGCGTGGGCACCGCCGGTTCCTCCACGGGCGTCGCCCGCGCGCTGCGCGAACACGATCCCGCCGTACGCGTCCTCGGGCTGGTCGCGGCCAAGTCCGACTTCATCCCCGGCATCCGCACCATCGACGAGGCACACGAGGTGGGACTGTTCGACCCCAGTACGTACGACACGATCGAGGCGGTCGGTTCCGATGACGCGATCGAAGGGATGCTGACCCTGAACCGCCGGTGCGGCATCCTCGCCGGACCCACCGGAGGCGCCGCCTTCTTCGGGGCCGTACGCCGGCTGAAAGCCATCGACGGGGAGTTGTCAGAGCGGCAGACCGCCGTCTTCGTCGTCTGCGACCGGGTCGAGAGCTATCTGAGCTACGTACGGCAGCGACGCCCCGACCTGTTCGGCCGCCCCCGCCGCCGGAACACCCCGGCCGACCTCACCCACGCCGACATACAGACGGCGCCCGCCATCGGTGTCACCGACGCCCAGGCGTGGATCGCCACGGGCCGGCCCCTCGTGGTCGACCTGCGCAGCCCCTTCGCCTTCGCCGCCCTGCACATCGACGGCTCGGTCAACATCGTCGACGAGCTGTTCGAGGAACTCCTCCACGGAGGCCTGCCCTTCAGCCACAACCGTCCGGTGCTGCTGGCCTGCCCGGTCGGCGAGAAATCCGCCCGCTACGCCGCGCTGCTGACCAGGATGGGTCACCCGGACGTCCGGGGCCTGGCCGGCGGCATCATCGCCTGGCGCGACGCGGGCGCACCCCTGGTCCGGGACTGAGCGCCGTGTCCACCGCCGGCGAAGACCCTGCCGCTATGGACGAGTTGGCCATGGATGAGTTGGCCATTGACGGGTTGAGGGAGTGGCAGCACGCCCTGCGCGCCCAGTTCCCCATCATCACCGGGCACCCGGACCTGGCCTACCTGGACAGCGCGGCCACCGCCCAGAAACCGCAGGCCGTCCTCGACGCCGTACGGACCTACCTCACCACGAGCAACGCCAACGCCGGGCGCGGTACCTATCCCTGGGCCAACCGCACCACCGCCCTGGTCGAGCAGACCCGCGACCGGGTCCGCCGGTTTCTGGGCGACCCGGACCCGGAGCGGTCGGCCGTGCACTTCACCAGCGGCACCACCGAGGGACTGCGCACCGTCGCCCGCGACTGGCTCCCCGGGCTCCTCGCCGACGGCGACGAGATCGTCGTCCCCATGGCCGATCATCAGGCCAACATCGCCCCCTGGCTGGAGACCCGGCGGGAGCTCGCCCGCCAGGGCGTGGACGTCCGCGTCGTCCCCATGCCCTACCAGCGGGCGTCCGGCGACTACGACCACACCGCCCTCGCGGACGTCGTCGGGCCGCGCACCCGGTTCGTCGCCGCCACCCACGTCCACCACGTCTACGGCGCGAACATGAACGTCCACCGCATCCGGCAGGCGGTGGGCCCGGAGGCGGTCATCTGCCTGGACGCCGCCCAGAGCGTCGGCCACCTGCCGGTGTCCATGACCGAACTGGACGTCGACTTCGTCGTCTTCTCCGGGCACAAGGCCCTGGCCCTGCCCGGCTCGGGAGCCGTCTGGGCCCGCCAGACACGCGGTCCCGCGTTCACCCCCGGCGGCTGGTCGGGCACCCCCAACACCGTAGGCATCGCCTCCCTGACCTCCGCGTTGGCCTGGCTGGATGCCGCCGGTACGGACCGGATCGAACGCTGGACGACGGCCCTGGCGTCCCGCTTCACCGAGGGCTTGCGCCACCTGGACGCCTACGAGATCCTCGGCTGCCAGACGAGCCTGGCAGCCGGCTCACCGGCCCAGCAACGCCAGGGCATCGTCACGTTCCGGCACCGCGACATCGGCTCCGGCGACCTGGGGTTCATCCTCTTCAGCCACGGCTTCATGGTCCGTTCGGACCACCACTGCCAGGGCGACGCGGGCGAGAAGAGCGAGTCGGTACGCGTGAGCCTGCACGTCTACAACACCGCCGAGGAGATCGACCGGCTGCTGGCCGTCCTCGCCACCCTCGGATGACACAACATCAAAAATACGTAATGGAAACCGTTTCCATCATAGGCTGCCACGGAGAAGTGCGACAGACGCACGACTGCTGACGAAGCAGCACAGACACGGAACGGCAAGGTGGCACGACCGGATGGGGCTGAGCCTGGCGACGGCCGAGAAGTGGGTGGAGCGCTGGGAGCTCCAGCAGCAGCGGTACGCCGTCGACCGCGAGAACCGTTTCACAGTGATCGCCGACATCGTCGAGCACAGCACCGCGGGCCGCACGGGCCGACCTCTGGTCGCCGACCTCGGCTGCGGCCCCGGCTCGCTGTCGGCCCGGCTGGCCCGCAGGCTGCCCCGCGCGGACATCGTGGCCGTGGACCGGGACCCCCTGCTGCTGGAGCTGGCCCGCACCCACCACGCCGACGCGGCCCGCTACGTGGACACGGTGATCGGTGAGGACGGCTGGACCCGGGCCCTGGCCCTCGACCGCGCCCTGGACGTGGCCGTCTCGACGGCCGCCCTGCACTACCTGAACCCGGACGCCCTGAGCCGCGTCTACCAGCAGCTCGCGATGATGTTGCGGCCCGGCGGCGTCCTCGTCAACGGCGACCACCTCCCGCAGGACGACACCGCGCTCGCCGAGCTGGCGGCATGCGTCGGACGCCGCCGGGCCGAGCGGCAGCAGTCCCTCGCCCACGAGGACTGGGTCTCCTGGTGGGCGGCGGTCGGCGAGGACCCCGAACTGTCCGTCCTCCTCACCGAACGCCGCAACCGGGAGCCGGCCACCCGCACCGACAGCCCTGCCCGTCTGTCCCTGTCCGACCACGTCCGCCTGCTGCGGCAGGCGGGGTTCGGGCGGGCCGGTGCGGTGTGGCAGTACGGCGACAGTTACGTTGTCGTCGCCGTCCGCTGACGACGTACGCGGGGACGTTGCCGACGGCGAGGGCCGGGCTCTTGCGGGCCGGGCACTCAGCCGGGAATGTCGGGGTCGTACTCATCCCGCCCCCACTCGGAGGAGCCGAGCGGATAGTTGTACGCGGGCCGTCCCACGTTCCCGCTCGTCCGGAAGGGCTTGCCGTTGTCGTCGACGCGTACGGTGCCCTGCTGGTCACCGCTGGACCAGTCCAGCTCCAGGTACCAGCTCACGTTGTGCGTGCGCGCGTCCGCGAAGACGTAGAAGACCTCGGGATCGGACTCACTCACCTTGTACGGGAAGTCGCGCTGACCGGCCTTCGGGGAGATCGCGGGCCGCCCGGCATCGAGGTTCACCCCGAACGAGGCCGTCTCCACGCCACCACCGCACCCGACGCCCATCGCGAAGTCGTTCCAGGCGAGTGGCGCGCTCTTCTCCACCACCCGCACATGCATGTCCTCCAGGACGACGGTGGCCTTCCCGGTGCCCTGCACGGTCAGCGCGAGCATCTGCTGCCCGGCGGCGACCCCGCCCAGCGCGGTGACCCACCCGCGTGCGTCCGGCTCGCCCGGCGGCGGAGGCACCTGCTCCGGCTGCCGGTCGACCAGGTAGTGCTGGCTGCACGGGTCTTCCCACTTGTACGGATTGACGGCGACGGTGGGCGCGGTGGCCCCGTCCTCGAAACCGCCGCCCTGGGCCGCCCCGCCCCCACCGCTCCGGGAGGCGGAGGCGGAAGCCGAGGGGCTTCCCTTGCGCGAGGCGGACGGAGACGTGGACGGCGAGGAGGAACTGCCCTTCGCGTCGGCCGACTCGGAGGCGCCGGGACTTCCGTCGACGGACCGGGAGGCAGCGACCCCGGTGGACTCCTTCCCGCCCTCTTCGTCATCACCCTTGCCGGACACCAGATTCACCACGAGCGCGGCCGACACGAGGGCGGCGACCACGCCGGCCCCGGCGAGGACGACGGTACGCCGCCGCGCCACGGGAGCCTCCGTCCGGGGCCGCCGCTCACCCTCGGGACCGGACTCGGCCACCGCATCGGGCTCCGCGGTCTCGTTCCCGGCCCCCGCCGCCTCGTCCCCGGCCCTCGGAGTCTCGGTCGCGGACCCGGCCTCCGTTGCCCCGGACGCAGTCCCCCTGTCTCTTATACAAAAC
>NZ_VMNX01000193.1 GCF_009377235.1 Streptomyces acidicola
TCCCCCACCCGCCCCCTCGTCGAGCAGGCTGTAGAACATGAGGTCCTGCAGCTTCGCGATCTGCGCCTCAATTGCGTTCGCCTCGGAAAGAAAGGCGTGATAGACCCCGCGACGCGCCTGCACCTTTTGCGCCTTATTGGCATATATGCCTGATACGTATGCCCCTCCCCCTATAGCCAACGCACCCACCAACGCGCCCATTACAGCAGCTAGCCCCTGATCCATCAGACCTCGCTTCAGCGGCGGACCCGTTCTGCTCCCGATGTTCCCCCGGCGAACGAGGCGTGACACCCGATCGTCGCGCGCTGGTATGCGCGGCTGGCGAATTCCGGGCAGTCCCGATTTGACGTAAACCGCCTACGATTTCCAAAGGCTCGGAAAAGCCCCGCCCCATGCGCCGCAACCGGCCACCAGGCGGGGCACGCGAGCCCCGAGATCATCACCGTCGCTGCGTGCCGAGTCCTGAGCGGCCCCGGTCCGCCGTTCGCACCGTCAGTCCCCCATCAGGGTGGCGTCACCGGTGTGGACCAATGAGCGTGACATCAACGCCCACCTCGCCATATCCGCAGGCCACACGGGGTCCACGCGCCGTTGACGTGCGCAGACGGCGCTGATAGACACACTCATCAACCCAGCCGACGCCACCCAGCCGACGTCACCCGGTCACGTCCGATCACACCCCGTCAGTCAGTTCAACAAGCCGCCGCTGTACGAGCGATGACGCGAGGTCACGGATTCATGAACACACAAGATCAGCACGGCAGAGGGCGCCCGAACCCCGTCAAGGGCCCACGGCTGCGTGGACCCCGGCTCGTCGCCGCCGGCGCCGCAGCCCTCGCGCTCTCGGCCGGCCTCGCGTCTCCCCTCGGCCCGGCGTCCCAGCGGGCCGAGGCGAAGGAGAGCGGGAAGGTCCTCACCGTCGCGGTCGCGCAGAGCGTCGACTCGCTGAGCCCGTTCCTGGCGACCCGCCTGGTCAGCACGAGCATGCACCGGCTGACGTACGAGTACCTGACCAACTACGACCCCGGGGACGCCCGCGCGGTCCCGGGTCTCGCCACCAAGTGGTCGTCGTCCCCCGACAAGCTCACGTGGACCTACACGATCCGCTCCGACTCGCGGTGGTCGGACGGCGAGCAGGCCACCGCCGAGGACGCGGCCTGGACGTTCAACAAGATGATGACCGACGACGGCGCGGCCACCGCCAACGGCAGCTTCGTCACCAACTTCCGCAAGGTCACCGCCCCCAGCCCCACCGAGCTCGTCATCGAGCTGAAGAAGCCGCAGGCCACGATGACCGCGCTCGACGTGCCGATCGTGCCCAGGCATGTCTGGGAGAAGGTCACGGACTTCTCGGAGTTCAACAACGACAAGAGCTTCCCCGTCGTCGGGAACGGGCCGTTCGTCCTGACCGGCTACAAGGCCGACAGCTACGTCCGTCTCAAGGCCAACAAGAACTTCTGGCGCGGGGCCCCGAAGTTCGACGAGCTGGTCTTCCGTTACTACAAGGACCAGGACGCCGCGGTGGCGGCCCTGCGCAAGGGCGAGGTCTCCTTCGTCGCCGGTTCTCCCTCCCTGACGCCCGCCCAGGCGGCCTCCCTCAAGGGCGAGAAGAACATCCGCGTCAACGACGCCCCCGGCCGCCGCTTCTACGCTCTGGCCACGAACCCGGGCGCTCGGTCCAAGGACGGCGAACGCTTCGGCGACGGCGACCCGTCCCTGCTCGACCAGCGGGTACGGAACGCCCTGTTCCTGGCCGTCGACCGCAGGACCATCATCGACAAGGTCTTCCGGGGCCACGCCGTCGAGGGCGAGGGCTACATCCCCCCGCGCTTCTCGACGTACTTCTGGAAGCCGTCGGCGAGCCAGGAACTGGCGTACGACCCGACGAAGGCAGCCCGGCTCCTCGACGAGGCCGGATACCGGAAGAACAGCGACGGCAAACGCGTCGGCAAGGACGGCAAGCCGCTCGACTACCGGATCCTGTGCCACGCCACCGACCCCAACGACAAGGCGGTCGGCAAGTACCTCCAGGAGTGGTGGGGCGAACTCGGTATCGGCGTGAAGCTCAACTGTCTGGACAACGTGACCGACCCCTGGCTCGCGGGCACGTACGACCTCGCCTTCGACGGCTGGTCCGTCAACCCCGACCCCGACTTCGTGCTGTCCATCCACACCTGCGGGGCGCTCCCGGCGACCCCCGAGGACACCGGCGCCACCGACAACTTCATCTGCGACAAGGAGTACGACGAGCTGTACGCGCGGCAGCTCGCCGAGTACGACCCCGCCAAACGGGCGGACATCGTCAAACAGATGGAGTCGCGGCTGTACGACCTCGGGTACATGAACGTCATGGCGTATCCGAACGCGGTCGAGGCCTACCGGACGGACCAGATCGAGTCGATCACCACGATGCCGCGGAAGGCGGGCAACATCTACGGGCAGGACGGCTACTGGAGCTGGTGGTCGGCGGTTCCGGCGGACAGCGGAGACTCCAGCGGCTCCGGCGGTTCCTCCGGCGACGGCGGCTCCACCGGTGCCGTCATCGGCGTCGTCGCGGGCGTCGTCGTCCTCGCGGGCGCCGGGGCGTTCCTCGCGATGCGCCGCCGCGCGACCGCCGATGACCGCGAGTAGCCGATGTACCGGCCGGCCGCACCAACCGGGCAGCTGAACGGCCCCGCCCCCGCCGGGGCATCGGTCCGCGCAGCACGGGCACGGACCAGGACCGCGTACCTGCGCCATGTGGCGGGCAAGCTGGGCGGCGCCGCCGTCTCGCTGCTCGCCGTCCTGGTCACCAGCTTCTTCCTCTTCCGGCTGATTCCCGGTGACCCGGTCAAGTACATGACGGGCGGCCGTCAGGTGTCGGCCGAGCAACTGGCCGCGTATCGACGGGAGTTCGGGCTCGACCTGCCGCTGTGGCAGCAGTTCACGGACTACTGCGGCAAGGCGCTCACCGGGGACCTCGGCACCTCGTACCAGTTCCGGGCGCCCGTCATCGACAAGATCACCGAGGCGCTGCCGAACACGCTGCTGCTCACCGGCACCGCGTTCGTCCTGTACACCGCGCTCGGCATCGTCCTCGGCACCCGCTCGGCGTGGCGCCGCGGCCGGCTCGGCGACCGGCTGAACACCGGTCTGGCGCTGGCCCTCTACTCGGTCCCGTCGTTCTGGCTGGGGCTGCTGCTCATCATCGTGTTCTCCGTGGGCATGGGACCGATCCCCGGGCTCTTCCCGACCGGCGGCATGGAGTCGGGCGGCGAGGAGGGCTTCGCGTACGTCGTCGACGTCGCCCATCACCTCGTCCTGCCCGTGATCACGCTGGTCGCGGTCGAGTACGGACAGACGCTGCTGGTCACCCGTTCGGCGCTGCTCGACGAGATGGGCAGCGACTACCTGACCACCGCACGGGCCAAGGGGCTCAGGGACGACCTGGTCCGGCGCCGGCACGCCGTGCCGAACGCGATGCTGCCCACCATGACGCTGATCTTCGTCAACCTCGGCCGGACGGTGGCGGGCGTGATCCTCGTCGAGACCGTCTTCTCCTGGCCGGGCCTCGGCGGGCTCTTCTACCAGGCGCTGAGCGTGCCCGACCTCCCGCTGGTCCAGGGTCTGTTCTTCGTCTTCGCCTCGGCGGTGATCGTGATGAACACGCTGGCCGACCTGATCTATCCGCTGCTCGACCCCAGGGTGGGCCGATGACGACCGACGCGACACCGCCATCGACACCTCCGTCGCCTTCGCCTGGGATTCCTCCGTCGCCTCCGCCCGGTACTCCTCCGGCGTCTCCCCGGGCGCCGAAGGGCGGTCCGCGCGCCCTCGCCCTGCAGCGGCGCCGCCACTCCGCCGCCCGGTTCTGGAAGCAGTACCGCACCCATCGCGCCGGGCTCCTCGGCCTGGCCGCGCTCGCGTTCTTCGCGCTGGCGGCGCTGACCGCGCCGCTGACGGTCGGTTCCGACGTGGCCGGTGTGACCAGCGCGCCGGGCCGGCCGCTGGAGAGTCCGAGCGGGGAGTTCCCCCTGGGCACCGACCAGTTCGGGCGCGATCTGCTGGGTCTGGTCGTCTGGGGGTCGCGGGTCTCGCTCCTCGTCGGGCTGCTCGCGGCCGTGCTGTCGGTGGCCATCGGCGCGCTTGTGGGGATCACGGCCGGTCACTTCCGCGGCGCGTACGCCACCGTGATGATGCGGATCACGGACTGGTTCCTGGTGATGCCCGCACTGGTGCTCGCCGTCGCGCTGGCCACCGTCATGTCGCGCTCGCTCGGCACGATCGTCCTGGCGATCGGCGTGACGTCCTGGCCGACGACGGCCCGCCTGGTGCGGGCGCAGACGCTGGCGGTGGAGGCGCGGCCGTACATCGAACGCGCGAAGGCGCTCGGCGGCGGCCACTGGCACATCATGTCCCGGCACGTGCTGCCCAACGTGATGCCCCTGGTGCTGGCGCAGACGACGCTGATGATCTCCTCCTCCGTCCTCGCGGAGGCGACGCTGGCCTTCCTGGGGCTGGGCGATCCGACGGTGGTGTCGTGGGGCGGTCTCCTCCAGGACGCGCGCGAGGCGGGCGCGGTCAGCTCCGGCGACTGGTGGTACCTGGTGCCGCCGGGCATCGCGATCGCCCTGGTCGCGCTGGCGTTCACGCTGTGCGGCCGCGCCGTTGAGTCCGTACTCAATCCCAGGCTGGGGGTGGCCCGTTGACGCTGTTGGAGGTACGGAACCTCGAAGTGACGTACGCGGGCGGGGCGGCCGCGGTGCGGGGTGTGGACCTGTGGCTGGCGGCGGGCCGGAAGCTCGGCCTCGCGGGCGAGTCGGGCTGCGGCAAGTCCACGCTCGCGCTGGCGCTGCTGAGGCTGCTGCCGTCCGGCACCCGGGTCCGCGGGGAGGTCCTGCTGGACGGCGAGGACGTGCTGGCGATGCGGTGGGGCCAGGTGCGGGCGGTGCGCTGGGCGGGTGCGTCGATCGTCTTCCAGGGGGCGATGCACTCCCTGAACCCCGTGCACCGCGTCGGCGACCAGATCTGCGAACCGATCCTGCTGCACCGGAAGGCGACCCCCGCGGCGGCGCGGAAGAGGACCGGCGAACTCCTGGAGCACGTGGGCCTGCCCGCGGCGCGCGCGTCGGCGTATCCGCACGAGCTGTCCGGGGGCCAGCGCCAGCGCGTCATGATCGCCATGGCCCTGGCCTGCGACCCGCGGCTGATCATCGCCGACGAGCCGACCACGGCCCTGGACGTGATGATCCAGGCGCAGATCCTGCGCCTGATCCAGCAGCTCGTCGCCGAACAGGACCTCGGCCTGATCATGATCAGCCACGATCTGGCGGTCCTCGCCGACCTCTGCGACCGGCTCGCGGTGATGTACGCGGGCCGGGTGGTCGAGGAGGGTCCCGCCCGGGAGGTCCACGAGCACGCCCGGCACCCGTACGGCGAGGCCCTGTCGGCGGCGTTCCCGCGCATCGGCGACCCGGCCTCCCGGTTCGCCCCGCGCGGCCTGGCCGGCGACCCTCCCGACCCGTCCGCCCTGCCCTCCGGCTGCGCCTTCCACCCGCGCTGCCCCGTGGCCCTGGACACCTGCGCCACGCAGGACCCGTCGCTGCGGGACGCCGGTCCGGGGCGGCGGGCGGCCTGTGTGCACGTGGAGGCGCCGGTCACGGGCCCGGCCACCGCGACAGAGGGGAGCTCCGCATGACGACGGCACCGACGCCCCTGCTCAGCGCCCAGGGCCTGCACGTGACCTTCCCCGGACGGCACGGCACCGCACCGGCGCGGGCCGTGGACGGCGTCGAACTCGACATCCGGGCCGGGGAGATCGTGGCCTTGGTCGGCGAGTCGGGCTGCGGCAAAACAACACTGGCTCGCTCGCTGCTCGGCCTGGTGCCGCCTGCCTCGGGGCGGGTCAGCTTCGGCGGGAAGCCGCTGGAGTACTCCTCGCGGGCCCTGAAGGCGTACCGCAGACGCGTCCAGCTGGTGCTCCAGGACCCGAGCGGCTCACTGAACCCGCGCCACACGGTGTACGACGCGGTGGCCGAAGGGCTGCGCATCCACGGCTACGCGGGAGACGAGCGGGCGACGGTCGCGCAGGCCCTGTCCCGCGCAGGCCTCCGCCCACCCGAGCGCTTCTTCCTGCGCTACCCGCACGAGCTGTCCGGAGGCCAGCGCCAGCGCGTGGTGATCGCGGGCGCACTCGTCCTGGAGCCCGAACTCATCGTCGCCGACGAGCCGGTGGCCTCGCTCGACGCCTCCGTACGCGGCGAGATCCTGGCCCTGCTGCTGCGCCTGCGCACCGAACTGGGCCTGTCCGCGCTGGTGGTGACCCACGATCTGGGCCTGGCGTGGAACATCGCCGACCGGGTGGCGGTGATGTACCTGGGCCGCATCGTGGAAACGGGCGACGTCGAGCAGGTGCTGACGGCACCCCGGCATCCGTACACCCAGGCGCTGCTGTCCGTCCTGCCGGACGCCCCGGGCGACCCGGTGGTCCTGACCGGCGAGCCCCCGGACCCGTCCCGCATCCCCACCGGCTGCCGTTTCCACGCCCGCTGCCAGATCCTGGCGAGCGGCGAGGCGGAACGCGCGGGCGTGGCGGAGGCGTGCCGGAGCCGGGAGCTGAAGGTGCTGGACGGAGGTGGCGGGGCGCAGGTGGCTTGTCACTGGGCGCGGGCCGCCGTCTGACGGCCGCCGCCGGGACAGCCTCGGGACGGCACCTCGGTCACGCCAACGGACGTGGTGTACGGCGACTGCGAGCAGGCAAGCGAACCCGCAAGTGCAACACAATTCCCGAATGTGTCGCAGTTCAGCCGGCACACCACCTCCGGGGACCAGCCCCCCCGGGGGTCAACCTACGGACGTCGCCCTGCCCTTGGCCCAATCGACCAGTGCCACAAGGGCGGACGGTGCCAGGGTGGCCACGGTGCCGGGAGTGACGCTCTCGCGGAGGCGGAGGCCTATTCGGTCGAGGGCGACCTCCACGCATGTGTCGCCGCCAGGTTCACTGAAGCTCGACTTCTGCCACGTGAGCTGAGACATGCGGTTCCTCCTGGAGCAAGGGGTAGAGGCGCTGGATCAGCCCCAAGGAGTTCTTCACCAGGTACGCCTCGGTGTTCACCTCGGGTGCCAGCGGAGGCAGCGCCGCTTCGCACAGCCTAGGAACCAGTTGCGGTACCTGGCCAAGGCTTCCGGATCCCCAAGGTACAGCGGCTTCTCGACGTGCTCGACGACCACCGTGCTGAGCTGCGGTACAGCCGGTTCCAGCAGCGTGAAGGAGGTTCCAAAGGGTGCGCAGCCAGGTCGTGGCACACCACGCGGCCGAGCCGGATGCCGCGTGATCCGGGAGCACTGCAAGGCATCGCGGTGCACGTCGGGCAGCTTGGCATCGCGACAGTCGGCCTCGATTACCCGGCTGCCCTTTCCTGCTGCCAACTCCACGCCGGCGGCGTGCCGTTCGGCACGGCGGCGGCAATCGAAGCTGACCGTCGGGTCGCCGGGCGGTGCCGCGTAGGCCGCCAGGGTAATTGGCAGATATCGGCCACCAGCGGCCCCGGAATGACTTGGGCCACGACCGCCAGGGTTGTCGCAAATCCGCCAATCGTCGGCCAGCGTGACGGCCCCGTGGCTGTGACGTCGTTCGTCGGTCCCGCCAGGAGGTGACGGCCGTGGCGCGAACTCGTACGACGGCCCACGACGATGCGGTGCAGGCGCCTACAGAGCAACTTCCAAGGTCACTGACTTGGACACGAAGCCGTTGCGTTCATAGAAGCAGACAGCCTCGGTGTTACTCGCGTACGCCGTCACCTCCGCCAGCTCCGCTCCCTTTTCCTTCGCCCAGGCCATGAACTCACCGATCAGCCGCCCACCGATCTGTCCCCCGCGATGAGCGGGCTGCACATACATGCTCACCAGCGACGCGACCCTCACCGGCTTCATCGCGGACGCCTCGGCCACCACCCCGGTGAGATGGCCCACGACCTCGCCGTCCCGATCGGCGACGAGCAGCAGCCGGTCCGGATCGTCGATGCCGGCTGCGAAACGCTGCGGCCCGTGCTCACGCGGCCAGTCCACGTTGATGCTCGGATCACGAGTCCCCGCGTCCTCGGCGAACAGAGCACGGCTGCACGCCACCAGACCGACCACATCCGCGTGCCCTGCCTTGCGGACAACCACCGCATCCTGTTGATCGCTCATGGGCCGTGACACTACCGACTGCCACTGACACCGCCACCGGACATTTCAATCGGTCCCAAGACAGGCCAATCCTCGGGGCCAATCTTGCGCCGACCTCGCCGTACGGCAGCGGCTCGGGGGCTGGGACCGAGGGCCTTTTGCCCTCGCTCCCAGCCCCCGAGATCATCACCGTCGCAGGCGGGCCGCGCCCTGCGCTTCCTGCCCTGTGCGGGCAGGAACGCCCCCTGTCAGCCCTTCTCTCAGTCCTTCGTGGCGGGCTCGTCCGCCGCGCTGTCCTCCAGCGCCTTCAGCGCCGGGTCCATCACCACGTCCTCCTCGCGGGCCTCCGTGGTCGGCTCCTCCGGGAAGTGGCAGGCCGTCAGGTGGCCCTCACGGTTGCCGGAGATCTGGATCAGCGGCGGCTCCTCGGAGGCGCACTTGTCCTGCGCCTTCCAGCAGCGGGTGCGGAAGCGGCAGCCGGACGGCGGGTGGATCGGCGAGGGCACGTCACCGGCGAGACGGATGCGCTCCTTGTCGTCCGCCTCGTCGTCCACCGCGACCTCGGGGACCGCGGAGAGCAGGGCGTGGGTGTACGGGTGCCGGGGCCGGTTGTAGATGGAGTCCCGGTCACCGACCTCGACGACCTTGCCGAGGTACATCACCGCCACACGCTGGGAGAAGTGCCGGACGATGGCGAGGTCGTGGGCGATGAACAGGAAGGCGATGCCCAGCTCGTCCTGGACCTTCTGCAGGAGGTTCACCACCTGCGCCTGGATCGACACGTCCAGAGCGGAGACCGGCTCGTCCGCGACGATCAGCTTGGGGTTCAGTGCCAGGGCTCGGGCGACCCCGATGCGCTGGCGCTGGCCGCCGGAGAACTCGTGCGGGAAGCGGTTGTAGTGCTCCGGGTTGAGGCCGACGAGCTCCAGGAGTTCGCGGACCTTCTTCTCCCGGCCGCCCTCGGGGTTGATCCCGTTGACCTCCATCGGCGACTTGATGATCGTGCCGACTGTTTGCCGCGGGTTCAGCGAGGAGTACGGGTCCTGGAAGATCATCTGGATCTCGGACCGGACGGGGGCCAGCTGCCTGCGGGAGGCGTGCGTGATGTCCTGACCCTGGTACGTGATCTTGCCGGCCGTCGGTTCCAGCAGGCGCGTGATGAGCCGGCCGGTGGTCGACTTGCCACAGCCCGACTCGCCCACCAGACCGACGCTCTCGCCGACGCCGACGGTCAGGTCGATGCCGTCGACCGCCTGCACGGCGCCGACCTTCCGTTTGATCGGGAAGCCGCCGTAAATCGGGAAGTGCTTCGTCAGGCCCTCGACCTCAAGGAGGGTCTCGGCCGACGTGCCGGTGGCGCCCTGCTGTGCGGGGAGGGTGAGGTTGTCGCTCATGTCTCGGATCTCCCTAGCGCAGCCGGGGCTGGATCTTGTCGATGAAGATGGTCTGCTTCTGCTCCGCCGTCAGATGGCACGCGGAGGCGCGCCCCTCGCCGAGCGCAGGCCGTTCCTCGCTGCACCGGCTGCCGGTCACCTCGCCGGTGAAGGCGCAGCGCGGGTGGAAGGGGCAGCCCGACGGGGGGTTGAGGAGGCTGGGCGGGGACCCGGGGATCGGGGTGAGTGCCTGCTCGGTGTCGCCGCCGAGCCGTGGCATCGAGCTCAGCAGACCCCAGGTGTAGGGGTGCTGGGGGTTGCGCAGCACCTCGCGGACGGTGCCGCGTTCCACGGCCCGGCCCGAGTACATCACCAGCAGGTCGTCGGCCATGTCGGAGATGACGCCGAGGTCGTGGGTGATGAAGACGATCGCCGAGCCGAACTCCTGCTGGAGGTCCTTGAGCAGGTCGAGGATCTGCGCCTGGACGGTCACGTCCAGGGCGGTGGTCGGCTCGTCCGCGATCAGCAGGTCGGGGTCGCAGACCAGCGCCATGGCGATCATGGCGCGCTGGCGCATACCGCCGGAGAACTGGTGCGGGTAGTCGTCCACGCGCGTCTGGGGCTGCGGGATGCCGACCTTGGCCAGCATCTCGATCGTCCGCTGCCGCGCCTCCTTCTTGGAGGCACCGGTGTGCTTCATGTACGGCTCGGCGATCTGCCGGCCCACCGTGTAGTACGGCGAGAGCGCGGTCAGCGGGTCCTGGAAGATCATCGCGGCCTTGTTGCCACGGATCTTCTCCATCTCCCGCTCGGTCGCGGTCACCAGTTCCTGCCCGTCGAGGACGATCTCGCCCTCGACGGTGGTGGACTTGGGGTTGTGCAGGCCGAGGACGGTCAGGTTGGTCACGGACTTGCCGGAGCCCGACTCGCCCACGATGCCGAGGGTCTTGCCGCGCTCGACGTCGAAGGAGAGCCCGTCGACCGCCTTCACAATGCCGTCCTCGGTGGAGAACCGCACCTTCAGGTCGCGGACCGAGAGGAAGGCCTCCGGCCCGGTCGGGGCCTTCTCGCCTTCGGTCTTGGTCAGTGTGGTCACGGTCATTCTCCTAGCTGAGGCGCACGCGCGGGTCGATGAGGGCGTAGGCGAGGTCCACGATGATGTTCAGGATCAGGATGAAGAAGGCCCCGAACAGCATGACGCCCATCGTCAGCGGCAGGTCCTTGGTCAGCGAGGACTGGACCGCGAGACGGCCGAGTCCGGGCAGGTCGAAGGTGAACTCCGTGACCACCGCGCCGGACAGGAGTGCGCTCAGGTCCATCCCGATGATGGTGACGATCGGGATGAGCGAACCGCGCCAGGCGTAGCGGAAGAAGACGTACCGCTGCCTCATGCCCTTGGCTCGGGCGGTGCGCACGTGCTCCTCCGACAGTTGCTCGATCATGGTCGAGCGGGCCATACGCGTGTACTGGGCGGTGAAGATCGTGGCCATCACGGCCCAGGGGATCAGCAGGCCCACGGCCCAGCCGACCGGGTTCTCGGTGATCGGGACGTACTTGGGGTTGTCCATCCAGCCGCTGCTGTAGACGAAGATGCCGAGCACGATCGGGCCGAGGAAGTAGATCTGGAACGAGCTGAGCACCATCGAGGCGCCGCTGACCAGCTTGTCGACCATGGTGCCGCGCTTCCAGGCGGCGATCAGACCCGAGCCGAGGCCGATCACGAGGAAGATCACCAGACCACCGGCGGTCAGCGACAGCGTCAGCGGGAAGCGGTCGATGATGGAGTCCCAGACGAACTCGCCGCTGCTGAAGGAGAGACCCAGGCATGGGGCGGAGCAGTGTCCCTGGGGGAAGTCGCGGCCGGACACGATGCCGCCCATGAACTCCCAGAACTGGGCGGTGATGGGCTTGTCGAGACCGAGGTTCTCTCTGATGACCGCGATGTTCTCGGGCGTGCAGTTCTTGCCGCAGGCCAACTGGGCGAAGTCCTGGGGGATCGTATAGAACAGGAAGAATGTGAAGGCGCCGATCAGGAACATGATGACGACGGCGCCGATCAGCCTGCGGATGAGGAACTGAAGCATGGCGGGTGGATGCTCTCTTCGAAACGCGGCGGTCGAGGGGGTTACCGTCCGCGGGGGTGCGCTCCGCCTGGCGCACACCCCCGCGGATCAGCCGAGCTGACGGATTACGGCTGCTTCAGGAACAGGTCGTTGATGTCGATGTAGCTCGAGTCCGTGCTGAACCTGGCACCGCCGACGTTCGATCCGAAGAGCTGGATCTGCTTCGAGTAGTAGACCGGGGCAGCCGGGTTGATCTCCTCCACGATGCGGTGGTGAGCCTCTTCCCAGGTCTTGGCGGCCGCCTCGGGCTGCTCGGTCAGGGCCTTCGCGATGAGGTCGTTGACCTGCTTGTCGTTGATGTGCGAGTAGTTCGACGAACCGTCGGCGACCTGGTTGCCGTCGTAGACGGGGGTGATGACGGTGGACGGGGACGGCCAGTCCTGGCCCCAGCCGGTCATGTAGAGGTCGTACGGGTTGTCCAGCTTGCCGACCTGCTCGTAGAACGTGGCGCGGTCGATCTCCTTGGCCTGCACGTCGAAGCCGAGCTTGCCGAGCGTGTCCTTGATGATGACCATCTGGGCCTGGCCGCGCGGGGTGTTGGAGTAGGCGTAGGTGAGCTTGGTGCCCTCCTTGACGCCCGCCTCCTTGATCAGCTCCTTGGCCTTCTCCAGGTCACCGTTGGGCTTCTTCAGCTTGCCGAACGGGTCGTACGTCGGGTCGAAGCCCGGCAGGGTCGGCGCCATCAGACCACCGGCGACCTCACCGCCGTACCGGCCACCGTCGGCCTGGACCATGGACTGGTTCGGGATCGCGTAGGTGATCGCGTCGCGGACCTTCTTGTCCTTCATCTTGTCCAGGTTGAAGGACAGCTGCCACACGTAGACCTGGTAGCCCTGGATGGTGCGCTTCTTGGTGGCCGGGTTGCTGATGACCGTGGACATCTGGGCCGGGTCCACCGAGTCCGTGAACTGGATGGAGTTCTTGGCCTCGCCCTGGTCGGCGATCAGACGCTTGGTCTGGCTGGCCTGGTCGATGGTGGAGCTGAAGTTGTAGCCGTCGACGTACTGGTGGCGCACCGCGTCCGTCTTCGCGTCCCACTGGTCGTTCTTGACCAGCGTCATCGACTTGCCCGGCTTGTAGTCGGTGATCTTGTACGGGCCGAGGGACTTCGGGGCCTTGTCGTACTTCTCCTTCGTGTCCTGCTTCTCGGGCACGATGGAGTAGCCGGCCATGGAGAGCGCCTGCGGGAGGTCCGGCTGGGGAGCCTTGAAGTGGAAGACCACCGTCTTGTCGTCCGGCGTCTCCAGGACGGAGTCCGGCAGGTGCTTGCCCTTGTACGGGCCGTCCGGCAGCGCCTCGCGGTACTTCGCGCCGGAGAGCCAGGTCTGGACGAAGGTGGGACCGTCGAAGATGACCTTCGAGTACAGCCGCTCGATGGAGTGGCGGACGTCGGCCGAGGTGATCTCGTTGCCGTCCTCGTCCTTGATGCCGTCCTTGAGGGTGTACGTCCAGGTCTTGCCGCCGTCGGACGACTTGCCGGAGTCGGTAGCGATGTCACCGACGACCGTCAGGTTGCCCTTGTCGTCCTCCTGGAAGTTCGTCAGACCGCGGTGGATCAGGTTGGAGAACTGACCGGCGTCGGAGACGTAGATCTGGCCCGGGTCCATGTGGGTCAGGTCCGACTGCATGAACACGTTCATGGTGCCGCCGGACTTGGCCCCGGCCACTTCCTCGGCCGGCCCCTGGGAGGCCTTGGCGTCACCGTAGACGACAGGCTTCGACTGCGCGGCGGCGTCTTCCTTGGACTTGGAGTTGTCCTTCGTGTCCTTGCCGCTGTCGCTGGAGCAGCCGGTCAGCGCCAGCGAGCCGGCCACGACGGCCGCGGCCACTGCGCGCCCAGTGCGCGTTCTGATGGGCTTCATGATGCCGATGCACCTACCTGTCGATAGTTGTCCACGAGTACTGCCGGACAGTCCGGTGAGCCCGGAACGGGGGTGGCAGTCCCCCCACCACCAATGGACGGTTAGCGTCCGGTCTTGGGGTCGAATGCGTCCCGGACGGAGTCGCCGAGAAGGTTGAAGGAGAGTACGAAGATCACCAGCGCCACGCCCGGGAAGAACATGAACATGGGGTCCTGCTCGTAGACCTCGGCACCGATGGCGAACATGCGGCCCCAGTCCGGAGTGGGCTCGACGAAGCCGACACCGACGAAGGACAGGAAGGCGATGGTGAGGATCGTGCTGGGCAGGATGTAGGTGCTCTGCACCAGGATCGGAGTGACGATGTTCGGCAGGATCTCCTTGCGCACGATGCGCCAGGGAGAGGCACCGGACACCTTCGCCGCCTCCACGAACTCACGCTCCCGCAGCGAGAGCACGGAGCTGCGGACCAGTCGGGCCAGGCCCATCCAGCCGAGGAACCACAGCACCAGGATGATGGCCACGGCGCGGATGTACGTCGGTGTCTCGTCCGTCGGGGAGACGAACAGCGCGGTCACGACGGGCATGAAGGCGATGAAGAACAGCTGGCTCGGGAAGGCCAGGAAGAAGTCGGTGACCCGGCCGAGCCAGTAGTCGACCTTGCCGCCGAAGTAGCCGCCGACCATCCCGATGATCACGCCGGTGACGACGCTGAACGTCGTGACGATGACGGCCATGTAGAGCGAGGTGCGCATGCCGTACAGCAGCATCGTGAACACGTCGCGCCCCAGCTTGGGCTCGACCCCGAACCAGAAGTCACCCGACATACCGCCGAAGGAGCCCGTGGGCATGGCGAAGTCGTCGAGCAGGAAGGGGAAGTCGGGCTCCTGTGCGTAGAGCGTGTACGGGTCCTTGCCGTACAGCTTCGAGATCACCGGAGCGAGCGCGGCGATCAGGAAGAAAAAAATCACTACGCATGCGGAGACGACTCCAGTACGGTCCCGCTTGAAGCGTTGCCACATCAACTGGCCGGGGGAGCGACCCTCAAGCTTCTTCGGCTTGTCGACCTCGGTGGTCGAGGCCAGTTCGGGGTCCAAGGCGACCGACGGACCCGAGCCCTCGGCCTTGGTTGGACTGGTCATGTGTGTTCTTCCCCCGGGGGATGGAGAGTTGAGCGCAGCACAGATACCGGCAGGTTCTGTGGTTTGGGGGAACTTTCGCCAAGCGAGTCAACGCGCGTCAAGGGCGGAAGGCATAGGGATCTCCCTACCGTCCATATTTTGAGCAAAAATTGCAAAGATTGACACCTAAGCGCGCTTGACAGGCTCCACCAAGACTTCGCGAAACGGACATTCGCGGAGGGTTTTTTGTTTACATGTCCGAAACCTGATCGCGGGATCACCGATATCCGAACAGCGCCTCACAGCCCAGTTACAGCAAAGTCGGCCGAATCCCGCCGGTGCGCGGAGGGCGGGTGCGCAGCCCTGGGTGAGCGACGATACGCGCACGGCGAGGGCCCGGTCCCCAAAGTGCGGGAACCGGGTCCTCGGAAACGTCCCGTGAGGGGCGTCAGCCGTGCTTGGCGCGGCTCGCGGCGCGGGCGCGCTCGCGGGCGTCCAGGTTGACCTTACGGATGCGGACCGCCTCGGGGGTGACCTCGACGCACTCGTCGTCGCGGCAGAACTCCAGGGACTGCTCCAGGGAGAGCTTGCGCGGCGGGACGATCGACTCGGCCACGTCGGCGGTCGAGGACCGCATGTTGGTGAGCTTCTTCTCCTTGGTGATGTTCACGTCCATGTCGTCGGAGCGCGAGTTCTCGCCGACGATCATGCCCTCGTACACCTCGGTGCCCGGCTCGACGAAGAGGACGCCGCGCTCCTGGAGGTTCGTCATCGCGAAGGCGGTGACGGCACCGGAGCGGTCGGCCACCAGCGAGCCGTTGTTACGGGTCTGGAGGGTGCCGAACCAGGGCTCGAAGCCCTCGTGGATCGAGTGGCCGATACCCGTACCGCGGGTCTGGGTCAGGAACTCGGTCCGGAACCCGATGAGGCCGCGCGAGGGCACCACGAACTCCATGCGCACCCAGCCCGAGCCGTGGTTGGACATGTTGTCCATACGGCCCTTGCGGACGCCCATGAGCTGCGTGACAGCGCCCATGTGCTCCTCGGGCACGTCGATCGTCATGCGCTCGACCGGCTCGTACACCTTGCCGTCGACGTCCTTGGTGACGACCTGGGGCTTGCCGATGGTCAGCTCGAAGCCCTCCCGGCGCATGGTCTCGACGAGGATCGCGAGGGCCAGCTCGCCACGGCCCTGGACCTCCCAGGCGTCCGGCCGGTCGGTCTCCAGCACGCGGAGGCTGACGTTACCGATCAGCTCACGGTCGAGGCGGTCCTTGACCTGGCGGGCGGTGACCTTGCGGTCCTTCACGGCCGCCTTCGCGTCGGCGCCCTTGCCGGTGCCGCCGCGGCCGACCAGCGGCGAGGTGTTGGTGCCGATGGTCATCGAGATCGCGGGCTCGTCGACCGTGATCAGCGGGAGCGCAATCGGGTTCTCGGTGTCCGCGAGGGTCTCGCCGATCATGATGTCCGGGATACCGGCGACGGCACAGATGTCACCGGGGCCGGCCTTCTCGGCGGGCTTGCGGGTGAGCGCCTCGGTCATCATCAGCTCGCTGATGCGGACGTTGCTGATGGAGCCGTCCCGCTTGATCCAGGCCACCGTCTGGCCCTTGCGCAGCTCGCCCTGCTCGACACGGAGCAGCGCGATACGGCCGAGGAAGTTGTCGGCGTCGAGGTTGGTGACGTGGGCCTGGAGCGGGGCGCCCTCGTCGTACGTCGGCGCCGGGATGTGCTCCAGGATCGTGGAGAAGAACGGCTCCAGGCTGGTGGAGTCGGTCGGGACGGTGCCGTCCGCCGGCTTCGTCAGCGAGGCGATGCCGTCACGGCCGCACGCGTAGACGATCGGGAACTCGATCTGGTCCTCGTCCGCGTCCAGGTCGAGGAAGAGGTCGTAGGTCTCGTTGACGACCTCGTCGATCCGGGAGTCCGGGCGGTCCGTCTTGTTGATGCACAGGATGACGGGCAGGCGCTGCTGGAGGGCCTTGCGCAGCACGAAGCGGGTCTGCGGCAGCGGGCCCTCGGAGGCGTCGACGAGGAGGACGACCCCGTCGACCATCGACAGACCGCGCTCGACCTCGCCGCCGAAGTCGGCGTGGCCGGGGGTGTCGATGATGTTGATGGTGATCGGGTCCCCGCCGGCCTTCGGGTGGTACTTCACCGCGGTGTTCTTGGCGAGGATCGTGATGCCCTTCTCACGCTCCAGGTCGTTCGAGTCCATCATGCGGTCGTCGACGGAGTCGAGCTGGTGCGCGGCGAAGGCTCCCGCCTGCTTGAGCATGGCGTCGACGATCGTCGTCTTTCCGTGGTCGACGTGGGCGACGATGGCGACATTGCGGATGTCGTGACGCTGGATGGACGCAGGCATGGTGCGGCGTATCTCCCGGGTTTGTGGACGGCCTCGCGGACTCGTTGTCCCGCGGACCCTGCCGGGCTGGCACGCCACGGCCTCACCCCATGGTACGGGGGCGCTGCCGCTGGGCTTGGCCGGGAGGTGTGGGGGGCCTGTTTTGTGAGGAACTCGACGGTGGGGCGGCCTGTGCGGTCTCGTCTGCCGGGTCTGGGTGTTCTGGCGGCTGCGGGTGCGTTGTGGCTGGTCGCGCAGTTCCCCGCGCCCCTGACTACCTTGGGCGCGCCCGGCGTCTCCGCGCGCCCCCACTTTCAGCGCATCCGCAGCCGCCTGCCGCTACGAGTGGCTCGGGGCGGGCTTTTCCGACTTCTTCAAGAAGCCCATGTCCTCGTACACCGGGGTCTCGAAGCCGAAAGCTCCCACGTTGGCGAGGTTTGTGCGGGCGGCCACCAGCTGGGGGCGCTGGTAGAGGGGGATCGAGCCGGCGGCGGCCCAGATGCGGGCGTCGGCCTTGCGGATCAGGGAGCGGGACTCCTTCTCGTCGAGCGTGGAGATGGCCTGGTCGAAGAGCTGGTCGACCTGGTCGGTGCCGACGCGCGTGTAGTTCTGCTCGATGGTCAGGGAGCCGTCCGCGCCCGGGACGGGCTTGGCGTAGATGGGGCGGGCGTCGGTGGCGGGGTAGGCGGAGGCGGGCCAGGAGTACAGCGCGAGGTCGTACTGGCCGTTCGCGATGTGGTCCTTGAAGTAGCTGGTGTCGGGGACCTTGGTGATCTCGGTGCGGATGCCGACGCGCTCCAGCATCCGCGCGATGCGCCGGCCCACGGCCCGCAGGGACTCCGAGCCGGGCCCGGACGGGAGCACGAAGCGCAGGCTGAGCGCCTTGCCGTCCTTGGCGAGCGGGCCCTTCACGCCGGCGCCGGGCGCGGCGGTGCCCTCCGGGGCGTACATGCCCGCGGCGCTGTCCGGTTCCAGCTCCGGCTTGTACCGCTTGCTGTCCCCGGCGAGCTGCCGGGGCTCGCCCTCCTCGCTCGTCTTCCTGCCCTCGGCGCCGTGCGACTTGTTGTCCTCGCCGACGACGTACGTCCCGCCGTCGCCGTCCGGGGAGCCCGTCTCGTCGGAGCTCTCCGAGTCGCCGGACCCCTTCTGCTTCTTGCCCTCGGCTCCGGCCGCCTTCTTGTCCTTCTTGACCGGCCCGCCCGGCACCCACC
>NZ_VMNX01000194.1 GCF_009377235.1 Streptomyces acidicola
CTGCTCTCCCCCCACACCCCCGACTCGCCCGTGCCCGACGACGTGGCCGGCGCCGTCGTGACCGTGCTGACCGACTGGGCCAAAGGGCCGGGCGGCTGGGCCTCGGGCGCCCCTGACGCACCACCCCGCCCCATCGCCGTAGTCACCCTGCCCTCACGCACCCGGCCACAGCTCATCCAGTCGCTCGGCACCAGAATCTCCGACATCGGCCGTATCCCCCTGCTGGGCTCCCTCACCTACACGGACCACGCCGACGGCCTGCCCCTGCCCCGCTCGAACAGCGCCCAGCGCCTCCGCGCACTCAACGGAGCGCTCGCCGTGCCCCCGCCCCTGTGCGAGGCCCTGCGCGCCGCGGACGGCCCCGTACTGCTCATCGACGACCTCACCGAGTCCGGCTGGACACTGGCCGTGGCAGCCCGGCTGCTGCGCCGGGCCGGAGCCGGCCAAGTGCTCCCGCTCGTACTCGCCGCCCAGAGCTGACCCCACCGCACGCGACCCGGCAGGGCGGAGATAGGCGACGGATCGCCGGAAAACGGTCGGTGGCCCCAATTGCTCGTTGCCGCAACCAGGTTCGACAGGAAGAATTGAAGTCCGCTCCCCGCACGGCTCTCCCCGTGGTCCGGTAGGGCTCCGCTGTGGGGTGCGCTCCCCAAAGTCCGACCCCGCCCGCACTGTGGGCGCGTAGCCGAAGGGAGGACCGTGACCTTCGGATTCGCATCGTCCTCGGCGGCGAACATGTCGACGGCTGCCCAGCTGTCGGCCGCTTCCGCCAATCCCCCGACCCGCATGCTCGAACCCGCGGAGTGGGCCGCCGCGGGGATTCCGCTGCTGCGCGATCCCCGGGACGTCGTCAGCGGGCTGCACGCACGGCACCAGCCCCGGCCCGCCACCGCGGTCGTGGCCGTTCTCGACCCGGACGAGCGGCTGCGGGCGAGCGCCTCGTTCACCCGGCGTTCGGCCCCGGCCGACGGCTGGATGTTCCGCAACGCGCTGCTCGCGCAGCTGCGCCGGGTCATCCCGCACGATCTGCGGCGCCGCACTCCCGTGCGCACGGCCGTGCTGCTCTACTGCCGTGACGGGGACGCACGTTGGACGGAGGAGGACGGCGCATGGATGTGGGGGCTGCGGGACGCCTGCACGCTGCACGGGCTGCGCTGCGGGGCGTACATCACGCTGACGCGTGACGGCTGGCAGGTTCTCGGCGAGGGCCGGGGAGGACGGCGCCCTCACGCGAACTCACCCGCGGAGCCCTTCGCCACGGCTGAGGCAACGCCTCCGCTGCCACGCACGGGAGGCGTCGCGTCGGAGGTGCTGCGCCGGGCAGCGGCCCGCTGAACCGGGCGGGCGTCCGCCTTGCGACGGCCCACGTGAACCACGGACAGGCATGCTGGGCGCGCGGGCGTCCGCGCACCCCTCATTGCCCCGCATCATTGCCTCCGCACTCCACGACGGCGCCGACGGAGGCCCCTCACTCCCCACCGGCCCGGGCGACAGCCCGGAGACCCAGCCTGATTCCGGGCACGCGAAACCGACCAGCCCCCCATGGGCGGGAGTCCGGTCAGTCCCTCGCGGGTGCGAGACCGCTCAGACCCCCGCGCCCAGCACCGAGTTGATGTGCTGCGGGTCGCCGCAGACGATCAGCAGGGCACCGGCACGGGCGAGCGCCAGCGGGACCGCCTGGGCAGCGGCCGTGTCGGGACCACCGTTGACGGCGACGACGACCACGGGACGGGCCCCGGCCCGCTCGGCAACGGCGGCGTCCGCATAGAACACGTCGTCGCCCGCGTCGTGCTGGGCCCAGTAGGAGGCCTCGCCGAAGGACAGCTCATGGGCGGCCCATGGATGCGGCTCGCCGGTGGTGATCACCAGCACCTCACCAGGGGCCCGACCCGACTCCATGAGCAGATCGACGGCCTCCTCGGCGGCGTCCAGGGCACCTTCCACCGAGGCCGGGATGAGCTGGATCTGTGGGCTGGCAGGGGTCGCGGCAGCGGCCGGAGCGGGTGGCCCCGGCTTGGCCGCGGCAGCGTCGCGCGGTGCGCGTTGGGTCGGCATGGGCCTGGTGGGCCCTGGACGACCTGGACGCGCCGGAGCCGCGGGACGGGGACCGGGTACAGGACGGGGGGTCGGCGCGACGCGGCCGCTGGCCGGAGTGGCGCGCGGACCCTGGGCACTCTCGTGAATCTGAGGCTCCTCGGGAATGAGAGGCATGAGCTGATTTTTATCAAACGCCGTTGCGACTCGCGTCGGCGGGTGGCACATGAGTGCGAACGAAACCGTCAGAAATCGAAGCCGAGCTGACCCTCGATCTCCGGAACGCTTCCGTCCGCCCAGCTGCGGACCTTCTTGAGGTGCCGCCACTGGGGCAGCGCATCAAGATACGCCCACGACAGCCGGTGGTACGGGGTGGGGCCCCGCTCCTCCAGCGCGGCCTTGTGCACGGGTGATGGATACCCGGCGTTGGCCGCAAAACCGAAGTCTGCATGGTCGATACCCAGTTCGGCCATCATTTTGTCGCGCTGAACCTTGGCTATCACCGAGGCCGCCGCAACGGCCACGCACGACTGGTCGCCCTTGATCACCGTACGTACCCGCCAGGGGGCACCCAGGTAGTCGTGCTTCCCATCGAGGATGACCGCGTCGGGCCGGACCGGCAAGGCCTCCAGGGCCCGTACGGCGGCAAGACGCAGCGCGGCAGTCATGCCCAGGTCGTCGATCTCCTCCGGAGAGGCGTGCCCGAGGGCGTACGACGTGACCCACTTCCGCAGTTCCTCGGCGAGCTTCGTGCGCTTCTTGACCGTGAGGAGCTTGGAGTCGGTGAGGCCCTCGGGCGGTCGGCGCAGACCCGTGACCGCCGCGCAGACGGTGACGGGGCCGGCCCAGGCGCCGCGCCCCACCTCGTCGACACCGGCAATGATCTTCGCTCCAGTCGTGGCGCGGAGAGAGCGCTCGACGGTGTGAGTAGGTGGTTCGTACGGCATGGCGCTCTTAGCGTACGCCGCCGCGAACCCCCCGCGACACCCAGGTTTCCCCCGCCAACCCCAGAGCCCGCACAGACCTCGATCCGGCGGTCTGCGGAGCGTGATCACGCACCTGCGGAACGCAGCAGCGGAACCATCAACTGGTCGACCATCTCTTCGATGTCACGCTCGCTCCATTCGCTCGCGCACATCTTGGACCGGTACATCATCATGGCCGGAATGGCGTCGAAGACGTACCCGTTGGCCGCGTCCGGACGCACCTCGCCCCGCTCGATTCCGCGGTTGATGACGTCGCGGAGCAGCTTGACGGTCGGCTCCACGACCCCCTCGACGATCACTCCATTGAATCGCTCGACCTGAGCCGTGTCGCATTCGTGAATCACCGAGCGCAGCGCGAACCCGGGGCGCGAGAACATCGCCTCGCGCGCTTGCCGGCACAGCTCCAGGAGGTCCTCGCGCACGCTGCCGAGGTCGGGCGCCTCGTCGAACTGCGGCAGCCCGGCCTGGAGCGCGTCCGCGACGAGGTCCTCCTTGGACGGCCAGCGACGGTAGACCGCGGCCTTACCGGTCTGGGCACCCGCGGCGACACCTTCCATCGTGAGGCCGCTCCAGCCGACCGTACTGAGCTGCTCCAGTGCGGCGTCGAGGATCGCGCGCTCGAGCACGGCACCGCGCCGACGAAGGGAGGGTGTCTGAGCGGGGGCAGCCGTCCAGCGCGAAGTAGCCATCTGAGTATCTCCGTTGAGCAGGGGGACGGGGGGATTCCCGGGCAGAGCGAGCGGTCGGGCGAGATCTTTCGGCAGCGACTTCAGTGAACGCTTGCGTTCACTAAGGGGGACTCACTACCGTTTGACGCGGCAGTGAACGCAAGCGTTCACTAACGCACTTGTGGGGGATCCATAGTGACAACCTCTCCGTTGATTCAGGATCAGAAGCCGGGAGCCGCCCGCCGGGAGGGGCGCCCCGGCATCGCACTCGCGGTCATCGCGGCCTGCCAACTCATGGTGGTACTCGACGCGACGATTGTGAACATCGCGCTTCCGCACATTCAAGACGCGCTCGCATTCAGCACGACCGACCTGACGTGGGTGGTCAGCGCATACACGCTGACCTTCGGCGGCCTGCTGCTCCTCGGCGGCCGCGCCGGTGACATCCTGGGTCGGCGCCGGGTCTTCATCACCGGCATCCTGCTCTTCACGCTCGCCTCGCTGCTGGGCGGATTCGCCCAGGAACCATGGCAGCTGCTGGCGGCACGCGCTCTCCAGGGCGCCGGTGGCGCGATCGCGTCACCCACCTCACTGGCGCTCATCACCACCACGTTCGCCGAAGGCCCGGAACGGAACCGGGCCTTCGGTGTCTTCGCCGCCGTCTCGGCCGGCGGCGGCGCCGTCGGTCTCCTCGCCGGAGGAATGCTCACGGAGTGGCTCGACTGGCGCTGGGTGCTGTTCGTCAACGTACCGATCGGCATCCTGATAGCCGTGCTCGCGCCGATGTACATCCGCGAGTCCGAGCGGCATCCGGGACGGTTCGACATCGCGGGCGCGCTCACGTCGACGGCCGGTATGGCGTCGCTGGTGTACGGCTTCATCCGCGCCTCGGAGGAGGGCTGGCGCGACAGCCTGACCGTCGGCTCCTTCGGTGCGGCGGTGGTCCTGCTGCTGGCCTTCGGGTTCATCGAGACGCGGGCCAAGGAACCGATCACTCCGCTGCGGATGTTCACCGACCGCAACCGGTCGGGCACATACGTGATCATGCTCAGTCTGGCCGCGGCGATGTTCGGCATGTTCTTCTTCATCGTCCTCTTCGTGCAGAACGTGCTGCAGTACTCACCGATCGAAGCCGGCCTCGCCTTCCTGCCCGTGACGGGAGCGATCGTCGTGGGCGCCGGTCTGTCGCAGCGCTTCCTGCCGGTCCTCGGGCCCAAGCCGTTCATGGCGGCCGGTTCGACGCTCGTCGTGATCGGGCTCACCTGGCAGACGTTCATCAACCCCGACAGCTCGTACGCGGGCGGGGTGCTCGGCCCCATGCTGCTGTTCGCCTTCGGCATGGGTCTGAACTTCGTGACGCTGACCCTGACCGCGGTCTCCGGGGTCGCCCAGCACGAGGCGGGCGCGGCGTCCGGCCTGCTCAACGCCATGCAACAGGTGGGCGGTTCCCTCGGTCTGTCCATCCTGACCACGGTCTTCGGCACCGCAGGCCGGGACGAGGCGGAGAAGCAGATGCCGAGCTTCCTGGCGAACGGCACGGCCGAGCAGAAGGCCGAGTTCGCCAAGACCCACCAGTTGCCGGCTCCTTGGGGCCACGAGGTTCTCGCCCAGGGCATCTCGACGGCGTTCGTCCCGGCCGTCGCGATGGCCGTACTCGCCCTGGCCACCGCCGTGCTGGTCATCAAGGTCCGCAAGAGCGACCTGGAGGCCCTGTCCGGCACGGCGGGACCCGCAGGGGGCTGACAACCGCGGATGGCCGGACCGTGCCCGGGGGAACCAACGGCGAGGGCATCGGTCCGGCCATCCGCACCGTGACGCCGAAAGGCGCCCGAGACCCGCCCGCGCACCTCAGTCCGCCCCCTCGCAGCGGTGCGTTCGCGGGTGGCCACTGGAACGCCGGCGAAGAGCCAGGCCCGTCGCACCCGTACTACGACCGCCCGACCGGTCCCACGCCACTTCCACAAACCGCGGCGAGCTCACCGCCACTTACTGCCCCCCCCTTGCCGGCCGCTCGCCGAACCGCTCTCAGCGGTACATGACCTCGTCCCTGAACCGTGCGCACTCGGCCGTGTCCACCTCCACCGACAGCGGCCGCTTGTCGAGGATGCGTCGCGCCTCTGCCTCGCCCCGACTCGTCGCGTACCAGGGCGCGTCCCGCTCGTCGAGGTCGGCCGCGAGATCCCGCAGCACACAGGACCGCAGGGGCTCGGCCAGCTTGTCGAGGGCCGGCACGGCGTCGGCGGACAGCCCGCGCGCGTAGTCGAGGTCGAACCGGCCCGTGTCCTCGTACCGTTGGACGTTGCGCTCGGCGATCAGCTCGTCCGGCGACACGAGCCCGAACACCAGCACCCCGGCCGCTGCACTGGCGGCCACGGCACGCGGCAGCCAACGGGCTCCCCACACCCCGGCCGCCAGGATGAACACGATGACCAGGCCGAGCCACAGCTCCACGGCCAGCACCGAGATCCTCAGTCGCGTCAGTCCATACGCCTCCACGTACATGTCCATCCGTCGCACAGCGGATGCCACCACAACGAGGGTCAGCGCGCACAGAGTTCCCAGCACGGAGCGCACCAGCGTGCGATCACCCGATCGAGTGCGCGGCGCCCAGCGCAGGGCCAGGACGATGACCAGCAGCGTGAGAAGCGTCGCCAGGAGCAACTGCCAGAAGCCCTGCCGCGCGTACTCGGCGTACGTCTGCCCGGTCTTCTGGAGTACGGCGTCGTACCCGCCGAAGAGGACGGCCAGCTGAACGGCGTTGAACACGGCGAACAGCACGATGAGCACGATCAGCGGCAGGGCCCACTCGACGCGACCACGGGCACGTCCCTCGGGCACTTCGACCTGGTCCCAGTGAACGGGGGCGGCAGCCGTGCGTGCCGCCGCGAGCGCCCCGACGAGACCAAGGGCGAAGAGCAGCACACGCCAGGGGCCGTCGGCCACCGAAGTGTCCGGCACCAGGGCGCCGAGCAGGTCCGCGAAGGCCGCGTCCGCGCCGGCGAACAGCGCCCCGAACACCAGCACCAGCACTGCGGCGACGCCGAGCGCCCGCAGGACCGGGCCCAGCCGCTCGCGGGCGCCGCCCGACAGGCTGCGCAGCCCTTGCCAGGCCCAGGCGGGGCCGGTGACCACCGCGTTGAGCACGCCGATCGGGCCGAGCAGGACGGCCGGCCAGCTGCGGCCCCCGTGCAGTGCCAGGGAGCCCGCCGCGACCGCGGTGACGACGGCGAGGAACGACGGCCACTCCGCGTCACGCAGCGCCGGAACGGTCAGCAGCGCCAGCCCCAGAGCTCCCCAGACGAGCGTCCACGCGCGCGGGCGACGGCCGGCCCGCCGGGCGGCGAAGTACACGGCGAGCACTGCGGGAATCGCGACGATCAACAGGTTGACGGCTGCTCCGTCGCCGAGCAGCAGCATGCTGAGGACGCCCGTGGCCAGGGTGGCCCACAGGGTCGGGGTGCGGACGGGCGCGGGTTCGTCGATCTGAAGGTCGGCCAGCCAGGTACCCGGGCCGACCCCCGGTGGCCCTGCGACGGGAGCCGCCTCCGGCGAGCTCGCCCGGGACCTGGACGGGTCCTCGAGTGTGTCGGCAGCCAAGGCGCGTCCTCCGGGCCCCCCGCCCTTCGGCTCGGACGCGGACGATGTGTCGGACACGGACCCCCCTCCCGGCCGGCCCACCTACGCAGCGTGCCGCTGCGGCAGAAGGCTCGTGACCGGTGTCTCGTCGACGCACACCGTCATGATCGACAGGCGGCGTTGCGCAAGGGTATGCCGGGGCTCGGGCACCACAGCGGGGTGAAAGCCTTCTGTGGCACGCCTGTGACAGTTGGGGTGTTCGTGACACTTGGGTTCAGGGCACAGCCTGTCTGTGGCATGAGCGGCCGACGGGATGAGGCAGCGACCGCCGCTAACGCGCCGGAGACCAGTCCGGCAGCACTTCCGTCTGCCGCAGCCACTCCTCGGGAGGTGTCCCCGCCTTACCGGAGGCGACGATTCCCCCGACGATGGCGCAGGTCGTGTCCACATCGCCGCCCGCCTGGGCCGTCGCCCAGAACGCCTGCCTGTAGTCGCCGAGGGCCTTCGCGGCCGACCAGATCGCGAAGGGCACCGTGTCGTGCGCCGACGTGCGCCGGCCGCAGCCGAGTACGGCGGCGACGGTGCTCGCGTCCCCGTAGTCGAGCATGTCGCGGGCGCGTCGCAGTCCCGCGTCGACGGCACTTCTGGGCATGAGTGCGATGACGCCGTCGAGCAACGCTTCGGCGCTCGGCGGCCCTGCCGGGTCGGCCGCGAGGGCGGCGGCAGCGGCGACGGCCATGGCACCAGCGACGGCCTCGCGGTGCTGATGGGTGGGGTACGCCGAGATCTCCGCCTGGTGGGTCGCCTGCTCGGGGTCGTCCGCGTACCAGGCCCCCAAGGGGGCGATCCGCATGGCCGCGCCGTTGCCCCAGGAGCCCTGTCCGTCGAAGAGCGCGGAGGCGAGCTCCCGCCAGTCGCCGCCCTCCCTGACCAGCCGCAGCAGCCGGTTGACCGCCGGCCCGTAGCCGCGGTCGAAGTCGTGGTGCTCGGCGAAGGACCGGGCCAGCTCGTCCTGGTCGATCCTTTGGTGGGCGGCGAGGATCGCCACGACGGAGCAGGCCATCTCCGTGTCGTCCGTCCACTGCCAGGGACCGGTCGGTGTCTCACGGCGCTTGAGCAGCGGATAGTTCGCGGGTACGAAGTACTGGGAGCCCAGTGCGTCCCCCACCGAGAGTCCGCGCAGGCTGCTCAGGGCGCGGTTCAGGCGTGCGTCAGGAGAGGAGTCAGCGGTCATTGCCCTGCCACTCTAACCGGTGACTCCGTACGACTCCGGGTCACGCCAGCGTTCAAAGGGGCGGTCAAGGGTGTACTTGCCGTCGTCCCCGAGAACGAGCATCCGCATCTCCGCGTTCCCGGGATTGGACAGCGACTCGAACTCGGCGACCGACCAGTGGAACCACCGCATGCAGAACAGCCGCATGGCCAGGCCGTGGGTCACCAGGAGCACGTTCGGCGGGTGGTCGGGGTCCTCGAAGCTGCGGAACAGGCTCTCCAGGAAGCCGCCGACCCGGTCGTACACGTCGGCCCCGGACTCGCCCTGCGCGAAGCGGTAGAAGAAGTGTCCGTACGCGTCCCGGTACGACTTCTGGAGCTGTACGTCGTCTCGGTCCTGCCAGTTGCCCCAGTCCTGCTCGCGCAGCCGCGGCTCCTCGCGGACGCGCACCAGCTCGGGGTCGAGGTGGAAGGCCCGGAACGTCTCGTGGGTGCGGCGGTACGGGGAGACGTACACGCTGACGCGCTCCCGGCCGAACACCTCCCGGAGCCGTTTGCCGGTCTCTTCCGCCTGCCGCCAGCCGAGCTCCGTGAGCCCCAGGGCATGGTCGGGCTCGCGTTCGTACACGGTGTCGTCGGCGTTGCCCGTTGACTCGCCGTGCCGGACAAGGACGATGCGCCGTGGTCGTGCCATGCCAAAACCCTAGATCGGGTGACGGTCGATCGAGCACCCGTATGGGCTCCTTACGGTGTAGGTCACACAGGTCCTGCACACCAAGGGTCGCATTTTGCGCCTTCTGGCACCCTTTTGACGCATCTGGATCTCGTCTGGATCTCAAACCCATGCCGTCCAGATCTTGGACCCACCTCACCACCGGATCCACATTCCGGACTCACCCCTCACGAGCGCGTCCAGATTCCGGACTCACCCTCGGCACCCGAGTCCGAATCTCAAACTCACCGGCTCAAACCGTCCAGGCGGACTCCAGGTCCACGATGTCACCCGCGAGCGCCGCGACATCGGCCTCGATCTGGGCTCGCAGGGCGAGCCGCTCGACGCGTTCGGTGCGGTACTTTCCGTGCTCGGCGGCCGACAGCCACATGGAGAGGATCATGAACTCGTGGCCCGGCGCCTCGCCGAAGAGGCCCCGCACCATGCCGGGAGAGCCGGCCATCGCGGGGTTCCAGACCTTCTCCTGCATCAGCGCGAAGTGCTCGGCGCGCTCCTCATGGACGCGACAGTGCGCCACTCGCACCAGATCGGCGTCCGTGAAGCGCGGTTCGAAGCCGGTCTTCACATCGAAGCGGTAGTCGAAGAGCTTGACCTGCGGGTCCTTGAAGGTTCCGGACTGTGAGGCGGCGAGCCGGTCATGGGAACGCGCCATGAAGGAGTCGTAGAAGGCACGGCTCTCCCAGAAGGAGAAGATGTGGGCCACACCGGGCCGCGCACGGCTCCAGCCACCACCCTGCCCACGGAAACCCGGCTCCCCCAGAAGCCCCGCCCACCTTCGCTGTCCCCGTTCGAAACCGCGGCGGTCCACCACGGTGCAGCGAATCCACTTGACCAGCACCGCGCCATGGTAAGGCCACGGAGCGTGGCGCCGGTCATGCTCCGGCGGAGTGCACCCGAGCGAGCGCCCCCGCGCGCGTGGGAGGATGGACAACGGGCCTGGACTGTAAGGAAGTTCGGGCGGCAGGCCCAGGAATCGGGGAGGGAGATCTGGTGAACGGCCTCAACAAGGGCATCGGCAAGGTCGAGGTGGCGGTGAAATGGGATCCCAGTCCCTCGGGACAGGCACCCACGGACCTCGACCTCGTCGCGGCGACCTACCTGGCCGCCGAGCCGAGCGGAAACCCCGACTACGTGGTGCACTTCGACAGCCGCTCCCCCGACGGCACCATCACCCTCAACCGCGACAGCAAGACCGGTCAGGGCTTCGGCTGGGACGAGGTCATGACCGTCGAGCTCAGCCGGCTCGACGGCCGCTACGCGCGCGTGGTGGTGGGCGTGGCCATTCAGCAGCGGGCCGGCCGGAAGACCTTCGTCAACGTCCACAACTCCGCCCTGCGCATCCGTGAGGGCTACACCGTCCTGGCCGAGGACGACTTCGGCGGCGTCCTGAACTCCACGGCGGCGACCGTCGCGGAGTTCGTGCGCGACGACTCGGGAGAGTGGTCGTTCCGACCGGGCGTCCACGGCTACGAGGAGGACCCGGCGTCCTTCGCCCGCGTCATGGGCAGCCTGAGCGAGTCCTGACCCGCTCACGGCACCCGTCAGCACTGAAGGGCAGTACGGTCATCGGCCGTTACTGCCCTTCAGTGCGTACTGGCGCGAAGAGACCCAGCTCCGGCGCAAACTCCGCCCACCACGTCAGCCGCTGGTCTCCAGCGGCAAGGCCCTCCCTCGCCACGTCCCACCAGCCGTCACGTACGGGCAGCGCAAGGTAGCGACGCGATGCAACAGGGAGAAAAGCCGGGCGTCACCCGCACCGAGGGCGGTGGAGCCGGACTTCCGGCTCCACCGCCCTGACGAGCTGATTCACGCCTCAGGGGCGTCCAGGCTCAGCTGCACCCGCTGGTCGAGCCGCAGCCCTCGCAGATGTAGCAGGAACCGGCCCGCTGCATCTTCGTGCCGCAGGAGAAGCAGAGCGGGGCGTCCGCCTGGATGCCCAGCTGCATCTCCACGAGTTCGGCGCTGGTGTGGGCCTGCTGCGGTGCGGGCTTGGCCGCCTCGATGCCCGCCCTGGGGGTGGCGACGGCCTTCAACTCCTGTGCGCGGGGCGCGGACTGGGCCAGGCCCTCGACGTCGACCTCGTCCTCGGTCGGCTCGTAGGAACCCGTCTCCAGGTGACGCTGGCGCTCCTCGGCGGAGTGGATGCCGAGCGCGGAGCGCGTCTCGAACGGCAGGAAGTCGAGCGCCAGACGACGGAAGATGTAGTCGACGATCGACTGCGCCATCCGCACGTCCGGGTCGTCCGTCATACCGGCCGGCTCGAAGCGCATGTTGGTGAACTTGGAGACGTACGTCTCCAGCGGCACGCCGTACTGGAGGCCGACGGACACCGCGATGGAGAAGGCGTCCATCATGCCCGCGAGGGTCGAACCCTGCTTGGACATCTTCAGGAAGACCTCGCCCAAGCCGTCGTCCGGGTAGGAGTTGGCCGTCATGTAACCCTCGGCGCCGCCGACGGTGAAGGACGTGGTGATGCCGGGACGACCCTTCGGGAGGCGCTTGCGGACCGGGCGGTACTCGACGACCTTCTCGACCGTCTCGCGGATGGTCGCCTCGGCCTTCTCTGTGATCTCGGCCTTCTCCTTCTCCTTGGTCTTCGCGGAGAGCGGCTGGCCGACCTTGCAGTTGTCGCGGTAGATGGCGAGCGCCTTGACGCCCATCTTCCAGGCCTCGAAGTAGATCTCCTCGACCTCCTCGACGGTCGCCGACTCCGGCATGTTGACCGTCTTGGACAGGGCACCGGAGATCCACGGCTGGATCGCGGCCATCATGCGGACGTGGCCCATCGGGGAGATGGCGCGCTCGCCCATGGCGCAGTCGAAGACCTCGTAGTGCTCGGGCTTGAGGCCCGGTGCGTCGATCACGTTGCCGTGCTCGGCGATGTGGGCGACGATCGCCTCGATCTGCTCCTCCTGGTAGCCCAGGCGGCGCAGGGCCTGCGGGACGGTGCCGTTGACGATCTGCATCGAGCCGCCGCCGACCAGCTTCTTGAACTTGACCAGCGCGAGGTCGGGCTCCAGGCCGGTGGTGTCGCAGGACATCGCGAGACCGATCGTGCCGGTCGGGGCGATGACGGACGCCTGCGAGTTGCGGAAGCCGTTCTTCTCGCCGAGGCGGAGCACGTCCTGCCAGGCCTCCGTGGCGGCGGCCCAGACCGGGGTGTCCAGGTCGTCCATGCGGACGGCCTTGGTGTTGGCGTCGGCGTGCTGCTTCATGACGCGCAGGTGCGGCGTGGCGTTGCGGGCGTAGCCCTCGTACGGGCCGACGACCGCGGCGAGTTCGGCCGAGCGGCGGTACGACGTACCGGTCATCAGCGAGGTGATGGCCCCGGCCAGGGCGCGGCCGCCGTCGGAGTCGTACGCGTGGCCGGTCGCCATGAGGAGGGCGCCGAGGTTGGCGTAGCCGATGCCGAGCTGGCGGAAGGCGCGGGTGTTCTCGCCGATCTTCTGGGTCGGGAAGTCCGCGAAGCAGATGGAGATGTCCATCGCGGTGATGACGAGCTCGACGACCTTCGTGAAGCGCTCGACGTCGAAGGACTGGTTGCCCTTGCTGTCGTCCCTCAGGAACTTCATCAGGTTCAGCGAGGCGAGGTTGCAGGACGTGTTGTCCAGGTGCATGTACTCGCTGCACGGGTTCGAGCCGTTGATGCGGCCGGACTCCGGGCACGTGTGCCAGTGGTTGATGGTGTCGTCGTACTGGATACCGGGGTCGGCGCAGGCCCACGCGGCCTCGGCCATCTTGCGGAACAGGGTCTTGGCGTCGACCTCTTCGATGACCTCGCCGGTCATCCGCGCGCGCAGACCGAACTTCCCGCCGGACTCGACGGCCTTCATGAACTCGTCGTTCACGCGAACCGAGTTGTTGGCGTTCTGGTACTGGACGGAGGTGATGTCCTCGCCGCCGAGGTCCATGTCGAAGCCCGCGTCGCGAAGGGCGCGGATCTTCTCCTCCTCCTTCACCTTGGTCTCGATGAAGTCCTCGATGTCGGGGTGGTCGACGTCGAGGATGACCATCTTGGCGGCGCGGCGGGTGGCGCCACCGGACTTGATCGTTCCTGCGGAGGCGTCCGCACCGCGCATGAAGGAGACCGGACCGGAGGCGTTGCCACCGGAGGAGAGGAGCTCCTTGGAGGAGCGGATCCGGGAGAGGTTCAGGCCGGCGCCGGAGCCGCCCTTGAAGATCATGCCCTCTTCCTTGTACCAGTCGAGGATCGACTCCATGGAGTCGTCGACGGCCAGGATGAAGCACGCGGAGACCTGCTGGGGCTGGGGCGTGCCGACGTTGAACCAGACCGGGCTGTTGAAGCTGAAGATCTGGTGCAGGAGGGCGTACGCCAGCTCGTGCTCGAAGATCTCGGCATCGGCGGGCGAGGCGAAGTACTTGTAGTCTTCACCGGCCTTCCGGTACGTCTTCACGATGCGGTCGATGAGCTGCCTCAGGCTCACCTCGCGCTGCGGGGTGCCGACGGCACCGCGGAAGTACTTGCTGGTGACGATGTTGACCGCGTTCACCGACCAGAACTCGGGGAACTCGACGCCGCGCTGCTCGAAGTTGACCGAGCCGTCGCGCCAGTTGGTCATGACGACGTCACGGCGCGCCCACTCGACCTCGTCGTACGGGTGCACGCCGGGGGTGGTGTGGATGCGCTCGATACGCAGTCCCTTGCTCGCCTTGGTGCCCTTGGCGCGGGAACTCCGTGCCGGACCGCTCGCCGTCTCTGTCATGCCGCCTCCCTGTACGGGCGAAAACGCCCTGAAGTGCCACTTTGTTCCCGTAGCACGTGTTCTGTCATGTGTCGCGGCGCCGCGCACACGGCCCTCCGCGACAGGTCCTGGTCGCCGCCGATCGTCCGGTCCGGATGATCCGTCCGGGCGCTCCGCCTGTCAGTCGGCGGCGTGGGCGGGCACGGGGACCCCTCCGGTCCCCGCGGGCCCGCATTCGGGTTCCCTGCGCTCCTCGACTGCTCCCTCGCAGTCCTCGCCGTCCCCGGCGGGGCGCTTCCCCTGCTCTTCCCTGAGTTCCGCGATGGCCGCCTCGAAGTCCTCCAGCGAATCGAACGCCCGGTACACCGAGGCGAATCGCAGATAGGCGACGAGGTCGAGCTCCTGCAACGGGCCGAGTATGGCCAGCCCCACGTCGTGGGTGGTCAGCTCGGCGCTCCCCGTGGCCCGCACCGCCTCCTCGACCCGCTGGCCCAGCTGCGCCAGCGCATCCTCGGTGACGGGCCGTCCCTGGCATGCCTTGCGCACACCGTTGATGATCTTCGTTCGACTGAAGGGCTCGGTGACGCCGGACCGCTTGACCACCATCAGCGAACAGGTCTCCACCGTCGTGAAACGACGGGAACAGTCCGGACACTGACGGCGCCTGCGGATCGACGTACCGTCATCGGTCGTCCGAGAGTCGACGACGCGGCTGTCGGGGTGCCTGCAGAAAGGGCAATGCATAGAACTTCCAACCCCCTTTCACAGCAGACTCAATAGCCTCACAGGCCACTCGGGCCCCGCGAAGCAGCCCCAAGCATAGGCGATACCCGAGGGCCCGGAGACCCGGGGGACCACAACTTCTGGGCCGTCACCGCAATCCAAGCACTACATGTAGGGCTTGGCACGTAAATCCGCCCACGCCGCGCGTGTCGCACACGTATCGGCAGGCGCCCCAGGGCCATTCCGCCACAGGGCGACCGGGGATACGGTGAGGGCGACGCTCAGGAGGGGCCGGTACCCGGTTGCCGGGGCACCTGGTGGCAGACTGGACCACGAAGCGACATCGGCCCACAAGGCCATCGCCCGGCGGTGAACAGTACAGCAATGAGCGCTTTTGTCCGCCAGGAGCGGCGTTAGCCATACACCCGGAGATCTGATCGCGTCGACCAATCCGCGATTTTTCACTCGAACGTGTGTTTGGCGCAACCTTTCGAAAGCAACTACCGTTGTCCAGCACGGGAGACCATCGAGAGGGGCCGACGTGACCACCACCGCAGACAGTGCCGCCATCACTGCCCAGGACCGCTCCCAGGACCGATTCGAGCCGGTGCATGCGATGAACGAAGCCACGAACCATGAGGGGCCAAAGCGGTCCCTGCCTGGCCGACCTCCAGGCATCCGAGCTGACAGCTCGGGGCTCACGGACCGGCAGCGCCGGGTCATCGAGGTCATCAGGGACTCCGTGCAGCGGCGTGGCTACCCGCCGTCGATGCGGGAGATCGGCCAGGCGGTCGGCCTGTCCAGCACGTCCTCGGTGGCGCACCAGCTGATGGCCCTGGAGCGCAAGGGCTTCCTCCGTCGCGACCCGCACCGCCCGCGCGCGTACGAGGTACGGGGCTCCGACCAGGCGTCGGCACAGCCCACGGACACGGCGGGCAAGCCGGCCGCGTCATACGTCCCGCTCGTCGGCCGGATCGCCGCCGGCGGTCCGATCCTCGCCGAGGAGTCGGTGGAGGACGTGTTCCCGCTCCCGAGGCAGCTCGTCGGCGACGGTGAGCTGTTCGTCCTGAAGGTCGTCGGCGACTCGATGATCGAGGCTGCCATCTGTGACGGAGACTGGGTGACGGTCCGCCGCCAGCCGGTCGCCGAGAACGGCGACATCGTGGCAGCCATGCTGGACGGCGAGGCCACGGTCAAGCGCTTCAAGCGCGAGGACGGCCACGTCTGGCTTCTCCCGCACAACGCGGCGTACGAGCCGATCCCCGGCGACGACGCGACCATCCTGGGCAAGGTGGTGGCGGTGCTGCGGCGGGTGTGACCCCGTAGCGGCGGTGCGCCGCCCCTGATCCGGGCCCCGGAACCCCTGCGCCGGTTCCGGGGCCCTGCACTGTCCGGCTCCGCTTCCGTCGGCTGCAGGTGGCCCGTGATCCCGTCCCGGCGGGACGGGATCACGGGCCACCTGCAGACTTACGCCTCTTCCGTCTGCTGGGCCGCCTGGTCGATGGCCGCCAGCGACTTACGCACCTGGTTACGGTCCGTCGTGTACCAGAAATCGGGCAGCGATGCCTTCAGATAGCTGCCGTAGCGGGCCGTGGCCAGC
This sequence comes from Streptomyces acidicola, assembly GCF_009377235.1. Taxonomy (GTDB): domain Bacteria; phylum Actinomycetota; class Actinomycetes; order Streptomycetales; family Streptomycetaceae; genus Streptomyces; species Streptomyces acidicola. The sequence goes on from NZ_VMNX01000194.1 coordinate 16,236, forward strand.
CGCTGGTCCAGTACGGCCACCACACCGCGGTCCCCGGACGCGCGTACGAGACGGCCGGCGCCCTGAGCCATGAGCAGGGCCGCGTGGGTGGCGGCGACAGCCATGAAGCCATTGCCTCCCGCGTCCTCGACGGCCTTCTGCCGGGCACTCATCACAGGGTCGTCGGGCCGTGGGAAGGGAATCTTGTCCATGACGACGAGCTGACAGCTGGGGCCCGGGACGTCGACGCCCTGCCAGAGGGACAGCGTGCCGAAGAGGCAGGTCTTCGGGTCGGCCGCGAAGTTCTTGATCAGCTCGCCGAGTGTCTCCTCCCCCTGGAGCAGGATCGGGAACTCGGGGATGCGGACACGCAACTCCTCCGCTGCCAGCTGGGCCGCTCGCATCGACGAGAAGAGGCCCAGCGTCCGCCCGCCCGCGGCCTGGATCAGCTCGGTCAGCTCGTCCAGCATGTCGGCGCGGTCGCCGTCGCGCGCGGGGCGTGCCAGGTGCTTGGCGACGTACAGGATGCCCTGCTTCGGGTAGTCGAACGGCGAGCCGACGTCAACGCCCTTCCACTGCGGCAGGTCCTCACCCTCTGTGCCCTCGGGGGCCAGGCCCAGTGATGCTCCCACGCCGTTGAAGTCGCCGCCGAGTTTCAGGGTCGCCGATGTGAGAACCACCGAGCGGTCCGCGAAGAGCTTCTCCCTGAGGAGGCCCGAGACGGACATGGGGGCGACGCGCAGTGAGGCCCCGAAGCGGTCGTGGCGCTCGTACCAGACGACGTCCCACTCGGAGCCGTTGCTGATCCGCTCCGCCACGTCGTGCACGCTCTCCACGGAGGCCAGCGCCTGCTTACGGACCGCGTCCTCGTCCTGGACGGACTTGTCGCGCGTGCTGCCGATGGCCGAGATCACCGTACGGGCGGCGTCACGCAGCGCCATCAAGGCGTAACCGAGATCCTCCGGGATCTCCTCCAGACGGCCCGGCAGGGCCAGCTCCATGAGCCGCTCGAAGCCCTCGGCGGCGGTCTGGAGCTGGTCGGCGGCCTTCTCGTTCACGAGCTTCGCGGCGCGGCGCACGGCCCGGTTGACCTGGCCGGGCGTGAGCTCACCCGTGGCCACGCCCGTCACGCGGGAAACCAACTCGTGCGCTTCGTCGACGATCAGCACCTCGTGCTGCGGGAGCACCGGAGCACCCTCGATCGCGTCGATCGCGAGCAGTGCGTGGTTGGTGACGACGACCTCCGAGAGCTTGGCGCGTTCGCGCGCCATCTCGGCGAAGCACTCGGCGCCGTAGGCGCACTTGGAGGCACCCAGGCACTCACGGGAGGACACCGACACCTGGGACCAGGCCCGGTCGGAGACGCCCGGAGTGAGGTCGTCGCGGTCGCCGGTCTCGGTCTCCTGTGACCAGTCCCGCAGCCGGATCAGGTCCTGGCCCAGCTTGCTGGTGGGCGCGGCCGCCTCGAACTGGTCGAAGAGGCCCTCCTCCTCGTCCTGGGGCACACCCTCGTGCAGACGGTGCAGGCACAGGTAGTTCGACCGGCCCTTGAGCATCGCGAACTCGGGGCGGCGGCGCAGCAGGGGGTGCAGCGCCTCGACCGTGCGGGGCAGATCCCGCTCCACAAGCTGACGTTGCAGAGCCAGGGTGGCCGTCGCCACGACGACCCGCTCCCCGTGGGCTAGCGCGGGCACCAGGTAGCCCAGCGACTTTCCGGTGCCGGTGCCGGCCTGGACCAGCAGGTGTGAGCCGTCGTCGATGACCTGCTCGACGGCTTGGGCCATGGTCACCTGGCCGGGGCGCTCCACACCGCCGACGGCGGTGACGGCAGCATGCAGGAGTTCGGGGAGTGAGGGCTTCGTCATAGCGCGACCACCCTACGACCCGGCGCTGACACGCGGGTGGTCAAGGCGGGGGTGGAGGGCGTGATC
>NZ_VMNX01000195.1 GCF_009377235.1 Streptomyces acidicola
GCTTGCGGGTTGGGGTGTTCGGGGCCCGTGGATGGCTTTCCCGCCGTCGTGGCTGGGGCGCCTGCGGTTTCGTCGTGGGTCGGGTGCGCGCCGGGAGGTCTCCGTCCTCGGTCCGGCGGGTCTGTGGGGGAGTCAGATGCCCGGCGGCGGACGCCGGCCACTGCGGGCGGACACCTCCCGGCACACCCCCTGCCGTGCGTACGCGTCTACCGGTGCGTCGGGGTGCGTACGCCGCTGGCGGTGCTGGTCGGGGTGCGTGCGCGGCTGGCGGTGCTGGTCGGGGTGCGTGCGCGGCTGGCGGTGCTGGTCGGGGTGCGTGCGCGGCTGGCGGTGCTGGTCGGGGTGCGTGCGCGGCTGGCGCTGCGGTGCGGGGTGCGGACACGGGCGCCCGTGCTTTTTCAGGGGCGCGGGGAACTGCGCGACCAGCCACCACGAACCCGCAGCCGGTCACCGACCGAACCCGGCAGACGAGACCGACCCGCCGGCCCCCCGGAGGGAACCGGCAACGCCCCGTACCAGACGCGGGCCACCAGATAGCCGAAGGTGAGGCAGAGCAGGCCGCCGACCGCGTCGAGCCAGAAGTGGTTGGCGGTGGCGACGATGACGACGAGGGTGGTCGCCGGGTAGAGGAGGCCCAGGACGCGGCCCCAGGGGACCGAGGCGAGCGCGTAGATCGTCAGCCCGCACCACGCGGACCAGCCGATGTGCATGGAGGGCATCGCGGCGTACTGGTTCGACATGTGTTTCAGGTCCCCGGAGGCCATGGAGCCCCAGGTCTGGTGGACGAGGACCGTGTCGACGAAGCCGCCGTTCGTCATCAGGCGGGGCGGGGCCAGCGGGTAGAAGTAGTAGCCCACCAGCGCCACGGCCGTCGTCGCGAAGAGCACCAGGCGCGTGGCCGCGTAACGACCGGGGTGACGGCGGTAGAGCCAGACCAGGACGCCGAGCGTCACCACGAAGTGCAGGGTCGCGTAGTAGTAGTTCATGCCGACGACCAGCCACTTCACCGAGTTCACGGCGTGGTTCAGCGAGTCCTCGACCGCGATCCCGAGGCGTTGCTCCGCCTTCCAGATCCAGTCGGCGTTGCTGAGGGCCTCCTGCTTCTGCTCCGGCACCGCGTTGCGGATCAGTGAGTACGTCCAGTAGCTCACCGCGATCAGCAGGATCTCGAACCAGAAGCGGGGGCGGCGAGGGGTGCGCAAGCGAGAAAGAACGGACTGTTCCGCCGGCTCGTCCGCGACGGGGCGTCGAGCGGCCGACTGCCGGCCACTCGGTGTCGTCACGGTCGTGTCACCCATGGGCAGAGAGTCTGCCAGAAGAGACTTCTCCCGCAGATCATCCGCTGGTCGGGTCCTGGACGCACGGTGTTCGTCGTAGACGGCTGTGGACGCCTCCTGCCTGCGTACCGGTGCGGTCCCTCGGTCCTCCAACCTAGGGACGAGACCGGTCCCCAGGGGCCGAAGCGGTCGAACCGCGCACCACCAGTTCCGGCATGAACACGAACTCACTGTGGGGTGCCGGTGTCCCGCCGATCTCCTCCAGGAGCGTGCGGACGGCGGCCTGGCCCATGGCCGGGACCGGCTTGCGGATCGTGGTCAGCGGCGGGTCCGTGAAGGCGATCAGGGGGGAGTCGTCGAAGCCGACGACCGAGACGTCCCGCGGCACCTCCAGGCTCCGCTGCCGCGCCGCCCGTATCGCACCCAGCGCCATCATGTCGCTCGCGCACACCACCGCCGTGCAGTCCCGGTCGATGAGCGCGGTCGCCGCCGCCTGGCCGCCCTCCAGGGTGTACAGCGAGTGCTGGACGAGTTCCGTCTCGATGGTCTCCGACGGCAGGCCCAACTGGTCCTGCATCGTGCGTACGAAGCCCTCGATCTTGCGTTGCACCGGCACGAAGCGCTTCGGTCCCAGGGCGAGGCCGATGCGGGTGTGGCCGAGGGAGACGAGGTGGGTGACCGCGAGGGTCATGGCCGCGCGGTCGTCCGGTGAGATGAAGGGGGCCTGGACCTTCGGTGAGAAGCCGTCGACGAGGACGAAGGGGACGCCCTGGGCGCGCAGTTGCTCGTAGCGCTGCGTGTCGGCGGTCGTGTCCGCGTGCAGTCCCGAGACGTAGATGATCCCGGCGACCCCGCGGTCCACCAGCATCTCCGTCAGCTCGTCCTCGGTGGAGCCGCCGGGCGTCTGGGTGGCCAGCACCGGGGTGTAGCCCTGCCGGGTCAGCGCCTGGCCGATGACCTGGGCCAGCGCCGGGAATATCGGGTTCTCCAGCTCGGGAGTGATCAGGCCGACCAGGCCGGCGCTGCGCTGCCGCAGCCGCACGGGCCGCTCGTAGCCCAGGACGTCGAGCGCGGCGAGCACGGACTGGCGGGTGGTCGCGGCGACGCCCGGCTTCCCGTTCAGGACGCGACTGACCGTCGCCTCGCTGACCCCCGCCTGGGCCGCGATGTCGGCAAGCCGTGTGGTCACAGCACCGGACTGTACCGGCCGGGTCTCCGCTTGCCCACCGGCCCGGCGCCGGGTGCGGGCGGGTGTGCGGCCCGCTGCGGGCTGCTGCGTCATCGCGGTCCCTCGTGATTCTGGTCGTGGTCCGGTCCGCAACGGATGATCCTCGCCTCGGAAACGTATGGCAAGTGCTTGCAGCGCCTTGCACAAGTGGCCGAGAACCCGCCAAGCCCGCGGAATCACGGTCTCGAAGCGGTCGATCGCGGGTCACGCGCAGGTAACTCTCGCGATCCCTTGCACTTTTTTGCTGCAAGGTCTTTCGCGGCGATTGCAACGCTGTTACGTTCACGTCGCCCGGCGGCCTCCCCCCTCTCTCAACGACGAACGGGGGGACCTCACCCTCAAGGAGAACTCATGCGGCGTGGCATAGCGGCCACCGCGCTGGTGGCGTCCCTCGCCCTGGCGGCGACGGCCTGCGGCGGAACCGACAGCGGTGGCGACGCCGACGGTCCGGTCACCATCACGTGGTGGGACACGTCCAACGCCACCAATGAGGCGCCGACGTACAAGGCCCTGGTCAAGGAGTTCGAGAAGGCCAACAAGGACATCAAGGTCGAGTTCGTCAACGTCCCCTTCGACCAGGCGCAGAACAAGTTCGACACGGCCGCCGGCTCCAAGGGCGCCCCCGACGTCCTGCGCTCCGAGGTCGGCTGGACACCCGCCTTCGCCAAGAAGGGCTTTTTCCTGCCGCTGGACGGCACCGAGGCCCTCGCCGACCGGAGCAAGTTCCAGGCCAGCCTGATCGAGCAGGCCACGTACGAGGGCAAGACGTACGGCGTCCCGTTCACCACCGACACCCTCGCGCTCGTCTACAACAAGGCCCTCTTCGAGGAGGCCGGCATCAAGGAAGCCCCCACGACCTGGGACGACCTGAAGAAGGCCGCCGCCACGATCAAGGACAAGACCGGCGTCGACGGGTACTGGGGCTCCACCCAGGCCTACTACGCCCAGAGCTTCCTCTACGGCGAGGGCGCCGACACCGTCGACGCCGACGCCAAGAAGATCACTGTCACCTCGCCCGCCGCCAAGAAGGGCTACGAGACCTGGCAGGGCCTCTTCGACGGCAAGGGCCTGCACAAGGCCGACACCACCGCCGACGCCTACGCCCACATCCAGGAGGCGTTCGTCAGCGGCAAGGTCGCCTCGATCATCCAGGGCCCCTGGGAGATCACGAACTTCTACGCGGGCTCGGCCTTCAAGGACAAGGCCAACCTCGGCATCGCCACCGTCCCGGCCGGCTCCACCGGCAAGGCGGGCGCCCCGACCGGCGGCCACAACCTCTCCGTGTACGCGGGCTCGGACAAGGCCCACCAGCAGGCCGCGCTGAAGTTGGTGAACTTCATGACCTCGGCGAAGGCCCAGGAGACCATCGCGCTGAAGAACTCCACGCTCCCCACGCGCGACGACGCCTACACCGCCGAGGTCAAGGCCGACCCGGGCATCGCCGGCTACCAGGCCGTCCTCCCCGCCGCCCAGCCGCGCCCGGCCCTGCCCGAGTACAGCTCCCTCTGGGGCCCCCTCGACACCGAGCTGAACCAGATCGCCGGCGGCAAGGAGTCCCTCGACAAGGGCCTGGGCAACGCCGAGACCGCGATCGCGAAGCTGGTCCCCGACTTCAGCAAGTGACCGACGAACGGCCGCCGGGTCCGCCGATTGCGGGGGACGGACCCGGCGGTCACCGGCCTGTACCCAGGCGCTCCGCAGCGCCGTAGAGCCAGTGCCCCGGATCTCCAGCCAGGATCTCCAGCCAGGATCTCCAGCCAGGATCTCCAGCCCGGACCTCCAGCCCGGACCTCCAGTCCGGATCTTCCAGAAGGTGTCCCACCCATGACAGTCGCCATCGACCGCGCGACCGGCAAGCGTCGCGGTGAGCGGACGCCGCGCCCCGGTCCGCTGACGCGTCTGAAGCACACGTACCAGAAGTACTGGTACGCGTACGCCATGATCGCCCCCGTGGCCCTCGTGCTCGGCGTCCTCGTGCTCTACCCCCTGGTGTACGGCTTCTACCTGTCGCTCACCGACGCCGACAGCCTCAACTCGGCCCGCACCATCGGCGTCAACCGGATCGAGGCCACCTACACGTTCATCGGCCTCGACAACTACGCCGACATCCTGTGGGGCGACACCGCGTACGACCGGTTCTGGTCGCACTTCATTTGGACGATCGTCTGGACGGCCGCCTGTGTGACGCTCCACTACGTCATCGGCCTCGGCCTCGCGCTGCTGCTCAACCAGAGAATCCGCGGCCGGACCCTCTACCGCCTCGTCCTGGTCCTGCCGTGGGCCGTGCCCACCTTCGTCACCGTCTTCGGCTGGCGCTTCATGCTGGCCGACACCGGCCTCATCAACTCGGCCCTCGACGCCCTCCATCTGCCGACACCCCTGTGGCTGGAGGACACCTTCTGGCAGCGGTTCGCCGCGATCATGGTCAACACCTGGTGCGGTGTGCCGTTCATGATGCTCTCGCTGCTCGGCGGACTGCAGTCCATCGACACGTCCCTCTACGAGGCCGCCGAGATGGACGGCGCGAGCGCCTGGCAGCGGTTCCGGTTCGTCACCCTGCCGGGCCTGAGGTCCGTCAGCTCCACCGTCGTACTGCTCGGCGTGATCTGGACCTTCAACCAGTTCGCGATCATCTTCCTGCTGTTCGGCGGTACCGCCCCGGACGCCGACATCCTCGTGACCTGGGCGTACTACCTGGGCTTCGGCCAGCAGCCGCGCGACTTCGCGCAGTCGGCCGCGTACGGCATGCTGCTCCTCTCCGTCCTGGTCGTCTTCACCGCCTTCTACCGCCGCTGGCTGAACCGCGACGAGCCGCAGCTCGCGAACTGAGGCAGGAGCCCCCCATGAGCACCACGACCCGTCTGACCTCCTCCGCGGCGGACCAGGCCCCCTCCACCGCCGCGCCGCGCAAGGCGCGCCGGCGCGGTGAGCAGAGCCCCGGCGCCCGGCTCGCCACGCACGGCGTCCTCGTCGTCGCGAGCCTCATCGCGCTCTTCCCGGTCGCCTGGCTGGTCTTCCTGTCCCTCGGCCCGGACAAGGACGACTATCTCCACCCGGGGCGGATCTTCGGGAAGATGACGCTCGACAACTACGTCTTCGTGCTCCAGGAGACCAGGTTCTTCGACTGGCTGACGAGCACGCTCGTCGTCTCGCTCGGCACCACGGTGATCGGTGTCCTGGTCGCCGCGACGACCGGCTACGCCGTCTCGCGCATGCGCTTTCCGGGTTACAAGAAGTTCATGTGGGTACTGCTGATGACCCAGATGTTCCCGATCGCCGTACTGATCGTGCCGATGTACCAGATTCTGTCGGAACTCCAGCTCATCGACAGTTACCTTGGCCTCGTCCTCGTCTACTGCTCGACCGCCGTGCCGTACTGCGCCTGGCTCCTCAAGGGCTACTTCGACACGATCCCGTTCGAGATCGACGAGGCGGGACGCGTCGACGGGCTGACCCCCTTCGGCACGTTCGCGCGGCTGATCCTGCCGCTGGCCAAACCGGGCCTCGCGGTCGCCGCGTTCTACAGCTTCATCACCGCGTTCGGTGAGGTCGCCTTCGCCTCGACGTTCATGCTGTCCGACACGAAGTACACCTTCGCGGTCGGTCTGCAGAGCTTCGTCAGCGAGCACGACGCACAGCGCCAGTACATGGCGGCGACAGCCGTGCTGGTCGCCGTTCCCGTCTCGGCGTTCTTCTACCTCGTGCAGAAGAACCTGGTGACGGGGCTGACGGCGGGCGGCACGAAGGGCTGACGCTCCCCGGACCGACTCCCGCGTGCCTTGCCGGTGCCTTGCCGTCCGGTCACCCCGCCCCGAGACCCCGATGACCCGAACCCGACCTCGACTACGCACAAGGACGATATGAGCCAGCACTCCGCCGACCCTGCCCCGTCCCCGGCCCTCTCCTCGACGACAGCCCTCGCCACCGTCGCCGGACACCGCGACTGGTGGCGCGACGCGGTGATCTACCAGGTGTACCCGCGCAGCTTCGCGGACAGCGACGGCGACGGCATGGGCGACCTGGAGGGCGTACGCTCCCGCCTGCCGTACCTGCGCGACCTGGGTGTGGACGCCGTCTGGCTGTCCCCCTTCTACTCCTCGCCGCAGGCCGACGCCGGCTACGACGTGGCCGACTACCGCGCCGTCGACCCCATGTTCGGCAACCTCCTCGACGCCGACGCCCTGATCCGCGACGCCCACGCGCTGGGCCTGAGGATCATCGTCGACCTGGTCCCCAACCACTCCTCCGACCAGCACGAGTGGTTCAAGCGGGCGCTCGCGGACGGCCCCGGCTCCCCGCTGCGGGAGCGCTACCACTTCCGCCCCGGCAAGGGAGCGGCCGGCGAGTTCCCGCCCAACGACTGGGAGTCCATCTTCGGCGGCCCGGCGTGGACACGCGTCACCGAACCGGACGGCACGCCCGGCGAGTGGTACCTGCACCTCTTCGCGCCCGAGCAGCCCGACTTCAACTGGGACCACCCGGCGGTCGGCGACGAGTTCCGCTCGATCCTCCGCTTCTGGCTGGACATGGGCGTCGACGGCTTCCGTATCGACGTCGCCCACGGCCTGGTGAAGGAGGCCGGACTGCCGGACATCGGAGGCCACGAGCAGGTCAAGCTGCTGGGCAACGATGTCATGCCGTTCTTCGACCAGGACGGCGTGCACGAGATCTACCGCCAGTGGCGGCTGGTCCTGGACGAATACGCCGGAGAACGCGTCTTCGTGGCGGAGGCCTGGACCCCGACGGTCGAGCGCACCGCGAACTACGTACGCCCCGACGAACTGCACCAGGCCTTCAACTTCCAGTACCTGAGCACCCACTGGGACGCCGCCGAGCTCCGCTCCGTCATCGACCGCACCCTGGATTCGATGCGCCCGGTCGGCGCCCCCGCGACCTGGGTGCTGTCGAACCACGACGTCACCCGCCACGCCACGCGGTTCGCCAACGAGGCGGGCCTCGGCACACAGATCCGCTCGGCGGGCGACCGTGAGCTGGGCCTGCGCAGGGCACGCGCGGCCACGCTGCTGATGCTGGCCCTGCCCGGCTCGGCGTACATCTACCAGGGCGAGGAACTGGGCCTGCCCGACGTGGTGGACCTGCCGGACGAGGTGCGCCAGGACCCCGCGTACTTCCGGGGCGCCGGACAGGACGGCTTCCGCGACGGCTGCCGGGTGCCGATCCCGTGGACGCGCGAGGGCTCGTCGTACGGCTTCGGAACGGGCGGCTCGTGGCTTCCGCAGCCTGCGGGCTGGGGCGAACTGAGTGTGGAGGCACAGACGGGCGAGCCGGACTCGACCCTGGAGCTCTACCGCACCATGCTCGCCGTCCGCCGCGAACAGCCCGACCTGGGCGCGGGCGACTCGGTGGACTGGCTGAAGGCCCCCGAGGGCGTCCTCGCCTTCCGCCGCGGCGGCTTCGTGTGCGTCGCGAACACGACAGGTGAGGCGGTACGGATCCCGGCGTACGGGCGGGTCCTGGTCGCGAGTGGCGAGGTGACCGTCGCGTCGGGGGATGACGAGGCGACGGTGGCGGGGGACACGACTGTGTGGTGGGCAGTCGGCTGACGGCCGCTCAAGGCGGTTCTCGTAGCCATCTACGGTCGCCCCCTGGGGGCTCGGTCAGCGCGGCCGTTTGCTGAGTGAAAAGCCACGAACGAGGCCATACTGATCGCACGTCAAATATGAGGGAGCCTAGATGTCTGACGTGTGGCTGTCGGTTGAGTGCGATGATCCGGTCGAAGGGCTTGCGGAGCTGTCTGATTGGCTGGGCCAGGAGCTTGAGCTTCGCGGTCTGGTCAGCGGTAGGGACACGCCAGAGCCGGGCCAGCTGGGGTCGCTTACCGCTGTGCTGGTGGTTGCTGTGGGCAGCGGCGGTGCGCTGAGCGTGCTCGCCGCATCGCTCAAGGCATTCCTGGCTCTGCCACGCCGCTCCGATGTGCGGGTCACAGTCAGTTCACCAGACGGGCGCACTGTAGAAATCGACGCCAAGCGCGTGGACGACGTCGAGACCCTTGTGCGAGAGGCACTCGGGCGGCCCGAATGAGAGAGCAGGCCGTCGATCCGGCTCGGTCAAGGATTGTGTTGGTTGGTACGGCTTCGTACGAGGACCCGCAGTTGCCGGACGTACCGGTGATCGCCCACAACATCAGCGATCTGGTTGGGGTATTCACTGACAACAGGCTGGGCGGCTTCAGCCCCTTCAAATGCATCGCAGTTCCTCCGGCAGCCAGTGTGGCGCAGGTTGGTGATGCCTTGGTCAGTGCCGCTGAAGAGGCAGAGGATTTGCTGCTGTTCTACTACAGCGGACACGGGCTGCTCGGCCCGCGGCGCCGGGAGTTGTATCTGAGCCTGGCCGCGACGCGGCACAATCAATTGGCATTCACTGCACTACCGTTCGAGGCGGTGCGCGATGCGTGCATGGAGAGCAGGGCCACGAGCAGAGTAGTGATCCTCGACAGCTGTTTCAGTGGACGGGCGATCGGGGAAACGCTCGCTGGTGACGACGAGGCGGTTCTCGGCGAACTTGAGGCCGCTGGGACCTACACGCTGACTTCATCCCCAGCGAACCGAACCTCAGTTGTCCTGCCCGGAGAACGGCATACGGCATTCACAGAGCGGCTGTTGACGTTGCTGAGCGCCGGCAGTCCAACTGCCGGATCGATGATCAGTCTGGGAGATATCTACCGCCACTTGCATACTCGGCTGCGTGCCGAAGGCTTGCCGGTGCCGCAGCAATGCGGTACGCACACCGCGGACCTGCTCGGATTGGTGCGGAACATCCAGTCTGCACCTGAAGCGGGCGTCGCAGTGGCGGTGGCTGACGGTGGAGAATCTGAACCTGGGCTTGGCCTGGAATTGCTCGATCGTCTTAGGCACGCCGAACGTATCGCGAACACGATCAGTGATGCACAGTGGAGAGCTCGTGCGCTGGCACAGGTGGCCGCCGTGGCGGGGGCCTCCCCTGACGGCGAGTGCGGAGGGCGGCTGATCGATCAGGCAGAACGTGCTATCGCCACGATCGCTGACGGGTACGCTCAAGTACGCGCACTAATCGCTGTGGCTTTTGCAGTGATCAGAAATAACCCCGAACGCGCTGGGCGCTTGATCGATCAGGCGGAACAGACTGCGCGAAGGACCACTCAGGTGGCGAGCGCAAAGGATAATGCGCTCACAAGTGTGGCCACGGCGGTGGCCTCCAGTGCGCCGGGCCGGGCCGAAGGTATCGCGAATACAATCACCAGCAACTACCAGAGATGGCGAGCGCTCAGCGCTGTGGCCACGGCGGCGGCTGCTCACGACCCCGGCCAAGCCGAACGCATTGCGAACACAATCACTGACATGGATGTTAAGTGGCCGACGCTCACCGCTGTGTCAAAGGTGGTGGCTTCTAGTGATCCGGACCGAGCCGAACGTATCGCGGACACAATCACCAGGAAGCCCAACAGGTGGCCGGCGCTCAGCGCTGTGGTCACGGCGGTGGCCGCCATTGACCCGGGCCGGGCCGAACGCATTGCGCACACAATCACCGACAAGTACTACAGGTGGCCGGCGCTCAGCGCTGTGGTCACGGCAGTTGCCGCCAGTGACCCGGGCCGGGCCGAGAACATTGCGAACGCAATTATCAGTCAGCGCAAAAAATGGCCAGAGCTCGTGTCTGTAAATGCTGTCCCTGCACTCATCTCCGTAGCTCAGGCGGTGGCTGCCCATGACCCCGACCGAGCCGAACGCATCGCGAACGCGATAGCCCAAAAGGCCACGAAAGAGAGTGTGCTGGCCACTGTCGCCACGGCGGTAGCTGCTCACGACCCGGACCGAGCGGAACGCATCGCGAACGCAATCACCAATAAGCACTCACAAGTGACGGTACTAACCGCCATGGCTCAAGGGGTGGCCACCAGTGACTCCGAACGTGCTTTGCGTTGGATCGACCAAGCGGAGCAGGCCGCGAATATGGTCACGCGCGAGAAGGGAAAAGCGCTCATCTCCGTGGTAACGGCGGTGGCTGTCCATGACTCCACTCGAGCCGAACGTATTGCGAACGCGATGGCCCGCGAGACCGAAAGGGAGCATGCGCTCATGTCTGTGGCGAAGGCGCTGGCTGCGCATGACCCCGATGAAGCCGAACGCATCGCGAACACAATCAGTGACAAATACCGCAGGGAGGGGGCACTTGTAAATGTTGCCGCTGCGTTAGCCGCCAGTGACCCGGCCCGTGCAGAACGCATTGCGAATACAATTTCCGGCAGTTCTTCCCGTACGAAGGTACTGTCCAGTGTCGCCCAGGCCGTGGCCCTGACCGATCCCGACCACGCTCGGCATATCGCCCACGAGGTACCGAGTGCAGCCAAAGCGGAGGTATTGCATGCAATCGTGCTGGCGCTGTCAACACCGACACAGTGATGCTCCAGCACCGGTACCTGGGCCCCTGGCAGTCTTCACCACGCTGCCATCCAGCGCACATCAGGTGAGGGACGGAGAAGCGAGCCAAGGCGAAGAAGCGTAAGCTCCGCGCCTTGCGTGAACGGTTGTCTACCCCCGGGTCGCGCCTTCTGGCCAGAGCACCCGTACTGGGACCCCGTTCCGCTGGGAACAGGACACGACGTCGGCTGTGCCGCCGTACCCCCACGCCGGCTTGCCGTCCCAGACAGCGAACAGTTCGTCGGCCAGGCCGACGAGGATTTCACTGCCCGCCATGTGCGCTTGGGAGTCCGAGGCCGTCATGCCGGTGTGGTGCACTTCCGCCGCCTGGTGCATTAGCTCGTCGTAGACCGGCCAGTGGTTTTCGGGAAGGTTCTCGCGGTACTGTCCTGCGGGCACGACGACTTCGAGGCCTCCCCCGTACTTGAGTACCGCTTCGGCGAACCATGCGTCCGGACCGTCCGCGATGCATGAGATACCGACCAACTCGGTTGCGTCGAACTCGCTGATGGCCTCTTCGAGAAGCCGCCGAACCCGCTGTTCGACTTCTCGGCTCAGTCCTCGGTGGCCGGTGATCCCAACGCGCATGGACGGTTCCTCCTACACGTAGACGCCAGTGCCTGCCTGTTCCCTACCCGGTCGGCTGGCTTCGGCAGGTCCGACCGTGGCATTCCACACAACGGTGGTGCCCCGCCTACTCCTTGTGGAGTGGCGGGGCACCATGTAGTCGAATCAAGGTCATATGGCGCGGAACTCGTCACGCTGGACGGCGGCGACGAACGACGACCATGCCGACGGCTCGAAAGTGAGCGCTGGGCCGTGCGGGGCCTTGCTGTCACGGACGGGGATCACGCCTGAGTCGACGTAAGCCGGGGCCCACTCAACGCAGTTGCCGCCTCCGTTACCGCTGTAGCTCGACTTGACCCACTCCGCGTGGGAGAGCGCAGGGCTTCTGCTCATGTCGGTAGTGCCTCCATAACGGACCGGATGAACGTCGCCGAGTCACTCGGCGACAAGGCGCACGCCCTGAGCAGATCGTATGCCCGCTGCCGTTCCGCGACGATCCCAATGTCTTCGAGTAATGTTCCGGTCGTGATGCTCTCCTCGTAGGCCACCCGCGCGCCATCGTCCAACGTCCACAGCGTCAGAGAGCCTCCCGCCAATGCATGTCCCCCATGTTCGAATGGGAGAACCTGAACCACAGTGGTTGGTGTGTGCGCCATCTCAACGAGACGGGCCAGTTGTGCGCGCGTGACAGCCGGTCCGCCGAAGGCGCGCCGGAGCACTGCCTCATCGAGGATCAAGGAGAGGTCCGGCGGAGGGTCGGCCTCAAGCCTGGCTTGCCGAATCATGCGTGCCGTGACCAGTTCCTCGATCTCATCTTGTGTCGCCTTCGGGTTGGACACGAAGAACTGAGCACGGGCGTAGTCCTGCGTCTGCACGATGCCCGGCACAATCTGAGGACTGAACTCCTCGATGAGCGTGGCTCGTCCCTCCAGCTCCATTCGACGCTGGAACTGATCAGGATGGATCTCCTTACTCGCGAGCTTGTACAGCTCCTCGAAGATCCCGTCTGTCCCGAACGCCGCGTCCAGCACGGGCGGGAGCGACGGAGGTGGCATGGACTCGGCTGTCTCGATGCGGGACAGATGGCTACGGCTGATCTTTACCACGTCTGACAGGCTCTCAAGGCTTATGGCGGCCCGCTCTCGGTAGGCGCGCATCTTCGCCCCGAACAGATGGCGAGCGCTTCGATCCGGCGTCAGTTCGCGTGGACGTGCGGGCACCGTGCAACTCCCATCTCCCCAAAGGCAACCGGGGACATGAATGGCTGTTGATCGTCGTCATGCAGAGCGATGCTTTGAATACGCAACGTAGCGGACCCCCATTCGGGGTGACAGGCAATCGGAGAAGCACGCATGGCGACGGCAGGCAGGCAGCAGACGGCCCCGGACAAGGTCAGAGACGCCGAGCGGGCGTGCGACGAGTTGCGCGACGCACTCAAGGCGGCGGGGGTGCAACTGCCGTCCTAGGGCTCGACCCCGTCTCGTGCGTCGGCCCTGCCCCGCTCGCGCTGATCGACTTGGGGCGCTGCAACGTGGCGACGGCCCGAGCGCTGGCCGCCGCGCTGCGGGCCAATGCGACGGCGGAGGCGGAACGATGAGTGAACAGCCCCACCCCCAGGGGCAGCCCAGCGGGCGGCAGGAGCAACAGGATCAACAGCAGTCGACGACGGTTGACTTGGGCCAACGTGTTGACGAGTTGAGCCAACTGATCAGGGAGCACCTGGAAGGGTTGGGGCACCGTGACCCGCGCTAGCTTTCGGTTCCGGGGCCGTACGCTCACGCCGGACGAGGAGCCCGACGTGGAACCCCTCACGTACGCCTTTCAGTGTGCCGTGTGTGAGGAGAGCGGACCCGCTGACAAGGAACCCGACGCAGCTATGGGCTGGGTATTCCGTCATCTCCGAGACCGTCCCGAGCGCCTCACCTACCGGTCTCTGGTCATCCTGCCGTACCGCATCGTCCCCGGAGCGTGGCGGTGATGGCGGATGTCGTTGACTGCGTCTGGTGTCAATCCATCGTCAGAAGCCCGGACGCCGGGGAATGGTTCCTCGGCGGCTACCAGGCAGCCAGTCCGCGCCTTGCGGTCCGGTGGTTACGAGGACAAGCGGCACGTCTGGCGAACGCGCTTGACCCGCAACCTGGATGCGGCAGCCTGCCGCATGGCTGCCTTCGCGAAGTCAGCGCGAACGCACCCAACCCCGGAAGGATCTTCCGAGAGTGGGCAGAGGATTTCCCGCACCAGGAAAAGCAAATGCAAACCTTGGCGGGCGGCCATCTCGTCAGCATTAATGCCGGGGGGCCGGACAGGATCTTTGGTCTCAGTGGCACCGATGTTTTCTATTCGCTCTCGGCGCGCCCTGTCTCCGTCACCTTCGTGACCAACTGGAGATTACGCACACCCCGTTTCGCGGCCGCCTGACAGACTCCCGCCCCCTGCCGGGGAAGGTCGGTGGCGTCCCGCCGGGTGGTGTAGCCGATCAAGTCGCCGGAAACCGCAGGCCGGCGGCGGTGGCTCCGCGCAGCCGGCGCTCAACTCGCCCCAGCAGGGCGCCTCGTAGGCCGCTGGCTCGGTGAAGATCACCTGGAGCCTCGTACCGGAACACGTAACGCTTGATCCCCTACACCACGACGCGGGACGCGACCGGAAGGTCTGTTCCTTCCCCTCGCCGGCAAGCCCGCGGCATGGGACGGGTCAGCAGGTGGAACGCCGCCGGTGGCAGATTCCTCACCTGCCCCAAGGGGTTGACCGTCGAATCAGTGGCTCGTACCGTCTGCTCGACTGAAATATTTCAGTCACCTTGCAGCAAGAACCTTCAACGCCACCCCCGGTGGCGCCTTCGACGAAGAAGGACCCCCACATGGCCAGCAGAACCCTCTCCGGCGTCCTCGCCGCGTTCACCGCAGCCGCAGCGACAGCCGCTCTTGTCATGTTCCCGACTCCTGCTCAGGCCTCCCCGCCAGGCAGCAAGGACGTCACCGCCGTTCTCTTCGAGTGGAAGTTCGACTCGGTGGCGAAGGAGTGCACGAACACCCTCGGGCCCGCCGGGTACGGCTACGTCCAGGTCTCCCCGCCCGCCGAGCACATACAGGGCTCCCAGTGGTGGACCTCGTACCAGCCGGTGAGCTACAAGATCGCCGGACGGCTCGGTGACGCGAACGCGTTCCGGAACATGGTCAACACCTGCCACGCGGCCGGAGTGAAGGTCGTCGTCGACACGGTCATCAACCACATGTCGGCGGGCAGCGGCACGGGCACGGGCGGCTCCTCGTACAGCAAGTACAACTACCCCGGCCTGTACTCCTCGTACGACTTCGACGACTGCACCGCTCAGATCACCAACTACCAGGACCGCTGGAACGTCCAGCACTGCGAACTCGTCGGTCTCGCCGACCTGGACACCGGTGAGGAGTACGTCCGTTCGGCGATCGCCGGCTACATGAACAGCCTGCTCGGCTACGGAGTCGACGGCTTCCGTATCGACGCGGCCAAGCACATGGACACCGCCGACCTCGCCAACATCAAGTCGCGGCTGACCAACCCGAACGCGTACTGGAAGCAGGAGGTCATCTACGGCAGCGGGGAGGCGGTGCAGCCCACCGAGTACACCCGCAACGGCGACGTCCAGGAGTTCCGCTACGCCTACGACCTCAAGCGCGTTTTCAATAATGAGAACCTCGCCTACCTCAAGAACTATGGCGAGGGCTGGGGCTATATGAGCAGCTCCGTCGCGGGCGTCTTCGTCGACAACCACGACACCGAGCGCAACGGCTCCACGCTCAGCTACAAGGACAACGCCAACTACACGCTGGCCAACGTCTTCATGCTTGCCTGGCCGTACGGCGCGCCCGACATCAACTCCGGTTACGAGTTCTCCGACACGGACGCCGGCCCGCCGAACGGCGGCACCGTGAACGCCTGCTGGCAGAACGGCTGGAAGTGCCAGCACGCCTGGCCCGAGATCCAGCGCATGGTCGCCTTCCGTAATGCCACCCGCGGGGAGTCCGTCACCAACTGGTGGGACAACGGCGGCGACGCCATCGCCTTCGGGCGGGGGGCCAAGGGCTACGTGGCCATCAACCACGAGTCGGGCTCCCTGACCCGTACGTACCAGACCTCGCTTCCGGCGGGGACGTACTGCAACGTGCAGAACAACACGACGGTGACGGTGAACGGTTCGGGTCAGCTCACCGCGACCCTCGGCTCCAACACCGCGCTGGCCGTGTACGCGGGGAAGTCGAGCTGCTGAGCGAACCGGGTCCGGGCGGTTCGCTGTCCGGACCCGGTGTCGGTGTCGGTCGATCACCGTGCGTGGAAAATTCTTGCCGCTTCTTTCACGACTCTTGCTGCAAGGCTTTCGTCGGCGATACGGTCGCGCGACGCCCGGCGCAGGAGCCGTGCCGCGGCGTGGGGTCGGACCTGTTCGAGCCGAAGTCGCAAGGAGTTCAGACCTGTGATACCGAGATGGCCGGCGCCCCGGACGCGCCGTACCAACCGTGCCGGAAGAGCCGCGGCCGTTACCCCGGCCGTCACCGCGGCCGTCACCGTGACCGCCCTCGCCGCGGTCCTCGTCCAGCCCCTCGCGGCACGGGCCGGCACCCCGCCTCCGCCCCCGTCCGACGCATCCCTCGCGAAGGCCGCGAGCCGCCACGACCTCACCCGCGAGCAGTTCTACTTCGTCCTGCCGGACCGTTTCGCCAACGGCAGCACCGCCAATGACAAGGGTGGTCTGACCGGTTCCCGGCTCGCCACCGGCTACGACCCCACCGACAAGGGCTTCTACCAGGGCGGCGACCTCAAGGGCCTGACCCAGAGGCTCGACTACATCAAGGGGCTGGGGACAACCGCCATCTGGATGGCGCCCATCTTCAAGAACCAGCCCGTGCAGGGCACCGGCAGCAACGCCTCCGCCGGCTACCACGGTTACTGGATCACCGACTTCACCCAGGTCGACCCGCACTTCGGGACGAACAAGGACTTGGAGACCCTTGTCTCCAAGGCGCACGCCAAGGGTATGAAGGTCTTCTTCGACGTCATCACCAACCACACCGCCGATGTCGTCGACTATGAGGAGAAGTCCTACGACTACCTCTCCAAGGGTGCCTTCCCGTACCTGACGAAGGACGGCGAGCCCTTCGACGACGCGGAGTACGCGGGCACTTCCGAGTTCCCCGCTGTCGACGCCGCCGCCTTTCCACGGAAGCCGAAGGTCACGCGGGACACCAAGGTCCCGTCCTGGCTCAACGACCCGACGATGTACCACAACCGGGGCGATTCGACGTACGCGGGTGAGTCGACGGCCCACGGAGACTTCTCAGGCCTCGACGACCTGTGGACCGAGCGTCCCGAGGTCGTCGAGGGCATGAAGAAGATCTACCAGCGCTGGGTCAGGGACTTCGGCATCGACGGCTTCCGGATCGACACCGTGAAGCACGTCAACATGGAGTTCTGGACCCAGTGGGCCACCGCCCTGGACGCCTACGCGGCCGAACAAGGGCGCGACGACTTCTTCATGTTCGGTGAGGTCTACTCCGCCGACACGTCCGTCACCGCGCCCTACGTCACCCAGGGCCGCCTCGACTCCACGCTCGACTTCCCCTTCCAGGACGCGGCACGGTCGTACGCCTCCCAGGGCGGCAGCGCGAAGAAGCTGGCCTCCGTCTTCGGCGACGACTACAAGTACACGACCGACAAGGCCAACGCGTATGAGCAGGTCACCTTCCTCGGCAACCACGACATGGGACGTGTGGGGTACTTCCTCAAGCAGGACAACCCGAACGCGTCCGACGCCGAGCTGCTGAAGAAGGACCGGTTCGCCAATGAGCTGATGTTCCTCAGCCGCGGCAACCCCGTCGTCTACTACGGCGACGAGCAGGGCTTCACCGGTTCCGGCGGGGACAAGGACGCCCGCCAGACGATGTTCGCGTCCCGTACGGCCGACTACCTCGACGACGACCGGATCGGCACGGACCGCACCCATGCCGGCGACGCGTACGACACGAGAGCACCGCTCTATCAGCAGATCAGTGCTCTCGCCGAGCTCCGCAAGGCCAACCCCGCGCTCGCCGACGGGGTGCAGACGGAGCGGTACGCGGCGGACGGCGCGGGCGTGTACGCCTTCTCCCGTACGGACGCGAAGACCGGCACCGAATACGTCGTCGCCTTCAACAACGCCGAGGGCGCGAAGACGGCGACCTTCGCTACCGGTTCCGCGGACATGCGGTTCCAGGGCATCTACGGGACGGACACGTCCCTCACCAGCGGCTCCGACAGGAAGATCACCGTCACGGTCCCGGCCGGGTCCTCGGTCGTCCTCAAGGCGGCCGGCGGGCTCGCCAAGCCCGCCAGCAAGCCCACCATCGCCCTCAGGGCGCCGGCCACCGGCGCCACCGGCACCGTCGAGATCGGCGCCGACGTCGAGGGCGGGCAGCTCAACCGCGTCGTCTTCGCCGCCCAGACCGGCAACGGCCCGTGGAAGACGCTCGGGTCCGCCGACCACGCGCCGTACAAGGTCACCCAGACCATCGGCAAGGACGTACCACCCGGAACCGCCCTGCGGTACAAGGCAGTGGTGATCGACTCCGCCGGCCGTACGGTGAGCGCGACCGCCGGGTCGGCCACCGGCACCCCGAC
>NZ_VMNX01000196.1 GCF_009377235.1 Streptomyces acidicola
GGAGCAGGGAGAAGGGGATCGCCGCGGGGGCGAAGGCCTTCAGCGCCAGGTGGAGCATGACGATGGAGTCCTTGCCGCCGGAGAACAGGATCACCGGCCGTTCGAACTCGCCCGCCACCTCACGGAAGATGTGCACCGCCTCGGACTCCAGCGCGTCCAGGTGCGAGAGGCAGTACGGGCTGTCGGTCTCCGAGGAGACGGTGGCAACGGTCGTCATGCCAGGCCCCTTTCGACGAGCAGCTTGTGAAGCGTGGCCGCGGACTCCTGCACGGTCTGGTTCTGCGACTCGATGCGCAGGTCGGGCGACTCGGGCTCCTCGTACGGGTCGTCGACACCGGTGAGCCCGGAGATCTCGCCCGCGGCCTGCTTGGCGTACAGGCCCTTCACGTCACGTACGGAGCAGACCTCGACCGGGGTGGCCACGTGGACCTCGATGTACGGGGTGCCGCCCGCCTGGTGGCGCTTGCGGACGGCCTCGCGGCTGTCGGCGTAGGGCGCGATGACCGGCACGAGCGCCTTCACACCGTTGCGGGCCAGCAGGTCGGCGAGGAAGCCGACGCGCTGCACGTTGGTGTGGCGGTCGGCGCGGCTGAAGCCGAGGTCGGCGGTGAGGAACTCACGGATCTCGTCGCCGTCGAGCACCTCGACGAGGTGGCCGTCCTCGCGCAGCCGGTTCGCCAGCTCGTACGCGATGGTGGTCTTGCCGGCGCTCGGCAGACCCGTGAGCCAGACGGTGGCTCCGGTCGTCACGTGGTTCTCCCGGGGGGTCGGAGATGTCTCGGTGGTCGGCATCGGTGTCGTCGGGGGCGGCGTCATTCGTGCAGCCCGCACTCGGTCTTGGCGCGGCCCGCCCAGCGGCCGGCGCGGGCGTCCTCACCCTCCAGGACGCGGCGCGTGCAGGGGGCGCAGCCCACGGAGGGGTAGCCGTCCATCAGCAGCGGGTTGGTGAGCACACCGTGCTCGGTGACGTACGCGTCCACGTCGTCCTGCGTCCAGCGCGCGATCGGCGAGATCTTGACCTTGCCGCGCTTGTCGTCCCAGCCGACGACCGGGGTGTTCGCCCGGGTGGGGGACTCGTCGCGGCGCAGGCCCGTCGCCCATGCGTCGAACCGGGTCAGGCCCTCCTCCAGCGGCTTGACCTTCCGCAGGAAGCAGCACCGGTCGGGGTCGCGGTCGTGCAGCCTGGGTCCGTACTCGGCGTCCTGCTCGGCCACGGTCTGGCGCGGGGTGAGCGTGATGACGTTGACGTCCATCACGGCCTCGACCGCGTCACGGGTGCCGATGGTCTCCGGGAAGTGGTAGCCGGTGTCGAGGAAGACGACGTCCACGCCGGGCCTCGCGCGGGACGCGAGGTGCGCGACCACGGCGTCCTCCATGGAGGACGTCACGCAGAAACGCCTGCCGAAGGTGTCCACGGCCCACTGGAGGATCTCCAGGGCGGACGCGTCCTCCAGATCGCGGCCGGCCTGTTCGGCGAGCGCCTTCAGTTCGGCGCGCTTCGCCGCCTCCGGGTCGTCCGCGTCGTTCAGTGATGCGTCCGAGTCCGCCTGAGCGGTGGTCATATCTGATCCCCTCCACTTTCGGCATGTCGCAGCCCCCGGGCGAGAAGCCCGAGGAACTTCAACTGGAAGGCCCGACTGCACGCTCCGCATTCCCACGCACCGTGCCCCTCTTCGCTCGGGCGCAAGTCCTCGTCGCCGCAGTAGGGGCAGTAGAAGGGGGCGGCCCGCTCGCTCATGACAACGCCTCCTCGCTGGCACGCGCGGCCCAGGTGGCGAACCGCTCACCGTCCTCGCGCTCCGCCTGGAACCGCTTCAGAACGCGCTCCACGTAGTCGGGCAGCTCCTCGGAGGTGACCTTCAGGCCGCGCACCTTGCGACCGAACCCGGCCTGCAGGCCGAGCGCGCCGCCCAGGTGCACCTGGTAGCCCTCGACCTGCTCGCCCTGGTCGTCGAGGACGAGCTGGCCCTTGAGACCGATGTCCGCGACCTGGATACGGGCACAGGCGTTCGGGCAGCCGTTGATGTTGATGGTGATCGGCTCGTCGAAGTCCGGGATGCGGCGCTCCAGTTCGTCGATCAGCGCGGAGCCGCGCGCCTTGGTCTCGACGATGGCGAGCTTGCAGTACTCGATGCCGGTGCAGGCCATGGTGCCGCGCCGGAACGGGGAGGGCTTGGCGGTCAGGTCCAGCGCCTCCAGGGCCTCGACCAGCGGCTCGACCTGCTCCTCGGCGACATCGAGGACGATCATCTTCTGCTCGACCGTCGTACGGACCCGGCCCGAGCCGTGGGCCTCCGCCAGCTCGGCGATCTTCGTCAGCGTGGCGCCGTCGACGCGGCCGACACGCGGGGCGAACCCCACGTAGTAACGGCCGTCCTGCTGCCGGTGCACGCCGACGTGGTCGCGCCAGCGCTCCACGGGTTCGGCGGGCGCGGGACCGTCGGCCAGCTTGCGCTTGAGGTACTCGTCCTCCAGCACCTGGCGGAACTTCTCCGCACCCCAGTCCGCGACGAGGAACTTCAGGCGGGCGCGGGTGCGCAGGCGCCGGTAGCCGTAGTCACGGAAGATACCGATCACACCGGCCCATACGTCCGGGACCTCGTCCAGCGGGACCCAGGTGCCGAGCCGGACACCGATCTTCGGGTTGGTGGACAGGCCACCGCCGACCCACAGGTCGAAGCCGGGACCGTGCTCCGGGTGCTCGACACCGACGAACGCCACGTCGTTGATCTCGTGGGCGACGTCGAGCAGCGGGGAGCCGGAGATCGCCGTCTTGAACTTGCGCGGCAGGTTGGAGAACTCCTTGCTGCCGATGTAGCGGCTGTGGATCTCGTCGATGGCCGGGGTGCCGTCGATGATCTCGTCCTCGGCGATCCCCGCGACGGGCGAGCCGATGATGACGCGCGGGGTGTCGCCGCACGCCTCGGTGGTGGACAGCCCGACGGCCTCCAGCCGGTTCCAGATCTCCGGCACGTCCTCGATGCGGATCCAGTGCAGCTGGATGTTCTGCCGGTCGGTGATGTCCGCGGTGCCGCGGGCGAACTCCTGCGAGATCTCGCCGATCACGCGCAGCTGCTGCGTGGTCAGTCGGCCGCCGTCGATACGGACACGCAGCATGAAGTACTTGTCGTCGAGCTCCTCCGGCTCCAGGATGGCGGTCTTTCCGCCGTCGATGCCGGGCTTGCGCTGGGTGTACAGCCCCCACCAGCGCATACGGCCGCGCAGGTCGTTGGGGTCGATCGAGTCGAAGCCCCGCTTCGAGTAGATCGTCTCAATGCGTGTCCGCACATTGAGACCGTCGTCGTCCTTCTTGAACTGTTCGTTGCCGTTCAGTGGGGTGAAGTGACCCACGGCCCACTGACCCTCGCCACGGTGACGGCTCACCTTGCGGCGGGGCGTGGCAGGGCGTTGCGGGGTGGCGGCCATGGTGGTTACGTCCTTCGGGACAGGCGGGATGCGACTCTGACCTGCGTGTACGGGCGCTCCGGGGCCGACGGCCCCTGAAGTGTGCAGCAGCATGCGTGCCCATACGTGCCCATACGTGCGCGTCGTTGCGCAGGAGGGGGCAGGAGGGAGAATACGGCGGTGCTGGAGTGATCAGCTCGCCGGACAGATGGCGCTGGACATGCGGCCGAGGTCGACGTGCCGCCGACTCACCAAGGCAATTCCAGTTCCAGACATGACGGAAGCGTGTCATGGCGGTTTGGACTCAGTCCACCATTATCCGCATGATGGACAAGGATGTCTCGCATGCCGGGACGCTGTGATATGCGTCATGGAGTGTGCGCCCGGCGCTGGTGTCCCCGGCGGGACAAGGGCCCGACATGCCCCTGTCCTGCTGCTACGCCCCGGGCCAGGGACCGGGCGCGGGGACCCCCGGCTCCTGCTCGGCCTTCGTGTCGAAGAGCCTGAACCCCCGCCGCTGGTAGTTCGCCATGGCGTGCTCTCCGTCCTTGCTGCATGTATGCAGCCAGACCCGCTTGGTCGGGGGCAGCCGCGGCCAGCGCTCGGCCAGATCCCAGGCCCGCGCGGTCCCGTACGAGAGGAGGTGCCCGCCGACGCGCCGCCCCCGGAACGCCGGGAGGAGACCGAAGTACACGATCTCCACGACCCCGTCGTCCTGCGGTTCGAGCTCGACGTACCCCGTGGGCGTCCCGCGGTCGTAGGCCACCCATGTCTCCACGCCGGGCCGGTCCAGGTGCTCCTGCCAGCGCGCGTACGGCCACGACAGCCGGTCGGTCCAGAGGATGTCGCCGCCGACGGAGGCGTACAGGAAGCGGCTGAACTCGGGGGAGGGGACCTCGGAGCGGACTATCCGGACATCTCCCTGCGGGGCCCGCGCGGGCAGCAGGTCGCCCGGGGACGTCTGCTCCAGGGACCAGGTGGTCACGGTGATGGTGGACATGGAAGCCAGGGAACCATGAGGCCGGACCGGCCACGAAGACCGGGTCCGGCACCAAGCGCTCCGCTGGAGTGCCGCGATGGGCCGTCGATTGTCTGCGGGCCGTCGAGGCTGATCGCTCCCCCACTCTCGGCTGCGCTCGAGCGGGGGGGACCCCCATCGCGGCGGAGCCGCATATTCAACACAGCCCCGCGCCCCTTTGGGGCGCTGCCGGATCTCTAGTTCATGGAGCTGTTGACCGCCGACAGCGGTACCGCGTACAGCACCCGCTCGGGGATGGCCTCCGGCTCCCACTGGTCGTCCGCGTTCGCCGCCCGCTCGGTGAGCGTCCACAGCTCGCCGGTGTTCTGCGAGTACGACATGGACTCGGTGTGCTGCCCCCAGCACGCGTACGACTGGTCGGCGGTGCACTGGGCGGCGTCGGCGCCGGAGCCGTCGGCGTTCTGCCGCCACAGCGTGCCGTGCTTGCCGCGGCCGCCGGGGGACTGGGCGAGGTACCAGTCGGCCTTGTCCTCCCCGCTCGGCTTGTGCGAGATCACGCCCCGCAGGCCGACCGCCTTGGTCTCGTACGCCTCGTCCGCGTTCACGATGCCGCGGGAGTTCGCGCCCAGCAGGCCCGTGCGGCTGAGCGCGGTGCTGAAGTAGTAGCGCCACACGCGGGCCGGCTCGCTGCCGGTCGAACTGAACCATTCGTTCGCCACCAGGCTGTTCGGTGTCGAGGTCCGGTCCAGCGAGACGGAGCCGAAGCAGGGGACCGCCTTGTCGTCGGACGCGGTGCACTTGCCGCCCGTCAGGCTGTACGAGCCGATGGCCGGCAGCACGTACTGGTAGCCGTGCGCCGAGTAGCCGCCGCTCACCTTGCCGACCTCGTGGCTGTTGACGTTGGCCTGGAGTATGCGGTGCATGTCGAAGACGAAGAGGGCGTTGTTGTGGCCGGCGCCGTTCTTCGCGGTGACGATCAGCTTGTCCTGGTACCAGACCATGCCGCCGATGTGGGAGCGCACGGCACCGAAGTCCTTGCCGCCCGCGAGGGGGGTGACGAGGAGGACCCAGCGGTACTTCAGGTTGTCGGGGTCGTTCGCGTCGATGAAGGCGACGCGGGCGAGTCCCTTGTCCTTCGCCGGCTCACCGGCCTTGTCGTCGTTGTGCGTCCAGCCGGACAGGATCACGCGGTCCTCGCCCCACAGGCCGTCGTCGTCGGCGTCGGCGGAGGTGGTGACGGATTGGGGGAGCCACTTCTGGGTCGTGGCGTCGCCGGTGTCCCAGCAGTAGGCGCGGCTCGCTGCGGGGTCGACCGGGAGGGCCGCCCGCTCGGTGTCGTCGCAGGCGGACTTGTTGCGCATCGTGTGGTTGGCGCTCTGCAGGACGCCGTTTACGCCGACGTTCCCGCCCATGTCGCTCGTGAGGGTGTCCAGGGTCGTCCTGCCGACCAGGTTCTCGCGCAACTGGAGCTTGCCGATCTCGCTCGCCGAGGTGAGCTGCTTCAGGCCGCCCGGGTTGTCACCGCCCGTGGCCTGCGAGGTGCTGATCAGCGTGGCCGCGGCGGTCAGAGCGAGCGCGGTCCCGGCCAGACCGGCGCGCAGCGCACGGCCTCTTCTGCGTCGACGGTGCCTACCGCGACTCATACAACCTCCCAGGAAGGGCCAACTGCCTCTCATGATCAGTGCGTTGACGGAGAGCCAGGTGGGGTGGCCTGGGAGGGATGCTACTTCAGAGGGCCCCTGCCGGTGTTGTGGTACTGCATAAATGCAGGGATATCCCTCACTCCTGGGCTACCGTCCGTTCACCTGTGCAGTGCTCCGCCGCGGGACCGGACCACCCCCGGGGCCAGGGAGTGCGGCAGCAGGTCCAGCGGGTCGTCCGGCAGCAGCAGGTCGACTTCCGTGCCTTCCGTGAAGCGGTAGGGCCGGTGTTCCAGGAAGGCGCCCATGTAGCGGCGCACCCGGGACATCTCCGCGCGGACCGTGACCGTGCGGGCCGGGTCGCCGAACATGTCGGCGGCGAGGGCCGCGGCGGTGCGGCCGGTGGGGTGGAGGGCCAGGAGGTAGAGCAGTTCGGCGTGTCGGGGGCTGAGTTCGTGCGTCCAGGAGCCCACGGCGCCCGAGGCGGTCACCGTGGAACGGCGCGGGTGCGCCAGGTCCAGGACGATACGGGTCGTGTCGTCGCCGGCCGGCCACTCGGCGCCGGTGCGGATCAGCCAGCCGCCGGGCAGCGGCTCGACCTGGCACGTGCCCAGGTGGGGCAGCCGGCGCCGGCCGGGGGAGAGGGCCTTCGGCAGGGCCAGCCGGGTCGTGTACGGCATGCCGGTCACCGCGGCCGTCCAGCCGTCCGTGTCCACGGCCGCCGCCCGGCCGCCGATGCGCGCCAGCACCGGGGCCGCGACCGCGCGCAGCCGTTCCAGCGAGGACAGGTGCAGATCCCGCAGCCGGGCCTCGGCGAGCTTGGCGACCGAGCCGACGAGGGCGAGCGTGGCGGGATGATGGGACTCCAGCGGGCCGCTGACGTCCACCGCGCCCAGCAGCCGCCCGTCGCGCGGGTCGGTGATGGGGGCGCCGGTGCAAGCCCAGGACTGCAGGGTCCGCACGACATGCTCGGCGGAGACGACCTGCAGCGGGCGGCGGGCCACCAGCGCGGTGCCGACGCCGTTCGTGCCGACGACCTCCTCCCGGAAGTCCCCGCCGATCCCGAGCCCCTGCCCGTCCGCTCGGCGCAGCCCCGACGGGCTGCCCTCACGCCACAGCGCCCGGCCCTCCGCGTCGGCGACGATCACGATGTGCTGCCCGGAGTCCGCGAACGGCAATAACCCCTCCTGCAGCACCGGCAGGATGTGCCGCAGCCGTGAGGTCTGCCGGCGCCGCTCGACCTCGTCCAGGCCGAGCACATCGGCCCGGAAGTCGTGGTCGGGGTCGACCCCGCCGCGGACCGTGCGGTCCCAGGACTCCCTGATCACCGGCCGCGGCGCCACCTTCGGCCGCTCCCCGGCGAGCGCGGCGCCGCGCGTCTCGCCGAGTACCTGTGCCGCCCGTCTCGCGTCCTGGGCGACGAGTCGCGTGACATCCATCGGCGAGTGCGCCACTCGATCCTCCCGGCAGATCTGACAGACCTGTCCGTCCCCGTCTCCGTCGTGACGGCGACGGACGTCCGCGCGTGCGTTGACTGCGGGTCTCATAGTGTGCCGCCGAACGGCGCGGAGGGGCACAGTCCGGCCACGGAGAGCTGAGGAGTTGCAACCTCATGCAACCCTGGCGAACAGCCGTACGGTGCTTGAAACTTGTTCAACGTCGCCCACTGAGGCGGCCGCGCTCCGGTTACGGGGCCGAGACAGCGGGGGTGGTGCCGTGTCGGCGCAGCATCACCCCCGCGTCGTGCGTTTTGCGCTGAACCCGCCCGTGCCCTACGTCGGTCGAGCGCGTGCCCGTGCCGTACGGCGGCCGCGGGCGCCCGTGGTGGCGGATGGCCGGAAGTGACGTACGCCAGCAGCGACGTACGGCGGCAGTCACGTACGGCGGCAGTCACGTACCCCGGCAGTGACGTACCCCGGCAGTCACGTACGACCGAAGCGGCCCTCGGCCGTCAGCTCACCGGACGCGCCCGCTCCACCACCGACGCCAGATCCAGGCTGTGCGGCAGCGTGCCGAAGGCCGCACCCCAGTCGCCGCCGAGCCGCGAGGCGCAGAACGCGTCGGCGACCTCCGGCGGCGCGTACCGCACCAGCAGCGACCCCTGGAGCACGAGCGCGAGGCGTTCGACGAGGCGGCGGGCGCGGGCCTCGATGCCGTCCAGGTCGGCGAGCTCGGTCAGCAGGTTCTTGATGGCGCCGTCCAGCCGGTGGTCGGCGCCACGGGCCCGGCCCACCTCCTGCAGAACGGCGTTCAGCGCCTGCGGCTCGCGCGTCAGGGCGCGCAGCACATCGAGGGCCTGCACGTTCCCGGCGCCCTCCCAGATCGAGTTGAGCGGCGACTCGCGCAGCAGCCGGGGCATGCCGGACTCCTCGACGTACCCGTTGCCGCCCAGGCACTCCAGGGCCTCGGCCACCAGCGGCGTGCAGCGCTTGGTGACCCAGTACTTGGCGGTCGGCACCGCGAGCCGCAGGAACGCGCGCTCCTCCGCCGACCCGTCGGCCGCGTTGTCGTACGCTGCCGCCAGCCGCAGCGCCAGCGTCGTCGCCGCCTCGGACTCCAGCGCCAGGTCCGCCAGCACGTTCCGCATCAGCGGCTTGTCGATCAGCCTTCCGCCGAACGCCTCCCGGTACGTGCAGTGGTGCACCGCCTGCGCCACCGCCTGCCGCATCACCGAGGCCGAGCCCAGCACGCAGT
The DNA here is from genome assembly GCF_009377235.1 of Streptomyces acidicola. Lineage (GTDB taxonomy): Bacteria > Actinomycetota > Actinomycetes > Streptomycetales > Streptomycetaceae > Streptomyces > Streptomyces acidicola. The sequence continues at coordinate 8,719 of NZ_VMNX01000196.1, forward strand.
CCACCCGAGTGGCCGCCACCATCTCGATGATCGTGCGCACGCCCCGGCCCTCGTCACCGACCCGGCGGGCCCACGTCCCGTCGAACTCGACCTCGCTGGAGGCGTTGGACCGGTTGCCCAGCTTGTCCTTCAGCCGCTGGATGCGGAACTCGTTCCGCGTGCCGTCCTCCAGTACGCGCGGCACCAGGAAGCAGGTGAGCCCCTCCGGAGCCTGCGCCAGCACCAGAAAACCGTCCGACATCGGAGCCGAACAGAACCACTTGTGCCCGGTCAGCTCGTACGTGCCGTCCTCGGCGAGCGGTCGCGCCGACGTCGTGTTGGCCCGTACGTCACTGCCGCCCTGCTTCTCCGTCATCCCCATCCCGAAGAGGACGCCGGCCTTCTGCGCGGCGGGCCGCAGCCCCTGGTCGTACACCATCGACGTCAGCCGCGGCTCCCACTCGGCCGCCAGCGCCGGATCGGTGCGCAGCGCGGGCACCGCCGCATGGGTCATCGACAGCGGGCAGCCGTGGCCCGCCTCGACCTGCGTCCAGACCACGAAGGAGGCCGCGCGCCGTACGTGCCCGCCCGGCCGCACCCAGGCCGCCGTCATCCCCGCCGAGACGCCCTTGCCGAGCAGGCGGTGCCAGGCCGGATGGAACTCCACCTCGTCGAGACGGTTTCCGTACCGGTCGTGTGTGCGCAGCTTCGGCGGGTTCTCGTTGGCCAGCACCCCCCACTCCTGCGCCTGCTCGGAGCCCGCCGTGCGCCCGAGCAGCGACAGCTCCTCGCGCGCCTCGTCGAGCAGACCGGGGGCGAGATGCCGGTCGACCGCCTCCACGAGGACCCGGTCGGAGGCGAAGACGTCGTACCCCACCAGGGGCGGAGCCTGATTGGTCACTTCGTGGGTGCTGGCTGCCATGTCCCGGAACCTACCCTTCGGTAACGCCACCGTCACCAGTATCCGGCATCGGGACCACAAGGTGAGGTCAGCCTGTCAGGACGGATACCTTTAGGGCGTGCAGCCAGCAAGTAAGCCCCCCGAGTCTCCTGAAAGCGCCTCCGGCCGTCTCCACCGGGCACGCGCCCTCTACCGGAACGTCTCCAAGCGCAGGACGGCCTGGCTGCTGCTCAAGGACACCGTCAACTCGTGCATCGAGTACCGCATCCTCGGGCTCGCGGCGGAGGCGGCGTTCTTCACGCTGCTGTCCGTCCCGCCGCTGCTGCTCAGCCTGATCGGGCTGCTCGGTTACGTCGACGACTGGACCGGCGCGAACACCATCGCCAGCCTGCAGAACAACATCCTGGAGGCGTCCCGCACCGTCCTGTCCGACAGGGGTGTCACACAGATCGCCCAGCCGATACTGGACGACGTGACGAAGGGCGGCCGGCCCGACGTCATCTCCATCGGCTTCCTCTTCGCCGTCTGGTCGGGCTCCCGGGCGGTGAACGTCTTCATCGACACCATCACCGTCATGTACGGCCTCGACGGGGTGCGCGGGATCGTCAAGACCCGGCTGATGGCGTTCCTGCTGTTCATCGTGGCGCTGCTGATCGGCTCGATCGCGCTGCCGCTCATGGTGGCGGGTCCGGACGAGGTCGTGAACATCGTGCCGTGGTCGACGACCCTCGTGCAGATCCTGTACTGGCCGGTCGTGATCGTCCTGTCGGTCGTGTTCCTGACCACGCTGTACCACGTGTCGGTGCCGGTCCGCTCACCCTGGGTCGAGGACGTCCCCGGCGCCCTGGTGGCCCTGGGCATGTGGGTCCTGGGGAGCTTCCTCCTGCGCATCTACCTGACGAACACGGTCGAGGGCCCGACGATCTACGGCTCCCTGGCCGCGCCCGTGGCCGTACTGCTCTGGATCGGCGTCTCGGCCTTCGCGGTGCTGGTGGGCGCCGCGGTCAACGCGGCCATCGACCGGGTCTGGCCGGCCGCGGCGACGGCCGCCGCGCGTGCCGCGAACGAGCGGCTGCGCCACGAGCAGGCCGCCGAGTACGTCGCCCGCGCCACCGCGGCCCGGGACGCCGACCCCGACTACGCCGCCAACCCCGACATGCCCTCCGAGTTCCCGGAACGCTGGTCCCGCTTCCTGCCCCCGGAGGACGTGACATCCCGCCTGCGCACCCACGCCAAGAGCGCGAACAAGCAGGGGGACGGAACGCCTCCGGGGTCGGGGGAGTAGGGTCCCGCGCCCCTGAAATCCGCCGACCGGGGTGGGCGTAGCCTGGCGTACGTGTACGCGGAGCGGGCGTCCCGGCTGACGGGCGCGGTGGTGTGGACCAGCACCCCGTCCGGCTCCGGTTCGGGGCTCGTACTCCCCGACGGCTGTATGGACCTGCTCTGGAGCGAGGGGCGGCTGATGGTCGCCGGGCCCGACACGCGGGCGTATGTTCCCGGGCGGGCCGAGGACCTGTCCGCGCGCTGGGCCGGAGTGCGGTTCTTCCCTGGGACCGCGCCCACCTTCCTGGGCGTCCCCGCGCACGAGCTGCGCGACCGACGCGTCGACCTCGCCGACCTGTGGCCGGCCGCCCGCGTACGGCGGCTCGCGGCGCGGGTGAACGCGGCCCCCGATCCGGCGCTCGGGCTCGAAGAGCTGGCGCTGGAGCGGGCGGCCGAGTCCGGGCCTCCCGACCCGTTGCCGGGCAGGGTGGTGGCCGCGCTGGACGCGGGCCGCCCGGTCGCCGGGACCGCCGATGAACTGGGCCTCAGCGCACGCCAGTTGCACCGCCGCTCGCTGACCGCGTTCGGGTACGGCCCGAAGACGCTGGCCCGCGTCCTGCGACTCCAGCGCGCCCTCGCCCTCGCCCGCGGAGGGGTGCCCTTCGCGGACACGGCGGCCCGGACCGGGTACGCCGACCAGGCGCACCTGGCACGTGAGGTGAGGGAACTGGCGGGACGGCCGCTGGGGCAGTTGCTCGGAGGCTAGGGCGGAGTCCCGTCGTCCGCCCGAAGGGCGGGCCCCGCGGCGGCGATGGGGGTCCCCCCGCGCGAGCGAAGCCGAGCGTGGGGGAGCGTGCGATCGCAAGGCGCCGGAGCGCCCTAATAGCGGAGCTATTCGGGTGTTTCGGCAACGCCGTGTGGGGGTGCCCCCACGCCCTTGAGGCAGTGGGGGAGTGCGTGCCAGACGCCGCGGGGCAGGCGGGACTTTCGAAACACGCCCTAGGGCCGTCGGAGCTGTTCGGCCGATCACTGGGCTCGCGATGGCGGGTATGGACGCGCGATGCGCGGGGTGCCATGATCACGCGGCGTCCGGCGTGGGCCGGCCCCCAGGGAGAGACCGTGAAGCTGTGCCTCGCCATACCTCTTGTTCTGCTGGCGTTGCTCCTCGCCGCCTCCGGCGTCGCCGGGGTTACCCGCGGATGGGTGCTCCCCATGAACCGGCGCCATGTCCGCGCTCCGCGTCTCTACGGCTGGGGTCAGCTTGTCGTGGCCTTCGCGCTCTGCTGGCAGCTGGTCTTCGGACTGGTGATCAGCGACTCCGGCACCGGTCCGGCGGGGACGCTGATCGGCAGCGTGATTCTCCTGGCCGGCATCGTCGTCATGATGGTGGGCCGGCTCGTCGGTGGTGACCGGAGAGGAAGCAATTCGTGATGCCGTCCGTTCCCGCCGACCCGACCGTGGTGCACCCGATGCCCGAGCAGCCGCGGGTGGTGCTGTTGAAGCCGCTGGTCACCTCGCCGCTGATCGAGGTCGGGGAGTTCTCCTACTACGACGACCCCGATGACCCGACCGCCTTCGAGACCCGCAACGTGCTGTACCACTACGGGCCGGAGAAGCTGGTCATCGGGAAGTTCTGCGCGCTGGGCGAGGGAGTGCGGTTCATCATGAACGGTGCCAACCACCGTATGGACGGTCCCTCGACGTTCCCTTTCCCGATCATGGGCGGTTCCTGGGCCGAGCACTTCGACCTCATCACCGGCCTGCCCGGACGGGGTGACACCGTGCTGGGCAACGACGTCTGGCTCGGCTACCGGGCCATGGTGATGCCCGGCGTCCGTATCGGCCACGGAGCGGTCGTCGCTTCCGGTTCCGTCGTCGTCGACGACGTCCCTGACTACGGCATCGTCGGCGGCAACCCCGCCCGGCTCATCCGCCGCCGCTACAGCGATGCCGACATCAACCGCCTGCTGGCCCTGGCCTGGTGGGACTGGCCGCTCCGGCACATCACCGAACACATCCGCGCGATCATGTCCGGCAGCATCGACGACCTGGAGAAGGCAGCGGCCGGGCACGCGGGATAGGTGCGGCGCCGACCACCCGGCGGCGGACCGTTAGAGGCTCAACTGGTTCCGGGGCCGGCAGGCCGTTCCGCTCGACGCAGGCCTCTGGGAAGGTCGCTCATCCTGCGTCGGGCGCGCCGAAGCGCAGGCCGTCGAAGAGGATCGCCGTGATGTGCACGGCCTCGTCCCGCCAACCCTCGGTGGGGCGCATTCCGCAGATGCCTCCCAGCGCGCGCAGCAGAGTGCGTCCGCTGACGCCGTCACGGATGGTGCCGACTGCTGTCCCCGCTTCCAGGAGCTGGTCGAGCGCCTGCTCCATCTGCGTGCGGGCGTCGTCGAAGACCGGTGAATCCGTCGCCATGATGCTCTCCAGCGCGACGGCCATCCCCTTGCCCACGGCTGCGTGTTCCACGAGCAGCAGCAGGAATCGCCGCAGCGCCTCATCCGGGGCGTGCCGGCCAAGGAGTTCCCCGGGCGCGGCACACAGTTCGTCGACCTCCTGGCGGTAGACCTCCTCGACGAGGGCTTCGCGGGTGTCGAAGTGGCGGTACAGCGTTCCGATCGCCACGCCGGCTCGCCGGGCGATCTCTTTCACGTGAGCGTCGGCGTCGCCGGTGAGGAACGCCTCCCGCGCCGCGGCGAGGAGTGCCTCGCGGTTACCCCGCGCATCGGAGCGCAGCGGACGTGATGACGGCAACAGTGCCTCCATAAGGTGAGCCAGGTTCAGGTTATAGTATCCGGAGTCGGGTTCACCTTACTGGAGGAGTACTCCCATGACAGTTGCGGAAGAGGGGCTCAGCGGCCTTCGTGTGCTGGTCACCGGTGGCAGCCGCGGGCTGGGGGAGGCGACCGCCCGCCGGTTCGCCGCCGCAGGTGCGACGCTGTTGACGGCCTCGCGCAGTGCGCCTCCGGAGGACCTGCCGGGCACTTTCATTCCTGCGGACCTTGCGACAGAACAAGGAGTGGCGGAACTCGGCCGACGGGTCCTCGACAGCATCGGTGGGGTCGATGTCCTGGTCAACAACGCGGGCGCGGCGAGCGCCCCGGCGCCGACCCTGAAGCGGTCGGACGAGTCGTGGCGTGCGGACCTGGAGATGAATCTGCTCAGTGCCGTCCGGCTCGACCGGGCCCTGGTCCCGGGGATGGTCGAGCGGGGTTCCGGGGTGGTCGTGCACGTCTCGTCGATCGCGAGCCGTCTGCCGCAGCGCACCGAGGCGTCCTACGCCGCGGCCAAGGCGGGGCTCAACGCCTACAGCCGCGAGCTGGCGACCGAGGTGGGCGAGCACGGAGTGCGCGTGGTGTGTGTCCTGCCGGGCTTCGTGGCCACCGAGGGCGCCGTCCAGCATCTCCAACGGATGGCCGACCAGCAGGGCATCGGGCTGGAACAGGTGCAGCAGCAGATCGTGGATCACCTGAACGTGCCGATGGGCCGGCCCGGCGACCCCGAGGACGTGGCAGAGATGATCGCGTTCCTCGCGTCCGGCCGCGCGAAGTGGCTCACGGGAGCCGAGTTCCGGGTCGACGGCGGCATCATCCCGGTGGTGTGAGCTTGTCTTTCAACCTCTGTCCGCTTGCGCCTGCGGGTGCCTCTCCGGCAGGGCGCGGTCTCTGATCACACGGAAGGGGAGAGCTGTTCGCGCACCCATCCGGGATCGGGGTTGGTGTGTGGCCGGCCCGCCACGACGACGGTCGGTACGGTCTCATTGCCGTCGTTGGCTGCCCTCACCGCCGCGGCTCCTGCCGGGTCGCGCCAGATGTTGACCCAGTGCAGCCGGCGGGCGCTGCGGCCCAGCCGGATGCGCAGTCGTACGCAGTACTTGCAGCCCGGCCGCCAGAAGACGACCGGCCGGCCGTCGACCGCGCTGCGGCGTTGTGCCTCCCGCGCACCGATCGACCTCGGGAAGATCAGGGGCGAGTTCACGCCGGCGAGCGCCAGGAACGCCAGCAGAAGTGCTGCGGCTGTGCCGGGGCTCCCCTTGGAGATCAGCCCAGCCGCGACGGCTGAGCCGCAGAGGACCAGCAGCATCGGCAGGATCCAGGCGCGCACCATGGTGACGCAGGCTATCGATGAGTCGAAATGCTCCTCGAACCAGGGCGCTCACCTGGGTGTTCGCCATGTACGACGCCCTGAACGACGGGAATGTCGACGTGCCCCGGCTGCGGCGGGTGCTGGCACATCCGCACGATCATGTCCGGAAGCATCGACGACCTGGAGAAGGCAGCGGCCGGGCACGTGGGATAGGCATGTCAGGACCCGTCGCCCCGCCGAACGACGGCCTGCCTGCTCGTACGGACCGCCCAGTCACCCCGTCAGCTACTGGTCGCCGGCAGCGGCGCGAACAGGTCCACGCCGTTGCCGTCCGGGTCCTGTACGACCGCGTACCGCTGGCCCCACACGGCGTCCCACGGCTTGAGCTCGCCGTGATGGCCGGCGGCCACCAACTCCTCGTACATCGCGTCCACTTCGGCCGGGCTCTCGCACAGCAGGGCGATCGAGGACCGGCCGCCCGTCCCCGGCTGCCACTCCGGGTGGAAGGACCGGACGGTCTCCTCGGTGTCGAGCAACAGCCGTAGACCGCCCGGCAGTTGGGCCTCGGCGTGCGGCTGCGTCTCGGCTCCCTCCGGGAAGGCGAATCCGAGACGGCGGTAGAAGGCGACAGAAGCGGCCATGTCGGAGGCGACCAGGCCGATCGCGTCGAATCGTGGAGTCATGCGGCCACCATAGGCAGGGTGCGCCGACAAGGTCTTGAAGGAATCGGACACCCCGGGTCGAGTCATTCGGCAAGTCCAAGCCGCCCGTCCAGCCCCCACGGCAAAATACTACTAATGGTGCGAAGGTGAAGCAGTGGCCAAAGGACCCTCTTTTCGGGCACGTCGCGTTCGTGGATCCTGACCGTGCCGCACGGCAACGTGCCTGGCCACAGAGGGCAGTGCTGCCCTGGAACGTGAAGGAGAAGAGGGAGATGACACTTGAACAGTCGGAGCCGGTGATCGGGGCCGATGGCGTGATCACGATCGACGCGGTGCAGTCCCCCGAAACGGCGGCGGCCGCCGCCACGGGCGGATGGTGGGCCTTCTTCAGGGCGCATCGCATCTTCAACCTGCGGGTCAACATCCCCGGCGCCGTACCGGGGAACCTGGTGTGGGCATCCCTGACGGAGTGCGCGCCCGGCAGCAACATCCCCTTCCTGGGGTCGGCGACCATGCACACGTACAACGTCGTTCCCGGTGACGGCTTCGTGCTGATCCGTGGCGAGATCGACTGGGACGAAGACCTTCTCACCCGTGTCAGCCTCTACTTCGGCTGATGTCGGCCGGCCGGGCGGCATCCTCGGAAGGCTCGGAAGCCGCCCGCGCCCGCTGCGCAAAACTCTCTGAGCGCCACCTGTGGAACACCTGTGCGGCAGTATGGGGTGATGCCCCGTGCCGCTCGTGTACTGCTTCCCCTCACTCTCCTGCCCGTGCTGATCACGGCCTGCGGCAACGAGAAGGTGGTGGACGCCCCCGAGCCGCGGCGCCCCGCTCCGGACCGGGCCGAGTTACAGGCGCGGGCGGAGGCGCTGGGCCTCGCGCCGGAGCTCGTCCACGTAACCGAGTCCCGCGGGTTCACTCTGCTCCGGCAGTCGGTGGGCGTGTACGGCGGCGACGGCTTCTCCAGCGCGTACTGGTCGCGGAAGCGCGACGCCCAGATCCTGCTCCTCGTGGACCGCGGCACGATGACGGCCGAGAACTGTCCGAAGCAGCCGGTCGGCCAGGGCGCAATGGGGCCGGTGACCTGCGAGCGGGACGGCGACGCCTGGTACCGCACATCGGGCGGACAGCACGAGTACGCCGTCCCGGAGAAGGGCCACGCGGTCCGCATCGGCGGCGACACCGCCAAGATCGACCGCGACGTCCTGCGTGCCGCCGCCGAGGCCGCCCGCCGTCCGACCTCCGCCGAACTGGCCTTCCTCCTGCCACACCCACGCCACGAAGGGCCGGTGAAACGCGGGGACCTGCCATCGCTGGGCGACGGGACACCCAACAACGACGTGGGACCCGGCGGCTGACCGTCACTCGTACGTGAGGGTGCCGTCCTCGTCCATCGTCGGATGCATCTTCATCGGGCCGTACTCGTCGACGTCCGAGCGGCGCGGCTGTTCCGGGCCGTCGGCGCCCATGCGGAGCATGCGTTCGACACGGCAGATCCGGAAGAGCCGGCCGTCGACACGGAACTCGTCCGCGCGGTCGAGCGCCCGGTACTCCTGGGCCGCCTCGGCGTACCTCGCCTTCTTGGCGTCGTCGAACTGGTACAGCAGCGCCCAGATCTCGTCCATTCCGTTGTAGAGCATGCGCCGGGCGTCGTGCGGGGTGGCCATGAGGGCGCCGCGCGGCCGCCAGCCGTGCTTCCCGCGCTCGACCACGCCGAAGCCGGTGGGCAGCAGGACGAGCTCCGGGTGGGTGGCGACCGCGCCTTCCGATTCGGCGCACATGTCGTCCGGGAAGTGGGAGCCCCTGTACGCGAACTCCCGAAGCCCCAGTTTCATCGCCCCCGCGGACGGACCGTCCGTGCTGTCCGGATCGAGGACGAAACCGACGTCCGGCGACGCGGTGTCGCGCGCCTGCCGGTCCCACGACCGCTCCACCGGCTCGGGGTCGGTCGGCCGGGGCGGCTCCAGTCCGTCGTCCCCGACCCGCCCGAACTCGTCCCCGCGCACCACCCGGTACCGCACTCCGCACGCCTCCACCTCGTTCGCGGGCTCACGCTCCAGCACCCCCACGGCCGCGAGCAACTCCCGCCGTACGGCGCGGTCGTCGGTGTCGTCCTTCGCCGTGAAGAACAGATGTGACTGCAGCCCGTCCCGGGCCACCTGAGGCATCCCGTCCACCACCGGTTTCAGTACCCGCCACTCCGGCCCGGCCGCCGGGTCCTTTACCGCGATCCCGAACACCGGCCCGCGCAACGCGAGATGGGGATAGCGCAGCGAGGCCTCCACCGCGTCCGCCTCCCGCACCCAGGCGGCCGGGTCGTCGCGGTGGATCAGGTCCTCGTGGAGGGCGTGGATCTGTTGCTGCCAGTCATCGGTCATGTACGCATTGTGGCGGCGTTCGGGTGCGTGCGGGAACCGAACGGGCTCAACAGCTGGAGTTGCTGGAGCTGTCGGCCAGTTTGAGGAAGGCGGTCCAGGTGGTGGGGGTGACGG
>NZ_VMNX01000197.1 GCF_009377235.1 Streptomyces acidicola
GCCTTCGGGTGGGGACGGCTTGTCATTGTTCTTGTTCACGGACTCACGGAACCAGAATGACACCTTGGTTGCCAATCCTCAGCGCAACATGACACCTTAGTTGTCATGACTGATGTCTCTCAGGTGTTCACGTTCCCGTCCGACGACGGCCTCCTCGCCTACCGCGACACCGGCGGCGCGGGCCCCCCGCTCGTGCTGCTGCACGGCGGCTTCACCGATCACCGCATGTGGGACGACGTCGTACCGCTCCTCGCGGTCGGCCACCGGGTGATCGCACCGGACGCGCGGGGCCACGGCGCGTCCGACAACGCGAGCCGGCCCTTCCGGTTCGCGGACGACCTCGCCGCGCTCCTCCGCCATCTGGACGTGGTCCCCGCCGTCCTGGTCGGGATGTCGATGGGCTCGGCGATCGCTGTCGACACCGCACTTGAGCACCCCGGCCTCGTCCGCGCACTCGCCGTCAGCGGCGCGGGGACCAGCGAGCCCGAGTACCGGGACCCCTGGACCAAGGACTTCGGGGTCCGCCGGCAGGCCGCCCTGGAGGCCGGTGACATCGAGGGCTGGGTCGATGCCTCCCTGTCAGCCGTGGCCGGGCCGCACCGCACGCTCGACGAGGTCGACCCCGATGTCGTACGACGCGTACGGGACATGCTGCTCGGGACCATCACCAAGCACGCGCCCGGCGAGCCCGACTGGTCCGTCCCCGTGACCGACACCTGGGCCCGCGCCGCGGGCATCACGGTCCCCGTACTGGCCGTCAATGGCGCCCTCGACGCATCCGACCTGATCGCCATGGCCGACCGTCTCGTCGACATCGTCGCGGGCGACAGCCGTACGACGGCGATCGAGGGCACCGCCCACTACGCGAACATGGAACGGCCCGACACCTTCACCAAGATCCTGCTGGAGTGGCTCGGCAGCATCACCGACCAGCCACTGACTCCCGACAGCTGCTGACTCCCGGCCGCTGCTGCCTCCCGACAGCCGCTGACTCCCGGCCGCCGCGCTCAGCGCAGCGCGTCGGCAACTTCCCGGGCGGCGTCGAGGACCCGCGGGCCCACGCGCTCCGGCACCGCGTCCGCGAGCATCACGACGCCCACGCTGCCCTCGACGCCGGTCACACCCAGCAGCGGTGCCGCTGCGCCGCTCGCCCCGGCCTCCAACTCCCCGTGCGTGAGGGTGTACCCGGGCCCGTCGACCGGCTGCCGCCGGGCCGCGAGGATGGCGCGCCCTGCGGCACCCCGGTCCAGGGGGTGCCGGAACCCGGCCCGGTACGCCACGTGGTAGTCCGTCCACGTCGGCTCGACGACCGCGACGGCCAGCGCCTCCGTGCCGTCAACGAGGGTCAGATGGGCCGTGGCGCCTATGTCCTCCGCGAGCGAGCGCAGCGCGGGCAGGGCGGCCTCACGGACCAGAGGATGCACCTGACGGCCCAGACGGAGCACGCCGAGGCCGACGCGGGCCCGGCCGCCCAGGTCACGGCGCACGAGGGCGTGTTGCTCCAGGGTGGCGAGCAACCGGTACACAACGGTCCGGTTCACGCCCAGCTTGTGCGAGAGCTCAGTGACGGTCAGCCCGTGGTCCGTGTCGGCGAGCAGCTTGAGGACACGCAGTCCCCGGTCGAGCGTCTGGGAGGTCTCCGCGGTCACGACGCCCACTCCTTCGTGGTGAGGGCGGCGGCCCCTTCCGCGGCGGATGCGTCACCGGTCCCGTCGGCGACGCGCTTCAGTGGCCGCCGGTCGGCTGGACCCGGAGGTGCTCCGGGCGGAGTCGCTTCACGGCTGCGCTCCGCGGCGGCACTGCCACGGGGCGTATGCGTGTGGGGACAGTAGCGAGCCGGTTCGCTCAGCGGAAGCCTCCGTCCAGAATCCGGTCACTAACCGGTATGGACTACTTCGCTTTGCCCCGGAATACAACGGCGCGCACTGCCCGGCGCACACAGCCCCCCGCACAGGCGCGCGCAACACGCATACCCGCGGGTGCGCGCTACGCAAATCCCGCGAACCGCAAATACGCGCAACGCAAATCCCGCAGGCGCACACAACGCATAGGCGCACAACGCGTAGGCGCACAACACAGAAGCGCACAACACCCCGGAACCCGGCATTGCCTCACCGCGCCGGTGTCAGCGCATGCGAGTGGCCCACTCCTGCACCTTGGCGATCCGCTGGCGCAGCTGCCCCGCCGTGGCCTCCGCGCTCGGCGGGCCGCCGCACACCCGGCGCACCTCGGTGTGGATCACGCCGTGCGGCTTGCCGCTCTGGTGGGAGTACGCACCGACCATGCTGTTGAGCTGCTTGCGCAGTTCCAGCAGTTCCTTGTGGGTGACGACGGGCCGCCGGTCGGCCGGCACCTCCAGGAGGTCGGCCTCGGAATCGGGCTTCTTACGGCTGTGCGCGATCTGCCGCGCCTGCCGCTTCTGGAGGAGGAGCTCCACCTGATCGGGCTCCAACAGGCCCGGAATGCCCAGGTAGTCCTGTTCCTCCTCGCTGCCCGGGTGGGCCTGCATGCCGAAGTCGGCGCCGTTGTACGTCACCCGGTCGAACACCGCGTCGGATTCGAGGGCCTCGAAGGGCAGCATGTCCTGCTCGCCGGTGTCCTCGTCCTGCTGCTTCTCGGCCTCCTGGAGGAGCTTCGCCTCCTCGGCGTACGGGTCCTCCTCGCCCCCCTTCTTCGGCTTGTCGAGGACGTGGTCGCGCTCGACCTCCATCTCGTTGGCGAAGGAGAGCAGATCGGGAACCGTCGGCAGGAACACGGAGGCGGTCTCGCCACGCCGCCGGGACCGTACGAAACGGCCGACGGCCTGGGCGAAGAACAGCGGGGTGGAGATGGTGGTGGCGTACACGCCGACGGCGAGCCGGGGCACGTCGACGCCCTCGGACACCATGCGGACGGCGACCATCCACCGGTCGGTGTTGTGGCTGAACTCGTCGATACGGTCCGAGGCCCCGGCGTCGTCGGAGAGGACGAGGGTCGCCGAGTGACCGGTGATCTCCCTGATGAGCTTGGCGTACGCGCGCGCCGAGTCCTGGTCGGTGGCGATGACGAGGGCGCCGGCGTCCGGGATGCCTTTGCGGACCTCGGTCAGCCGCTGGTCGGCGGCGCGCAGCACGCTGGGCATCCACTCACCGCGCGGATCGAGGGCGGTGCGCCAGGCCTGGCTGACGGCGTCCTTGGTCATGGGCTCACCGAGCCGGGCGGCGATCTCGTCCCCCGCCTTCGTCCGCCACCGCATGTTGCCGCTGTAGGAGAGGAAGATGACGGGCCGGACGACGTGATCGGCGAGCGCGTTGCCGTATCCGTACGTGTAGTCGGCGGCGGACCGCCGGATCCCGTCGTTCCCTTCCTCGTACGTCACGAAGGGGATGGGGTTGGTGTCGGACCGGAAGGGCGTACCGGTGAGCGCGAGCCGCCGCGTCGCGGGCTCGAACGCCTCCAGACAGGCCTCGCCCCAGGACTTGCTGTCACCCGCGTGGTGAATCTCGTCGAGGATGACGAGGGTCTTGCGCTGCTCGACACGATTGCGGTGCAGCATGGGCCGCACACCGATACCGGCGTACGTGACCGCGACCCCGTCGTACTCCTTGCCGAGCGGGCCCGCGCTGTACTCGGGGTCCAGCTTGATGCCGATCCGCGCCGCCGCCTCCGCCCACTGCTTCTTCAGGTGCTCGGTGGGCGCGACCACGGTCACCTGCTGCACGACGTGGTGGTGCAGCAGCCAGGAGGCGAGCGTCAGCGCGAAGGTCGTCTTCCCGGCGCCCGGGGTGGCCACGGCCAGGAAGTCACGTGGCTGCTCCTGGACGTACTTCTCCATCGCCCCCTGCTGCCACGCACGCAGCTTGCCGGCGGTGCCCCACGGGGCACGGCCGGGGAACGCGGGCGAGAGGTGATGCGAGTGCGAGGCGGAGCTGGCGCTGGCGGCGGTGGTAGTCACGGTCTCCGGGGGTGGTGGGCTCGGGTGGCTCGGGTGCGGGTTGCTCGGCCGGTGATCAGACGACCGGGCCACCCTACCGGCGCCCGGGAGACGTCAATACGCGAATACCACCGGGTCACCCCTGGATGGGATTCACCTCACAGCTCCCACCGCTCGACGATCAACACGCAACGATCATCGCTGGGCGATCACCGCTCGGCGATCACCGTCACCGCTCGCGCAACCGGGTCGTCACCCACGCCCCGAGCAACGCCACCACCGCCATCGGCAGGAACACCGCCGCGAACGCCGCCGGATGCGAACCCGAGCCGGTGGCCTCCGTGGCGGTGTGGGTGACCGTGCCGCCGCCCAGGGCCGCGAAGGCGGCGCCGCCCGCGGCGAGGAGGACGACGTTGGAGAGGCCGTCGGAGATCTGGAGGGAGGCCGAGTTGGCGCCGGCTTCCTCGGGTGCGGAGAGGTGGAGCAGCAGGACGCTGGTGGAGGAGATCACGAGCCCCATGCCGAGGCAGCCGAACGCCCAGGCCACCGCCACGCTCCACGCCGGCACCGCCTCGATCAGCACGCTCGGGGCGGCCGCGATCGAAACGGCGACCACGACCATGCCGGCCGTCATCAGCCGTTCCCGGTACGGCTCCAGGCGCGGTCGCGACTGCACCCACGACCCCAGCGCCCACGTGGCCCCACCCGCCGCCAGCGAGAGACCGGCGAGCGTCGGCGACAGTCCACGCTGGGTGACCAGCATCAACGGCACGAAGGACTCGGCTGCGACGAACGACCCCGCCGCGACCCCGCGCAACAGCACCACGGACGGCAGCCCGCGCGCCGCCCGGTACGTGCCGCGGGGCAACAGCCCGAGCACGGCCGGGACCAGCAGCGCGATGCCCGCCACGGCGGGTATCACGGCCAGCCACTTCGCATCCTGATCCGACAGAGCCTGCGCCCCGTACTGCAACAGGCCCGCGCCGAGCGAGATCCCGAAGGCCAGGCGGATGCGGCGGCGGTCGAACGGTGCCGGTTCGGTCCCCTTCGCCGGGCCGGCCGCCAACCGGCGTATCTGCGGTAGCGCGAGCGCCAGCGGGAACACGACCAGCACCGGGATACCGACGAACACCCAGCGCCAGCCGAGGTGTTCGGTCACCGCACCCGCGGCCAGCGGGCCCACCACGGACGGCAGCACCCAGCTCGCCGCGAAGGCCGCCATGATCGCCGGCCGCAACCGCTCCGGGTAGGCCCGCCCCACGACCACGTACAGCGCGACGATCACCAGCCCGCCGCCGAGTCCCTGCACGGCCCGGCCGAGGATGAACATCCACATCGTCCCCGCCGTCCCGGACAGCAGCAGTCCGGCCGCGAAGGCGGCGATGCCCGCCGTCAGCGATCCCAGGGGGCCGTTCCGGTCCGACCACTGCCCGGCGAGCACCATGCCGAACAGGCTCGTCGTGAAGTACCCCGAGAACGCGAACGCGTACACCGAGACCCCGTCCAGCTCCCGCGCCGCCACCGGCATCGCCGTCCCCACGGCCATCGCCTCGAAGGCGATCAGCAGCACGACGGAGACGATGCCGATGCTGAGGGCACGGTAGGGCGCGCGCAGCACGCCGGCGTCGTCGGCTTTCGAGAGCGAGGGGGCGGTGTCGGCGACGTCCGTGTCGCGCGGTTCGAGGGTGGCCATGGTCGCCAGAGTAAGGGGCATCGCTGACATCTGCCCCTGTCCGAAGTAGCCGACTGCCTGGGACCTTGGTCGTACGTCTGTGAACGGCGTATGGCAGTCCCATTGCAGCCCGTCCGGTGCCCTTGAGCACGGGAACGAGCACGGCCTACGGTCGATGTACCGAGTTCGGAACGCGCACTTTGTTCCGAAATGGCCGTGTGCCCGAGTGGTTTAGGGACTCGCCTGCAAAGCGAGTTACGTGGGTTCGATTCCCGCCACGGCCTCCAAAACAGCCCCACGGGCTTACGCGTACAGCGTGCCGCTCGTCTGGTCCTCGAATATTCCGGGCCAGTAGCGCCAGCCGTCGTCGTCCGGTGTCGTGGGGGTGCGGTCGCAGGCGATGGGGTCGACCGTGGCGAGGGTCTCCGTCATGGTGGCGGCGAGCTGGGCGTAGGACTCCGTGAGGTCGTACCGGGCGTCCAGGGCCTTCTCCCGGTGGATGAGCCAGACCGTGAAGGCGAGGGTCGAGATGTCGGCGTTCAGGGGGCGGAGCGTGCGGTCGGGCTCGCTCCAGCAGAGGATCGCGCCCGTGGTGCCGTCGACGACGAGGCTCGTGTCGTGGAGGAGCTGGCCGAGGCGGATCAACCGGTCGGCGTTCACCGGCAGTTCGGTCGCCGTGAGGTATCCGGGGCGCTCCTCCGCGTAGTACTCGGACAGCGTCGGCAGCGCCACCTCCGTGTCCAGCTGGAACATGAAGCCGTCCTCGGGGAGGCCGAACTCCGTCAGGAAGCGGCGCGTGGGCCCGTGGACGAGCGTGGTGGGGAAGTCCACCTCCTCGAAGCGCATGATCCCGCCCGCGCCGAACTCCTCGTCCAGCAGGCGGGGCGGGAGCTTGAGGGCGAGCCCGTCGCCCGGGCCCGCGATACGGGCGAGGGGGCGGATCAGCGCGGCCATCCGCCAGTACGGGGCCAGGTCCCGCACCTCGTCCGACTCCGACCGCGCGGCGAGGAGCGAGGTCAGTTGGGACGTCACATGAGGCGTCAGGTGCGAGGTCAGGTGCGAGGTCATCGCGGCTACCGGCTTTGGCCCCACGCGGCCCTCGAACGTCGCGAACCGGCCCCGGGACTCGACCAGTTCCTCCGTCGCCTCCGCGAATCGCAGCAGCGCCTCCAGGGACGGGGCGAGCGGGGACAGGTCCATCAGGCCCGGGTCGCGGTGGAAGGACGTCGTCGAGATCTCACCCGTGGTGCCGTCCAGGACGATCGACTCCAGGTCCCTGTCCAGCGTGCGCAGCGAACCGATCACCAGCTGGTCCCGCAGCTCCTGTGCGAGCACCCCCGCGTCGGCCACCAGCTCGGCCACCCGCCGCAGCCCGGTCCCCTCGCGCAACGCGCCGAACCCCAACAGCGCGCTCTCGTGCGGCAGTCCGGGGCCCGTCAGCCACTGCCGCGTGCCCGCGTGCGTGACGTACGGGCCCAGCTCTTCATCAGTCAGCGTGATCGTCCCGCCACCCACTGTCGTCGTAGTCGTGCTCATGGTTCCCCCAGCACATGTGATTCCCGTCGTGCTTCCCCCGGCCAGGAACGCCCCCCACCAGCGGCGGCGCGGCTGTTCCCCCTGACAAAGAACCTTACGCCGCACCACTGACAACGCCGGTCCGCCGCGGCCCGCGCGGCGCCCGGGGCGTCTAGGCCCTGTCGTCAAACTCCCGTCGTCCGCCCGGAGGGCGGGCCACGCGGGGCCTGGTGCGTGCGATCGCAAGGCGCCGGAAAGTCCTCGACGGGGGTGCCCCCGCGCGAGCGAAGCCGAGCGTGGGGGAGGAGCTACTAGGGCTTTTCGGCAACGCGGCGAGCCTGCGTGCCAGGCCCCGCGTGGCTGGGGGTACCTCCCACGCCCTTAAGGCAGTGGGGGAGGGAGTTTGACGACAGGGCCTAGGCCCCGGTCACCACCGCCGCCTGGGGGCGGATCGGCAGGCGGTTGACCGGGCGGCCCGTGGCCGCGCGGACCGCCGAGGCGACGGCCGCCGGGGACGTCACGACCGGGACCGCGCTGACGGCCTTCGCGCCGAAGGGGGCGACCACGTCGCGTTCCTCGACGAGTTTGACGATGCGGATGTCGGGGGCGTCCAGGGCGGTCGGGAGGGCGTAGCCCGTGAGGTCGGGGTGGCGGATCAGGCCGCGGGCCGTGCGGAGGTTCTCGGTCAGGGCCACGCCCACGCCCTGGGTGACCCCCGCCTCGATACGGGCGGCGAGCTGGGCGGGGTTGAGGATCCGGCCGACGTCCTGGGCCACCGCCAGTTCCACGACCCGTACCGAGCCGAGTTCGATGTCGACGTCCACGACCGCGCGGATCGCGCAGAACGCCATGCCCACGAAGGCGTCGCCCTGGCCGGTGTCGTCGAGCGGTTCGGTCGGGTGGGGGCGGCACTGGGCCGTGGCCCACAGTTCCTTGCCGTCCATCTCCTCGGCGACGGTGGTGGACAGGACGCCGTCGTACGACGTGATCTTGCCGTCGGTGATCTGGAGCAGTTCGGTGGACATGCCGAACTTGTGCGCCAGGGGCTGGAGGAGCTGGGTGCGGACCATCTTCGCGGCGCGTTCCACGGCTCCGCCGGACACCCACGTGTGGCGGCCGCGGCAGCTCGCGCCCGCGGAGGGCTGGTCGGTGTCGACCGGTGCCACGTGCACCTCGTCGATGCCGAGCGTCTCCTGGACGATCTGCCGGGCCAGCGTGGCGAAGCCCTGGCCCGTCTCCACGGCGGCGCACAGGACCGTGGCCACGCCGTCCTGGACCTTCACCGTGGCCGTCGAGACCTCGTCCGCGCCTTCCGCGCCCAGCATGTGCACCATGCCGAGGCCGTAGCCCACGCCGCGGCGGACCGCGCTCGGCTCGCCCGCGCCCTCGGGGCCTCCGGGGAGCAGCCAGTCGTCCTCGGGCGTGTCCTTGGGGAGTGCGGGGAGCGGGAAGTCCCGTACGGCCTGGAGGAGTTCGGCCACGGGGGCCGGGCAGGTCACCGACTGGCCGGTGGGGAGGACGTCCCCGGTGGACATGACGTTGCGCAGGCGCAGTTCCGCCGGGTCCACGCCCAGCTTCCTGGCCATCTTGTCCATCTGGGCCTCGTAGGCGGCGCACACCTGCATGGCGCCCTCGCCGCGTACATGGCCCGACGGGGGGTTGTTGGTGCGCACCGCCCAGCCTTCGATGAAGGCGTTCGGGATGACGTAGGGGCCACAGGCGAACGCCACGGCGGCGGCCAGCGCCTCGGACGAGGTCTCCGCGTACGGGCCGGCGTCCAGCAGGATCTGCGCCTCGACCTTCACCAGCTTGCCCTCGGCGTCCGCGTGGTGGCGGTACCTGAGCAGCGTCGGATGCCGGTGCGCGTGGCCCAGGAAGGACTCCTCGCGCGTGGCGGCGAGTTTGACCGGGCAGCCGGTCTTCAGGGCGAGCAGTCCGAGCGGGAGCTGGAAGCCCTGGTCCTCGCGGTCGGCCGTGGCGCCGGGTACGCCGGTGACGACGATCTTCACGCGGTCGGGTTCCAGGGCGAAGCAGGCGGCGGCCGTGTCACGGTCGGCGTGGGGGTCGGTGGAAGCGAGGTAGAGCTCGACGCCGCCGTCGGGGCGTGGCACGGCGAGCCCGGCCTCGGCTCCGATGGGGGCCGGGTCGTGGCGGCCGATGCGGTACAGGCCCTCGACGACGATCTCGCCGATCGCGTCGGGGTCGCCGTGGCGCAGCGGGATGTGGCGGATCAGGTTGCCGTCGGGGTGCAGGGGTTCGGCCTCGAAGGCCTGCTCCGGGTCGGTCACCGGGTCGAGTACTTCGTACTCGACGATGACGGCGGCCGCGGCCATGCGCGCGGTGTCGGGGTGGTCGGCGGCCACGGCGGCGATGGGCTCCCCGTGGTGGCGTACGACCTCGGAGGCGAACACGGGGCGGTCGGCCGTGCCGCGGCCGTGCAGCGCGGCTCCCGGCACGTCCTCGTGGGTGACGACGGCACGGACGCCGGGCATGTCGCGCGCGTGGGAGGTGTCGATGGACACGATGCGCGCGTGCGGGTGCGGGGAGCGCAGTACGGCGGCCCACAGCAGGCCCTCGGCCCACAGGTCGGCCGCGTACGGGAACGTGCCCTCGGTCTTGGCGCGGGCCTCGGCGGACGGCAGGGACACGCCGAGGCCGTGCGTCAGCGGATCAATGACCGGTGCGGCCTCCGCCGTGGTCGCGGTGGCTGCTTCGTTCGTCACGCCTGCCCTCCTCCGTCCGGTCCGTACGCCTGGTCATGCTGCCCCGGGGGATGGCCCTGGGGGTGGCCCTGCGGGTGTCCCTGGGGGGCGTACCCGGAAGGGTCCTCGAACGCAGCCGGGTTGACGCTGCCCGCTCCGGGTCCTGCCTGGTGCGGGATGCGCGCCTCCTCGGCCTCCGGCGATGCCTCGGCCTTGGTGTGCGCCTGGCGCTCCGCGACGACCTCGCTCACGGCCTCCACGACGCCCCGGTAGCCCGAGCAGCGGCACAGGTTGCCGCAGAGGGCCGCCCGGGTCTCCAGCTCGGTCGGGGCGGGGTTGCCCTCCAGCAGGTCGTGGACGGTCATGGCCATGCCCGGCACACAGAAACCGCACTGCACCGCGCCGCACCTGGCGAGCGCCCGCTGCACGTCGGAGGGCTGCCCGTCGACGGCGAGTCCCTCGACGGTGCGGACCTCGCTGCCGGCGGCGGTGACGGCGGGCACCAGGCAGGACGCCACGAGCCGGCCGTCGACCTGCACGTTGCAGGCGCCGCACTCGCCCTGCGAGCAGCCGTCCTTGGCGCCCGCGAGGCCGAGGCGCTCGCGCAGCACGTAGAGCAGCGACTCGCCGATCCAGGCGTCGGGGACCGGTCGTTCGGCGCCGTTCACCCGCAGGACGTAACTGGCGAGGGGGTGGTCGTCGATCAGGGGCGCGGCGGGCTCGGCCGGCGCTTCCTCGGCGGCCGGTGCCGCGTCGGCTGTGTCACCGGCCGGCTCCGGCTCGGGGGCGGCGGACGGCTCCGCAGGGGCTACGCCGGACTGCCTTGAAGCCTCCTGGACGGCCTCAGGGGCCTCACTCGCGGCCTCGGCGGGCGGTCCGGGGTAAGTGCCGTGCGGCGGCTGCCCCGGCGCCTCAGCGGGCGCTCCAGGCGCTTCGACCGCGGAGGCCCCTGCCGCCTCGGCCGGCCCGTGCCCGTCAGCGGTCTCTCCGGGTGCTGTGGGCGCGTATCCCCCGGCTGTCCCGCCGGGCGGGTGCTCCTCGGTGCGCTCGGGCGGCGGTGCGGTCCACGCGGTCCCGATCGCCTCGGACGCCCAGGGCGCGGAGGCGCCCCCGGGGAGCGTGGCCGGAGGGGTGCCGCCCCACTGTTCGACGAGGGACGACGCACTGAACTCGCCCGATTCGTCCGGGATGTCGCCTCCGGCGACGGGGATCGACCACTGCCCGGTCACGTCGTGCCCCGGAGTGGACCCGGCGGCGGGCCCCTCCTGGGTGACCTCTTCGAAGGCCCACTGGCCGGTGCCGCCCGGGCTGTACGTGAACCCGTGCTGGTCGGCCCCGTGGGGCACGGCGTTCGGGTCGGGCCACTGCGCGCCCTCGGCCGGTGCCGTCCAGGTGCCGGTGCCCGCCGGGTCGGTGCCGGCGGCCGCGGGGGGCGTCGCCGTTATCTGCGGGGGCACGTAGCCGTGGCCGCGCGCGGCGAGGGGGGTGTCCGAGGCCAGCAGCGCGTCGATGCCCCCTTCGGGGAGCTGGACGAACGTCGTGGCGCCGTCGTCGTAGTCCCCCTGGGGCAGCCGCTCCCAGCCGCCGTGCGCGCCCTGCTGGGGCGCGCTCTCTCCGTGCTGGTCGTCGGTCACGACAGTGCCCTCCCCAATGCTCGTCGGGCCAGTACGGCGACGGTACGCCGAAGTTGCAGCACGGCGGGCGGAAGCGGTGCCACGGAACCGTCCTCGGCGGGCGCCGGGTCCGGGATGCAGGCGGCGGCGACGTACTCCCCGAAGGCGTTCAGGGCCTCCGGCACGAGGGTGCGCTCGCCGTCCCAGTCGATCAGCCGGCCGACCCACGCCTCGGCGTCCAGGGGCCTGAGCGGCATCGGCGCTATGGCACCGACGGCGCACCGCACGCCGCGCCGGGCGGGGTCGAGGACGACCGCGACGGACGCCGTCGCGCGCCCGGGGCCCGTCCGTCCGGTGGCCTTCAGGAAGACCTGCGGCGCGTGCAGCAGCGGCACGCGCACGTACCCGATGAGTTCACCGGAGCGCAGCATCTCCATGCCGGCCAGGAGGTGCGAGACGGGGACCTCACGGCGGGCTCCACCCCGGCCCGCGATGATCAACGTCGCTTCCAGGGCGGCGAGTACGGGCAGCGAGTCCCCCGTAGGGGCTGCCGTCGCGATGTTTCCGCCCAGGGTGCCCGCGTTGCGGATCTGCGGCGGGCCGGCGGCTCTCGCGGACGCCGCGAGAGCCGGGATGAGCGCCGCGAAGTCGGGGCGTCCCATGCGTGCGTGTGTCAGGCCCGCGCCGAGCAGCGCGTGACCGTCCTGGTACTGCCAGCCGCGGATCTCGCTGATCCGGCCGAGGCCGACGAGCGCGGCGGGCCTGAGCTGCCCGGAGTTGACCGCGGCCATCAGGTCCGTACCACCGGCCACGGGGACGGCGGCGGGCATGGCCGCCAGCGCCTCCACGGCCTCGTCCAGCGAGCCGGGCAGCGTCACAGCCTGCGCCGCCTGCGGTGCCTGCGTGGTCAAAACCGGCTGCCCCTTCCCGCTGCCCCACCTGGTCCCACCTGTGCTGCCGTACGGTACGTGCTGACAGGGCGGACGTGGCAACTCTGGCACATTCTCGCGAGACCCGAACGCGGGGGTCCGCTAGGAGGCATTCGCCCACTTCACCACGGTGATGGACCGTTTTCGCACGGCATCCGAAGTGAGCGCATATTGCCGCCCTTCGATGATCTTTGTGAGCCTTTCTCCTTGTGGGGCCGTGTTTTCCCCGTGAACGTCCCGCTTGCACGACTTCGGGGTCACCTCACACGATCGGCGGCGGCCCGTCGATCGGACGTCCGAGCACCCCGGGACGCCGCTGCCACGGTCGCGGCCCCGCGGGTGGCCGATAAGCCACCCCCAGGGCGTCGAGTCGCCCGTAGTGCGCGGTCATCCGGTGCTCGAAGTCCGCGAAGTCCCGCTCCGCGGGGGCGGGCAGGGAGCTCCACGCCACCTCAGCGAAGGCCGCCAGACGCGGGAACGTCTGGTAGTCCACACGCGCAGGGTCCTCCATCACCTCGGTCCACACGTTGACCTGCGCGCCCAGCACGTGCCGCGCCTCCTCGGGCGTCAACTCCGGTGGAACCGGCTCGAAACGATAGACATCCTCCAGCGTGCGGACGTAGCCGATGGGCACCGGCTCGTCGGCGCCGTCGTGCTGCCGGTGGTCCAGATAGACCTGCTGCTCGGGGCACATGACCACGTCGTGGCCCGTGCGGGCGGCCGTGATCCCGCCGTCGTAGCCGCGCCACGACGACACCGCGGCACCCGGTGCGAGGCCGCCCTGAAGGATCTCGTCCCATCCGATCAGGCGACGCCCGCGCGCGGTCAGCCAGTTGTCGAAGTGCCGGATGAACCACGACTGCAGTTCGTCCTCGTCGCCGAGCCCCAGCGCCTCGATGCGCTGCTGCGCGGTCGGCGACCTGCGCCACTGGTCCTTCAGGCACTCGTCGCCGCCGATGTGCACGAATGACGAGAACTCGCCCGCGTCGGCCGGAAACAGGTCGAGCACTTCCTCCAGGACGCCCTCGTAGAAGCGGAGGGTGTTGTCAGTGGGGGCGAGTACGTTTTTGCTGATACCCCAGGTGTCCCAGACCGTCAGGGAGGTCGTGTCGATGACGTCGGTGTTGCCCAGTTCCGGATACGCGGCGATGGCGGCCTGCGAGTGGCCCGGGATGTCGATCTCGGGGACGACGGAGATATGCCGCTCGGCGGCGTACGCGACGATCTCCCGGATGTCGTCCCGGGTGTAGTAACCCCCGTGCGGCTTCTCTTCCCACAGGGGCGAGGCGCGGTGACCGAATTTCGTTCGTGCCCGCCAGGATCCGATCTCGGTGAGCTTCGGGTACCGCTCGATCTCCAGGCGCCATCCCTGATCGTCCGTCAAGTGGAAGTGGAAGACGTTGAGTTTGTGCGCGGCCATCAGGTCCAGGTAGCGCAGAACCCCGTCCTTGGGCATGAAGTGCCGGGCGACGTCGAGCATGAGGCCGCGCCAGCGGAAGCGGGGCGAGTCCTCGATCGTGACGTACGGCACGGCCCAGGCACGGTCGCGGCCGAGCGGGGCCCTTCGGTACGCGTCGGGGCCGAGGAGTTGCCTCAGCGCCTGGGCCCCCCAGAAGACACCGGCCGCGCTGCCGCCCTCGATCAGGACGCCGGTCGAGTCGCTGACGAGGCGGTACTCCTCGGGGGCGAGCTCGGAGTCGATCTGGAGCCCGATGCCGTCGCCGCCGGTGTCGTCGAGCTCCCGCCCCTCGCGGAGCGGCAGGCCTGTGGCCTGCCGGAGGACGGCGCACAGCCAGTGGCCGACGCCCTCCGCAGCGGTGCCGGCGTAGATCTGGGAGTGCGCCGTCAGTCGCACCTCGCCGGAACCGGCGACGACGCTGCGGGGCTTGGGAATCAGTTCGGTCACTGTCAGTCCTTTACCGCTCCGCCCAGCCCGGAGACCAGTCGTCGCTGTACGAGCACGAAGAAGATCAACACCGGAATCGTCATCACCGTGGACGCCGCCATCACGCCGCCCCAGTCGGGATCGTCGGGCTTGTAGAAGACGAGAAGGGCCATCGGAAGGGTCGACTGGGACGTGTCACTGATGATGAACGACTTGGCGAACAGGAAGTCGTTCCAGGCCGAGATGAAGGAGAAGACGCTCGTCGCGACCAGCCCGGGGAAGACGAGCGGGAAAAGGATCTGCCACATGAATCGCGTACGGCTCGCCCCGTCGAGGTACGCGGCCTCCTCCAGCGCCTCGGGAACGGCCTTCACAAAACCTCGGAGCATCCAGATCGCGAACGGCAGCGAGAAGGCGATGTGCGGCAGGATCAGCGCGCCCAGGGTGTTGAGTTGACCAAAGTCCCGCATGACGAAGAAGAGGGGGATCGTCAGCGCCTCCACGGGCACCATCTGCGCCACCAGAAACATGATCAACAACGTGGTGCGGAAACGGAAGCGGAATCGGGTGACGGCGGTCGCCGCGAGGAACGCGATGATCACGGAGGCGACGACCACTGCTCCGGCCACCACCAGGCTGTTGAGGAAGTAACGGCCGAATTCCTGCTGTTCGAAGACGCGCCGGAAGGAATCCAGGGTGGGCGACAGCGTCCAGGGGCGCGGCTCGGCCGACTCGATCTCCCCCGCCGGTCTGAACGCGCTGAGCACCATCCAGTACAGCGGAAACGCCACCGCCACCGCGATGACCAGCGCGGATGCCTCCGCCGCGAGCCGCCAGGGGCGCCGTACGAAACGACGGGCATTCGCCTTCGGCCGATCAGAACTCAAGGAGCTCACGGAACCCGGGGAACTCAACTCTCCTCCCCCTGTCTGCGCAGCAGCCGCAAATACACGAGCGTGATCGCCAGCAGAATGAGCAGCATGATCACGCCGATCGCCGAGCCGAGGCTGTACTCGGACGACGCGAACGCCTTCTGGTAGGCGTACACGTTCAGTACGAGGTTCTGCCCGGCGATACCGCCGCCGTTCGTCATGACGTAGATCTGTGTGAAGACCTTGAAGTCCCAGATCACCGACTGGATGGTGACGACGGTCAGGATCGGGCGGAGTATCGGCGTGAGCACCGACCGCCAGATCCGCCACTGCGAGGCACCGTCCAGCGCGGCGGCCTCCAGGACCTCGGTGGGTACGGCGCGGATGCCCGCGTACACCGTCACCATCACGAACGGGAAGGAGCACCACACCACTTCGAGCAGGACGAGGAAGAAGGCGCTGAACCGCCCGTAAGTCCACGAGTGGTCTCCGAGCCCCAGCACCCCGTTGACCGGCCCGAAGTCGGGGTCGAAGAGAAACAGCCAGACCGTCGAGCCGGTGATCGCCGGGGTCGCCCACGCGCCGAGCGCGGCCAGCATCAACGCCAGCCGCGGCAGGGCCCGTACACGCGTCAGCAGCACCGCGAGCGCGCATCCGACGGCCAGCGTGGACACCACACAGGCCCCCGCGAAGAGCACGGTGGCCAGCAGCACCTGCCAGAACTCCGGGTCCCCGAAGAGGGTCGTGTAGTTCCCGAAACCCTGGAAGGTCGTCGGTTGCCCGCCGCTGACCTGCGCCTGCGTGTACTGGAGGAACGAGATGAGCCCGAGCTGGTAGATCGGGTAGACCAACAGCCCGCCGAGAACGACGAGAGCGGGCGCGAGATAGAGCCAGGGCGTCCAGCCGCCACGCGACCGGGAACCACCACGGCGCCCCTCGACCGCCCGGCCCTTCGTCGACCCAGCTCCCGTCGACCGACCTCCCGTCGACCGGCCGTTTGCCGACCGGCCGCCTGCCGAAGCCTCGACGAGAGCCGCCACCCCCGTGACACGACCCCGCCCGCCGCCCGGCTCCGGGCCCGCGGCGGTGGGGTTTCGCACGTCGTGGTCGTCGGTGCCGACGGGGGTGCCGTGCTCGTGGTCGGTCGGCCCCGCCGCCGGGACAGCACGGTCCGTACGGTCCGTCATCGGGGTCACCCAGCGGAGCTGAACGCGTCGTTCATCTTGTCCGCCGCGTCCTTCGAGGCGGCCGCCACGTCCTTCTTGCCGCTGACGATCTCCTGGAACATCGTCGGCAGGACGAGCGAGGCGTCGATCTGGGACCAGGCCGACGAGGCGGGAACGAACTTGGTGTCCGCGGACAGCGTCTTCACGAAGGGCCCGATGTGCGGCTCCTTCTTGGCGACCTCCGCACGCACGTCGGTGTACGTCGGCAGGAAGCCCATCGCGTCGAAGAGTTCGCCCTGCGTCTCCTTCGACGCCAGCCGCTCCATCAGGTCCACGGCGAGCGTGCGTTTCGTGGTGCTCTTCAGGACGCCGATGTTGTTGCCGCCCGCGAAGGCCGGCGCGATCGAGCCCTCCTCCACCCCCGGCAGCGGTACGACCGCGAACTTGCCCTTGACCTTGCCGGCCTCGACCGCCGCGTAGTTGAAGTCACCGCCGATCGCCATGCCCGCCTTGCCGGAGGCGAACGCGGTGACCGTGTCGTTGCCGCCCATCCCCGCGCACTTGGCGGCCGGACAGTTGTCGTCGCCGAAGAGCGAGGTGTACGCCTTGATGCCCTTCTGGGATGCCGCGCTGTCGATGCTCGACGCGTACGACCCGCCCTTGCCCTTCGCGATCTCACCGCCGTCGGCCCAGACGAACGGCATCGCGCCGAACGTGTAGGCACCGCCGACGGCGAGGCCGTACAGATCCGGCCTGGCCGCGCGGATCTTGCGGGCCGTCTCGATCAACTCGGACTGCGACGTGGGGGGTTCGAGACCCAGCTCCTCGAAGACGTCCGTGCGGTAGTAGAGGGCGCGGACACCGACGAAGAAGGGCGCGCCGTAGATCTGCCCGTCGACCGTCACGGACTGCCTGGCCGTCGGGTCGGAGTCCTTGGCGTCGGCCCACTCGGTGAACTCCTTGGTGACGTCGAGGAGTCCGCCGTCCTTCACATAGCCCGCGGTGTCCGTGTTGCCGAACTCCATGAGGTCCGGAGCGCTCTTGGGGTCGTTGAACGCCGCCTTGATCCGCTGGGCGCGGGTCTCGACCGGGATGTACTCCACGGTGACCTTGACGTCGTCGTGGGCCTTCCTGAAGGCGGCGATCGTCTCGTCGACGACCTGTTCCTTCGGCTTGTTGGTGACTTCCTGGAAGAGCCAGACGCGCAGGGTGCCGGTCTTCTCGTCCTTGCCGGAGGAGGAGTTGTCGGAGGTCTGGGGCGCGCAGGCGGTGGCGGTGAGCCCCGCGATCACAAGTGCCGCCACGGGGGCGGCCATTCGGGCCGTGCGGGACGTCCGGGCGCTGCGGCCCGTTCTGACAGCGAGCTTCATGGAGCTTTCCTCCGGAGGGCGTTGCAACATGCGCAATGACGGTTTCGCTCTGTACAACACACCGGAGGTTAGGGAGTACATGAACATGCCCACAAGAGGTCTCAACCACTCTGTGACCGGCGGGGGCATTCCGCGCGACGGAGCACGGTGCGGGCGTGATGCGGGCATGCGTGACTCGCCGCACGGCGCGCGGACAGAGACGATGCGATCAACCACCGTATGGCCAACGGCACTTGTGCCACACGGTCCGGGTCGGAAACGAGCCGTTCAGAACCCCGCGACCAGCCAGGCACCCCGGTTTTCGCCGCCCGTCCCCTGCGGGCGGCTCCTGGCGACTCCTGGAGACTCCAAGGCGACCGGTGCCACACAGCTCCCCGACCGCGCGACCGACACCCCGATCCGCACAGCCGACCCCGGCCC
>NZ_VMNX01000198.1 GCF_009377235.1 Streptomyces acidicola
CCCGTCGACCCCGCGCGGGCGGCGGCGCCGGCGGACGGCCGCCCGGTCAGGCTGCCGGGCGGCACCTTCCTGATGGGCGGCGACGACCGCGACGCCAACCGCGGCGACGGCGAGGGGCCGGTGCGCAAGGTGACCGTCGGCCCCGTCGAGATCGACGCGCACTGCGTCACCAACGCCCGCTTCGCCGCCTTCGTCGACGCCACCGGCTACCGGACCGAGGCCGAGAGCTTCGGCTGGTCCTACGTGTTCGCCAGCTTCCTCCCCGGGGAACTGCGCCGCGTCTCGCCCCGCCCCGAGTCCACCCCCTGGTGGTGCGGGGTCGGCGGCGCGTACTGGGCCGCGCCCGAGGGGCCCGGCAGCGGGCTCGCCGAGCGCTGGGACCACCCCGTCGTCCACGTCACCTGGCACGACGCCCAGGAGTTCTGCCGCTGGGACGGGTCGAGGCTCCCCACCGAGGCCGAGTGGGAGTACGCGGCCCGCGGCGGCCTGGAGCGGAAGCGCTACCCCTGGGGCGACGAGCTCACTCCGGGCGGCGAGCACCGCTGCAACATCTGGCAGGGCCGCTTCCCGACCCGGAACACCGCGGAGGACGGCTACGCGGGCACCGCCCCGGTGGATGCCTTCCCGCCCAACGGCTTCGGCCTGCACAACGTGTCGGGCAACGTCTGGGAGTGGGTCGCCGACCGCTGGAGCGCCGAGTTCCACCGCACGGGACCGCGCGACAACCCGACAGGACCGCCTCACGGCCCCGGCCGGGTGATGCGCGGCGGCTCCTACCTGTGCCACGACTCCTACTGCAACCGCTACCGGGTGGCCGCCCGCACCAGCAACAGCCCCGACAGCTCGGGCGGCAACACCGGCTTCCGCTGCGCCCGCGACATCACGGGGTCCGAGCCCGCCTAGTGCCTGTTGAAGTACTGGCCGCCGAGGTCACAGCCACGGTGGCAGGGGCCCGGCGAGGGAGCCGTCGGCGGTCGTCACGCCCGCGTGGGGGCGGCCGGCGAGATACGCCGTGACCTCCGCCGGGTCGCCGTGCACGACGGGCACGTTCGCCCGGCCTCGCTTGGCGAGGACGTCGTCGCGGAGTTCGGCGAGGAACGCCTCGGGCAGGTCGGCGAAGCCCAGGCCGGTGCCCAGGTCGACGGCGTGCACCAGCACCTCCCGGCCACGCATCCAGGGGGTCTCGCCGGTGGGCACGGTCCGCCCCTGGGCGGTGGTCACCTCCGCCTGCCACTGCTCCTCGGTCAGCCTGGCCATCGCATCGTCCAGGGCCCCCGCGGACTCGTCGAACCACGTGACGAGCCGGTCGGCGGGCAGCCGGGCGCCCGCCTCGATGGCCGCGTCGCGTTCCCGCGGCGAGCCGTACATCGGGGTGGGCTCGCCGGTACGCGCCCAGTGCACGAGGTTCCCGATGGCCTCGGCGTTGCCGGCCAGATGGGCGACGACGTGCCCGCGCGTCCAGCCGGGCAGCAGCGAGGGCGCGCCGAGCGAGGTCTCGTCGAGGCCCTCGATGGCCGCACGGCACAGCGCGGTTCCCTCGGCGACCCAGGCGAGCGTCGTGTTCAGCGTGCGCATCACGCCTCCTCGGCGAGGACGCGGTTCTCCAGCCTGCCCAGGCCCGCGATCTCGGTGACCACGACGTCGCCGTCCCGGAGGAAGACGGGCGGCTTGCGGGCGTGGCCGACACCGCCGGGGGTGCCGGTGGCGATGATGTCGCCGGGGTTCAGGCGCACCATCGTCGAGACGTAGCGGACCAGGTCGACCGGATCGAACAGCAGGTCACCGGTGTTGTCCTGCTGCATCACCTGACCGTTCACCGTGCAGCGGATGTCGAGCGCGGGTCGCGGGCCGCCCGCCTCGTCGGCCGTGACGAGCCAGGGGCCCACCGGCGTGGTGGAGTCCCAGTTCTTGCCCTGCAGCCACTCGCGGGTGCGGAACTGCCAGTCGCGGCAGGTGATGTCGTTGAGCACGGTGAAGCCCGCGATGACCGCCTCGGCCGTCGCCTCGTCGGCGCGCCGGACCTGGCGGCCGATGACGACCGCCAGTTCGGCCTCCCAGTCGAACGCGTCGGTCTCGGCGGGGCGCCGGATGGCGTCCTGGGCACCAATGAGGGTGTCGGCGAACTTGCAGAAGAGGGTGGGGTACTGGGGCAGGTCCCGGCCCATCTCCTTGATGTGCTTCTGGTAGTTCAGGCCGACGCAGACCACCTTGCTCGGGTGGGGGACGAGCGTGGCGAACACCGCGTCGGCGGCGGAGTGCCGCGGGCCGTCGGCGCTCGCCGCGTCCGCGAGCCCGCCGGGTGAGGCGAGAACGGCGCCCACGTCGGGCAGGCCGAGGTCGACCAGGTGGTCCTCCTCGACGCGCACCGCGGTGGTGCGGTCACCGAGACGGATGGTTGCGAGCTTCACGCGTTCTCCTCGACATGGGTGCGGAACAGGTTGAGTTTGGTGAGCACGGGCGCGTCGCTGAACTGGAACAGGTCGAGCGCGCCGGAGTCGGAGTCGGACGGGGACGCCTCGGACCGCATCGACAGCGGCGCCCAGGACGGGACCACGAAGAGATCGCCGCGCTGGACCGACCAGGAGACGCCGCCCACGGTGACCCGGCCGCTCCCGTCGAACACCTGGTAGACCGACGACCCGGTCTCGCGGCGGGGAGCGGTCTCGGCGCCGGCGCGGACGCGGTGGAACTGCGCGCGGATGGTCGGCAGGACGTCCTCGGCGGTGGCGGGGTCGGCGTAGCGCACCAGCGCGTGCCCGGGCTCGACGGTGCCGGGGTGCCCCTCGCGCTCCAGCTCCAGCTGGTCGGTCAGGGCGGCGTCGGTGTCCTCCCAGCGGTAGCGCAGCAGCGGCGTGCCCCGGCCGGGCCGGGCGCGCTCGACGTGCGAGACCGGCACCAGACCCGGGTGCCCCCAGAGCCGCTCCGAGCGGGAGCGCTCCGGCGTCGTGCGCTCCTCTCCGGACAGCTCGTCGCGGCCGAAGTCGAAGAACTGCGCCTCGATGTCGTACTGGAAGGGGATGTCGAGGCCGTCGATCCAGGCCATGGGCGCGTCGGTCGCGTTGTGGTGCGCGTGCCAGTGCATGCCCGCCTGCGGCAGGAAGTCACCGCGGCGCATGGGCACCGGATCGCGCTCCACGACGGTCCACACGCCCTCCCCCTCGACGACGAACCGGAAGGCGTTCTGGGTGTGCCGGTGCTCGGGCGCGTCCTCCCCGGGCATCAGGTACTGGATGGCGGCCCACAGCGTCGGCGTGGCGTACGGCCTGCCGCCCAGCCCCGGGTTGGCCAGCGCTATCGCGCGCCGCTCGCCGCCCCGGCCGACCGGGACGAGCTCCCCGGACCGGCCGGCGAGGTCGAGCAGCGTCCGCCACTCCCACCGGTGCGGCTGCGCCTTCGACCTGGGGTGCTCGGGCATCAGGCCGCCGATCCGGGTCCACAACGGCACCAGCAGAGCCTTCTCGAAGCCCCGGTAGAGGTCCAGCAGCCCCGGAGTGACCGGCGGCTGACCGGGTGCGTCCTCGGCGGTCAGCGTGACGGGGGAGACGGCGTTCCGGCCCGGGGTCCGGTCTTGGTCGCTCATACGGGAACCGTGCGTCGCGCGGCCCGCCCGGGAACAGTAGATTCTGCACAGCAGAACAGTCCGGGAGGTCCGCGCCTTGGCCAGGCCCATGAAGAACCCGCCGGCGTACGGCGTCACGAGCGTGGACCACGCGCTGCGGCTGGCGGTGATCCTCCAGGTCGAGGGCCCCCTCACGGTCTCGGAGGCCGCCGAGCGCCTCGGCGTGGCCCGCTCCACCGCCCACCGTCTGCTCTCCACGCTCGTGTACCGGGACTTCGCGGTGCAGAACGCGGACCGCAGCTACCGCGTCGGCCCCGTGCTGGAACTCGCCGCCCAGACACGGTCGGACGTCGCGGAACTCCGGGCCGCCGCCCTCGGCCCGATGCGGGCGCTCGTCGACGTGCTCGACGAGACGGCGAACCTCAGCGTCCGCACCGGCCGGACCGTGCGGTTCATCGCCTCCGTCGAGTGCTCCCAGGCGCTCCGGGTCGGCAAGCGGGAGGGCATGGTCTTCCCCGCGCACCAGGTGACCGGTGGCCTGGTCATGCTCGCGGCCCTCGGCGACGACGAACTGTCCGCGCTCTACGCGCCCGCCCCCCACGGCAGGGCCGAGGAGCGCCCCGATCCGGCGAAGCTGCGGGCCGAGTTGCGTGCGGTCAGGCGGAGCGGTGTGGCGCTCAACCTGGAGCGCTCCGAGCGCGGCGTCGTCGCCGTCGGGCGCGGGGTGAGAGGCCCCCGCGGTGACACCGTCGCCGCAGTGGCGGTCTCCATGCCGAGCGTGCGCCACTCGCCGCGCCGGCTGAAGGAGGTCGTCGCGGCCCTGACCACCGCGTCCACGGCCATCTCCGCCGCCCTCGAAGACGGATTCCGGTACGCGGCGGACGAGGGCTGACGCAGGGGTCGGCTCACAGCACCTTGCGCTGGACGAGGACCGAGAGCACGAGCGTGCCAGGCAGCAGGGGCACCCAGACCGTCAGGACGCGATAGCCGATGACGGTCGCCGTGGCCAGGCCCATCGGCGCACCGAACGCCACCAGGGTGAACACCAGCGCCGCGTCCACGGGGCCGATGCCGCCCGGTGCGGGTACGGCCCCCACCGCCGTACTGGCGACGAGGAACGCGAGGGTCACCTGCGCCCACGACAGCGACAGGCCGAACGAGGCCCCGACCGAGGCGATCACGCTCGCCTGGAGCAGCGGGGTGGCGGCCGCCCCGCCCCACAGGGCGAGGACACGACTGGGCCGGGTGTGCAGCAGCCGTGCGTCGGTGAGGGCGGTCCGCACGAGGGCGAGGACCGGTCGGCGCACGGGACGTACGACGGTCAACAGCAGCGCGGCCACGGCCAGAGCGCCCGCCACGCTCCCGGCGACCACGAGCGACGTCCGCTCGTCCGGGACCAGGCGGCCGAGGTCCAGCACATCCGGAAAGGCCAGAAGGAAGACGAGCAGAACCAGCGTCCTGGCGACCGGTTTGACCAGCGAGTAGAGGGCGAGAGAGGCCGTCGCCCGGGCGAGGGGTACGCCCTGGCCCCGCAGGAAGCGCAGCGTGACGGCATGCGCGCCGATGCTCGCCGGCAGCACGTGGTTCGCGGCACCGGCGGCGAACTGCGACGCGATCAGCAGCCCCGGCGGAAGCCTGTCCAGTAGGGCGCCCTGCCGGACGCAGGCGGCGGTCAACCAGCCCAGGCAGGTGAAGAACGCCGCGGCCAGCAGCCACCAGGGGTCGGCGGATGCCAGCCGGGCGGCACCGTCGCGCACGGCCCGCCAGTCGGCCACCGCCCACGCTCCGATCAGCACGATCGGAAGCAGGCTCAGCACCCAGCGGACGAGGCGTCCGGCGGAGGGGGAGCGGACGACGGCGGGGAAGGCACCGTGGAGATCACCGAGCGGGAGCAGGGACACGGAACACGTCGTCCTTCCGCGTCACGCCCGCGCGGGGCGGGGCGGACGGAACCAGGGCGGGACAAGAGGGGACGACGAAAACGTTCCCGGCAGGTGTGACGCCGTGGTGTCCGGGACCCGAAGCCCTGTCGGCGGGCGGGCGACGCGTGCGCCGCCGGCGGGCCGGTGCCGGAAGCGTCCGGGTGGTACCGGTGGGCCGCTGGGCCCTGTCGTCAAACTCCCTCCCCTACTGCCTTAAAGGCGTGGGAGGTGCCCCCAGCCCCGCGGCGTCTGGCACGCACTCCCTCACTGCCTCAAGGGTGTGGGAGCACCCCCACACGGCGTTGCCGAAACGCCCGAATAGCTCCGCTATCAGGGCGCTCCGGCGCCTTGCGATCGCACGCTCCCCCACGCTCGGCTTCGCTCGCGCGGGGCCCCCATCGCCGCCGCGGGGCCCGCCCTCCGGGCGGACGACGGGAGTTTGACGACAGGCCCTAGCGCCGTGCCCACCTGTGCGCATCGCGCCACACGCCCGTCAAAGGCGCGTAAACATCGGCCGTTTAGACTCGTCCCGCAAACGGCTGTTCGACCGAGCCCCACCCGCAGCAGTCGCCTCCCCAAATCCGAAGGGTGTCCGGCGTTTTGATACGGATGGATTCAGTCACCAAGCGGTATCCGGACGGCACGGTGGCGGTCGACGGACTGTCGCTGGAGATACCGGACCGCACGATCACCGTCCTCGTCGGACCCTCGGGCTGCGGGAAGACGACGACCCTGCGGATGATCAACCGGATGGTCGAGCCGAGCGAGGGCACGATCCTCGTCGACGGTGTGGACGTCCAGAAGCAGCCGGTCAACACCCTGCGCCGGTCCATGGGGTACGTCATCCAGAACGCCGGCCTCTTCCAGCACCGCACGATCGCCGACAACATCGCGACCGTGCCCCGGCTGCTGGGCTGGAGCAAGCAGAAGGCGAGGGCCCGGGCGGAGGAGCTGATGGAGCGGGTGGGGCTCGACGCCTCGCTCGCCAAGCGGTACCCGTACCAGCTGTCGGGCGGTCAGCAGCAGCGCGTGGGTGTGGCCCGCGCGCTGGCCGCGGATCCGCCGGTGCTGCTGATGGACGAGCCGTTCTCGGCGGTCGACCCCGTGGTCCGCAAGGGACTTCAGGAGGAACTCCTGCGGATCCAGGGCGAGCTGGGCAAGACCATCATCTTCGTCACCCATGACATCGACGAGGCGATCCGGCTGGGCACCAAGGTCGCGGTGATGCGCGCCGGCGGCCGGCTCGCGCAGTTCGCCGAGCCCGCCGAGCTGCTGAGCGCTCCGGCGGACGCGTTCGTCGAGGACTTCCTCGGCGCCGACCGGGGCATCCGGCGGCTGTCGTTCTTCCCCTCCGAGGGCCTGGAACTGCTCACCGGGCCCGTCGTCGCGGTCGGCGCCACCGCCGAGCAGACCGCCGCCCGTGAGGCGTCCGGGGCGCCGTACCTCCTCGTCACCGACGGCGGCGGCAAGCCGCTCGGCTGGAGCGAGCCGGGCAGCCTGCCGGGTGCGGCAGCGGAGGAACTCCTGCCGTACGGGCGGCCGTTCGTCGCCGGCCAGGACTCCCTGCGGGTGGCGCTGGACTGTGCCGTGCTGTCGCCGACCGGCTGGGCCGTCGCCGTGGACGGCACCGGACGGGTCGTCGGTGTCGTCTCCCAGGAGACGATCGGCGAGGCCATCCGCGGAGCCCACGCCGCCGGCCGGAAGGCGGACGTCGCGGGCCGGAAGACGGACACCGAGGGCCGGAAGGCGGACGTCGCGGGATGAGCGGGTTCTTCGACATCCCGAGCGACCTCCAGAACAGCTACTTCGGGCTGATCGGGCTGCATCTGCGGGAGGCCCTGCTGCCGGTCCTGGCCGGACTGGTCCTCGCCCTGCCGCTCGCCCAGCTGTGCGTCAGGCTGCGCTGGCTGTACCCGCCCGTGCTGTGGGTGACGACCGTGATCTACGCGATCCCGTCGCTGGCCTTCTTCGTCGTCCTCATCGACTACACCGGTCTGAGCGAGCTCACCGTGATGATCCCGCTGACCCTGTACAGCCTGGTGGTGCTCGTCCCCGCCGTCGTGGACGCGGTCCGCTCGGTGCCGCAGGAGACGCTCGCCGCGGCCACCGCCATGGGTTTCGGGCCGGTACGCCGGTACGTCCAGGTGCAGTTGCCGATCGCCGTGCCCGCCATCATCGCGGGACTGCGGGTGGCGACCGTGTCCAGCATCTCCCTCGTCAGCGTCGGCAGCCTCATCGGCAACCAGGGGGCCCTCGGCAACCTGCTCGGGGCCTCGATGCTGTACCACCGACCCGAGCTCGCGGTGACCTCCGTGGTCACCACCGCGGTCCTGGCCATCCTGGTGGACGCCCTGCTGGTGCTCGTACGCGTCCTGCTGACGCCGTGGATGCCGCGCCGCACGCCCACGAAACCGAAGGCCGAGCAGCCCGACCCCGCCGCCCTCGCGCTTAAGGACCAGGCCCGGTGAACGTCCTGAACTTCGTCAACGCCTTCTTCAGCGACAGCGCCCACTGGCACGGTTACGACGGCATCCCGACCCGGTTGTGGGAGCACATCCAGTACTCGCTGCTCGCCCTCGTGATCGCCGCCGCGATCGGGCTCCCCGTCGGGCTGGTCACCGGGCACACCGGCCGCGGCGGCAACACGCTCGCGTTCATCGCCACGGCCGCCCGCGCCCTGCCCAGCTTCGGTCTGCTGGTGCTGCTGTTCGTGCTGATCGGGCTCGGCATGCTGCCCGTGATGATCCCGCTCGTCGTGCTCGCCGTGCCGCCCATCCTCGTGACCACGTACGAGGCCGTGCGCTCGGTCGACCCCTCACCCGTCGACGCGGCCCGGGGCATGGGCATGCCGGAGAGCAGGGTGCTGTTCCAGGTCGAGCTGCCCGAGGCGCTGCCGCTGATCCTGGGGGGCTTGCGTTCGGCCGCCATCCAGATCGTCTCCACGGCCACCATCGCCGCGTACGTCAGCTTCGGCGGGCTCGGCCGGTACATCGTGGACGGCCTCTACCAGCGCGACTACGAGAAGGTGGTCGGCGGCGCCATGCTGACGGCCCTGCTGGCGCTGGCGACGCTCGCGGTGTTCTGGGCGGTGTCGCGGGTGGCGGTGTCGCGGGGAGTGCGCAGGAGCGCCTGACGGCCGGCGGCCCGAACCGTCGTGTGCGCGGGCCCGGACGGATCCACTGGTCCGTCCGGGCCCGCGCGCGTGGTCACGCCTCCGTGCGAGCCAGCGCGAGTTCGAGGACGACGAGCAGCGCGTCGCGCACCGAGCCGCGCTCGCGCGCGTCGAACACCACGACCGGGACCTCTTCGGCGACGTCGAGCGCCCAGCGGACCTCGTCCAGGGTGTGCTCCACCGTGCCGTCGAAGGCATTCGCCGCCACCGCGAACGGGATCTCCTTGTGCTCGAAGTAGTCCACGGCCGCGTAGCAGTCGTCCAGGCGCCGGGTGTCGACGATGACGAGCGCGCCGACCGCGCCCTCGACGAGGTCGTCCCACATGAAGCCGAACCGGTCCTGTCCCGGCGTACCGAACAGATACAGCTTCAGCGTCGGGTCGATGGTGAGGCAGCCGAAGTCCATGGCGACCGTGGTCGTGGACTTGCGGGGGGTGTGGGTCAGGTCGTCCACGCCCGCGGCGACCTCGGTGATGGCCGCCTCGGTGGTCAGCGGCTCGATCTCGGAGATCGAGCCGACGGTGGTGGTCTTGCCCACGCCGAAGCCGCCCGCCACCACCAGTTTGACCGGCAGCGGTGGTCGTACGGCGGCCGCCGGCACCGCGGCGGGGCGGGTGGCCGGTTCAGTCGGAGTCACGGAGTACCCCTCGGGAGTCGGGGATGGCGCGGAGACCATCGATGATCTTTCGCAGAACGGAGGCGTCGCGGGCGGCGCCGGGGCGCGGCACGTGCACCGTCAACTGCCCCTCGGCGCGCAGGTCCTCGGCCAGGACGCGGACGACGTTCAGGTGCAGCCGGAGCTTGGCCGCGATCTCCGCGACCGACTGCGGCAACCGGCAGGCGGCGATGATGTCGTGCCGCTCCAGGGTGAGCCGGTCGAGTGCGTCGATCCCCGCGGTGGTGGCGACGACCTGGGTCTCGAGGGGGATCGCGCTGCCGGAGGCGTACCCCGCCACGCGACCCTGGGTGAGCAGGAACGGCCGTACGGCGGAGGCCGCGCCGACGGGAGCACCGTCCGGGCCCGTGAAGCCGTCCGCGCCGGCCGGGTCCTGGCCGTCCGCCATGGGTGTCTCCCTCCTCCTGCGACTCCTGCTGCTGCGATTCCCACGACTCCCGCGACCGGGCGGCGAACGGTCAGCGCGTCGCCGCGCCTCCGACGTTGTTCTTGAGTTCGAGGACGAGTTGGGGGCTGAGCGCGGCACCGGCACGGTTGGCGAACAGCGTCATCTCGTAGGCGATGTTGCCCAGTTTGGCCTCCTTGTCGGTGACCACACCGAGCACGGCACCGCTGCCGATAGCGGAGACCAGCACATGGCCGCCCTCCAGATCGATGATGACCTTGTTCAGGCCGCCCAGGCCGTAGTTGCCGGAGGCACCGGCGGCCAGGCTGGTGATGCCGGACACGATCGCGGCCAGGCGCTCGGAGTCGGCGTGCTCGCGCTTCTGCGACACGGCGATGAGCAGCCCGTCGGAGGACACGGCGATGGCGTCGACCACGCCGGCGGTCTCGGTGGCGAACCGGTTCAGGAGCCAGGTGAAGTCAGCCGCGGCGGCCTGGAGGTCGGCCGGCTCGGCCCCTCCTACTTGAGTGTCACCTGTCGACGTACTCACTGCTCCGCTCCTTCCGGGAGGTCGTGCTGGTGGTGCCGGCGATCCCGGCTGGGCTGGTCCTGTGCGGTGGTGCCTGCGGGGCCCGTGTCCGCGTCGGTGGCTGCCGCCGAGTCGCGGTGCGCACGCTCGACGGCGGCCTCGAACTCCTCGATCTCTGACCGGACGGCTTCGGCGTCGGCCGGGCGTGCCGCCTGACGCGCCGTGTGCCCCGAGGTGTCCGCCGTACGGAGGGTGGCGCCCCGGACACGGCGGCGCAGGGGCCGGGCTGAGCCACTGGGAGCCTCCTTCGCCGCATCCCGGGGAGCGGAGGCGGCGTCGCCGCTCCGGGGCCCGGGGACGAACGGGAGGCCTGCGGACGGCTCCTGTCCGGCCCGGGGCGGCTGTCCGTCGGCGGGCTCCGTGGCGCGGCGGGGGACCCGGTGGGGGAGCGCGGCGGGGCGACCGGCGTCGGCGGCATCGGCCGGAACGACGGTGGAGGGCAGCGGCCCGGAGGGTGCGGGGGGTTCGGGGGAGCCCTGGGCGGCGGCTCCTGCGCCGTCCGCACCGGCACTCATCGCCGCGACCGTCACCGATGTCCCGGCAGCGCTCGCACCTGCCGTAACCGAGGTCCCGGTGGCGCCCGTACCGACGGTTGCTGATGTCTCGGCAGCGCCCGCACCGGCCGTTACTGAGCTCCCGGAGGCCCCCGTACTGGCCGTTACCGATCTCGCGGCGGCGCCCGTACCGACTGTTACCGAGGTCCCGGAGGCCCCCGCACCGGCCGTCACCGAACTGCCACCGACACCCTCGTCGGCCGTCCCCGAACCGCCGGAGGCACCCGTGGCCTCCACTCCCACCGGGCTCATCGTCAGCAGCAGTGACGTCGGGACGGTCACCAGAGCGGTCAGGCCGCCGCCCACCGTGCGGGCCAGGGTGACCTCGATGCCCCAGCGGCGCGCGAGCGTACCCACCACGAACAGGCCGAGGACCTTCGTCGGCGCCAGGTCGAGGCGCTCACGACGGACCAGCCGGGCGTTCTCCTCGGCGAGGCGCTCGGGGCTCATACCGAGGCCGTGGTCGGCGACCTCGATCAGCCCACCCTGGGCGGTGCTGCTGACGGCCACCTCGACGTGGCTGTCGGCGGGCGAGAAGGAGACGGCGTTCTCCAGGAGTTCGGCCACCATCAGGGTCAGGTCGCCGATGATGTCCGGCTCGACCATGACCTGGGTCCGGGCGGTGAGCCGTACCCGCTGGAAGCCCTCGATCTGGCCGAGCGCGGCGCGGACGACATCGGTGAGGGAGGCGGGCCCGGAGTCGAGGACGGTCTCGCGGATGCCGGCGAGGAGCATCAGGCTGTCCGCGTTGCGGCGCAGCCGGACGGCGATGTGGTCGATGGAGTAGAGGCGTTCGAGCAGGGCCGGGTCGGTCTCGCCGCGTTCGACCGCGTCGATCAGCGAGAGCTGGCGCGTCGTCAGGTTGCTGACGCGGCGTCCCACGTTGCCGAACATCTCGGCCACGTTGCGCCGGCTGAGCACCTGTCGCTCCAGCAGCGCCGCCGCGGTGGTCTGTACGCGGTTGAACGCCCCGGCGAGTTCGCCGATCTCGTCGCGCGCCGTGACCGGCATCTCGCGCAGCCGCGGCGGTCCCGCGTCCTCGTCGTCGTCGTCGGCCACGCGGGCCAGTTCGCGTCCGGCGACGTCGGCCACCTCGCGGGCGGCCCCGGTCAGGGCCTGCACCGGCATGACCACCGAGCGGCGGACCGCCACCGAGAAGGCGAGCCAGCCGACGAAGCCGAGCAGCGCGAGCCCCAGCAGTCCGACGGCCCGTTCGTACGAGGCCTCGGAGACGTGGTCGGCGCCGTCGGCGATCTGGCCGATGAGCGAGGTGGTGATCCTCAGCCGGCTCTCGGCCTGTTCGCGGTAGACGGGGTACGAGTCCAGCGCCTCGTCGAACGCCCGGCGGATCTCGGCGGGGGACTCGGCCTGCAGCCCGCCGGGGTCGATCTGCAGCTCCGCGTAGTGCTGGAGGATGGTGGCCTGCGAGGGGTTGTACCTGATCCCGCTCAGCTCGTCGCTCTGGGCCTCGGTGGCGAACCGCCTGAAGCGGTCGGCCTGGAAGGCGTACTGCTCGTCGAAGCTGACCGCGTTGATGAACTCGATCAGCGCGTTGCTGTCGCCGGTCCGGGCGGAGAAGACGCTGGTCTCGAAGGCGCTGTGGGAGGCGTCGGCGTGCAGCAGGGAGTCGAGCAGGTTGCCGGTGAAGGAGGCCGCGAGGGCGGCGTTGTGCTCGAGGCCGAGACCGTCGATGACGCTCTTGGTGGCGCTGATGTACGCCGGGTCGATGTTGTCGGCCGGGGTGTAGCCCGACTCGATGGTGCGGCGCAGGTCGTCCAGCCCGTCGATCTCCCTCAGGGCCTGTGCCTCCGTGTCCGGGAGCCGGTCGCCGAAGGTGTCGCGCACCTTCTGCACCTGGGCGTCCAGGTCTGCCTGGGCCTTGCGGTAGGAGGCCGGCGAGGGCCCGGTGTCGCTCTGGTCGGCCTCGTGGCGCACCGAGAGCAGGATGGCCTGCTGGTGCTCGACCTCCACGCGGTCGACGAGCACCGCCACTTGCACGCTGTCGCGGACGAGCCGGGCCGCGGCGTCCGCGTCGCGGGCCTGCCCCACCTGGTCGGTGATGAGGTACGCGAGCAGTACGGCGACCACGGCGAGCGGTACGCCGACGAGGATGTTGAGCTTGCGCCGGAACGGCCACCGGTCGGCGAAACCGCGGATGCCGAGGACACCGCGTGTGCGGTTCCGCGGTGCCGGGAGCTCGGGCGAGGGTGTGCCCGCCTCGTTCGTGGACACCAGGCCTCCTTAGTGGGCGTTACATGGCGCACGAAAGCCTTATGTTTACCGTTTCTTGACCGGATCTGGCCGTTCGTCGAAGCGGACGGGAGCATACAGCCAGAAAGGGAACGGACATCCCAGAGGGGGTGCAAGGCGAATCCGACGTCCTCGTCCACTCAACTTGCCCCGATGTCGGACCAGGTGAGACTAGCGTCTCAACAGATCCACCATCGATCACAATTGGGTAATAGTCGAAGCGAATCGGTGATCTGGCTGCTCTTGACGCATCTGGATCCGGGTGGATTGGATCAGGACAAGACATCCCGCAAGAGTCCCTCACCCTCCCAGTCCGGAACGGAATCGTGACTTCTACCGCTCCCAGCCGCAGGTCCATCCGCAGGCACCCCGGTGCCGCCGCCGTCGCGCTCGCCGCCACCACGGCCCTGCTGGCAGGGTGCGGCTCCTCCGACGACCAGGCGGACAACCCACTCGACGGCAAGGCGTCCGGCGACACCATCGTCGTCGGCTCCAACAACTTCACCGAGAGCATCCTGCTCGCCGACATCTACGGCGAGGCCCTGAAGGCCAAGGGCATCAAGGTCACGTACAAGCCGAACATCGGCAGCCGCGAGACCACCTACGGTCTGCTGAAGAAC
The DNA here is from genome assembly GCF_009377235.1 of Streptomyces acidicola. Lineage (GTDB taxonomy): Bacteria > Actinomycetota > Actinomycetes > Streptomycetales > Streptomycetaceae > Streptomyces > Streptomyces acidicola. The sequence goes on from NZ_VMNX01000198.1 coordinate 13,728, forward strand.
GGCTCCGTCACGGTCCTGCCCGAGTACAACGGCTCGCTGCTGGCGTACCTGGACAAGAAGGCCGAGCAGAAGTCGGCCGAGGCCGTGAACGCCGCCGTCCAGGCCAAGCTCGACTCGAAGCTGACGCTGCTGGAGTCGTCGCCCGCCGAGGACAAGGACTCCGTCACGGTCAACGCCGAGACCGCGAAGAAGTACGGCCTCAACCCCGAGTCCACCCTCGCGGACCTCAAGGACGCCGCCCCCGACCTGGTCATCGGCGGCTCGCCCGAGTTCCAGACCCGTCACCAGGGCCTGGTGGGGCTGAAGGCGGAGTACGGCCTGGAGTTCAAGTCCTTCAAGGCGCTCGACGCGGGCGGTCCGCTGACCCAGGCGGCGCTGAAGAAGAACACCGTGCAGGCCGCGGACCTCTTCACCACGGACCCGACCATCATCAAGGAGAAGTTCGTGGTCCTACAGGACCCCAAGAACCTCTTCGGGTTCGCCAACGTGACCCCCCTGGTCCACAAGTCCGGCCTCCCCCAGGAGGGCGTGGACGCGCTCAACGCCGTCTCGGCGAAGCTGAACACCAAGACGCTGCTCGACCTGGACTCCCAGGTGCAGCTGGAGAACAAGGACCCGCTGGACGTCGCCAAGGCCTGGCTGAAGTCGGCCGGCCTGGACTGACATACGGTTCGCGCCGACTCACGGCGGCGGCACGGGCGGTCCCGGACTCCGGGGCCGCCCGCGCCACGCAACACACGGCACCGGGCTCGACGTGAACGGCTCGGCCCCGGCGCGACAAGCGCACCGGGGCCGGATGGATGTGCCGCGCGTTACGGCTTGCGGGCCACCGCTCCGTACATCGCGATGTCCTCGTCCCGGATGTCCTGCTCGCCCGTGCCGTCCGGGTGCCACTTGTGGACCTGGACGATGCCCGGCTCGGCCAGTTCGAGGCCCTCGAAGAACTCGTGGGCCTCGTCGATCGTGCGCAGCCGCATGGGCATGTTGCGGGCGGCGTACTCGCGGGCGACGCGGCCCACCTCCTCCGGCGCGAACTCGGCGGTGCCGATCGTCATCGCGAGGTAGCTGCCGGAGGGGAGGGGCTCCAGCAGACGGCGCACGATGCCGACCGCGTCGTCCTCGTCCAGGACGAAGTGGACGATCGCTATCACGGTCAGCGCGACCGGCTTGCCCAGGTCGAGGGTCTCCCGGAACTCGGGGGAGTTGAGGACGGCCTCCGGGTCCTGGAAGTCGGCCTCGATGTACGCCGTCTTCCCCTCGGGCGTGCTGGAGAGCAGGCCCTGGGACAGGGTGAGGACGATCGGGTCGTTGTCCACGTAGACGACCCGGGACTCGGGCGCCACCGACTGGACGATCTCGTGGAGGTTGGGCGAGGTGGGGATGCCCGTGCCGATGTCGAGGAACTGGCGCATGCCCGCCTCCTCGGCGAGCCAGCGCACGGCGCGGTTCATCCAGTCGCGGTTGGCGCGCATGTGGACCGGCAGGGCCGGCCACTCCTGCGCCATGGCGTCACCCGCCTCCTGGTCGGCGGGGTAGAAGTCCTTGCCGCCGAGGATGTAGTCGTAGATACGCGCCGAGTGGGCGTTCTCGGTGTCGATCCTGTCGGCCGGCCATCCGTTGTCGGACAACGCGGTCCCTCCTTTTCGAAGTCGTGGTTCAGAGTTGAACACTCAGTAAAAACAAAGGGGTTAACAAAAAAGAGGGATCAGAGGAGGAAGTCGGCGTCACCCGCCTTCACGCCGGTCAGGAAGCTGTACATCTCGTGCGGGGTGAAGACCAGGGCGGGGCCGTCGGGGTCGGTGGACTGGCGGAGGGCGACGCGGCCGTCGGTGAGCTTCTTCGCCTCCACGCAGGCGCCGCCGACGTCGTCGCTCCAGGGCTTGGACCAGCCCTGCGTGCCGAGGTCACGGGACGGCATTCCGTTGCGTACGGGGTCGGGTGTGCAGTGGTGGGTGTGGTGGTGCATTCAGAGCTCCTTGCGTAGGGCACCGAGGACGGCCTCGGTCTTTCCGGCGGGCGCCGACTGGGCGCCCAACCGGTCCAGGGCCTCGCGGTAGACCACGACATCGTCCGGCTTGTCGAGGTACACGGCGCCGACCAGCCCGTTGAGGTACACGATGTCGGGCAGTTCGGGCGCCCTGAACCGGAAGAGATGGAACGCGCCGGCCCGCATGGCGGGATGCGGGCCGTTGCTGAACGGCATGATCTGCAGGGTCACCTGCGGCAGCCGGTTGAGCTCGATCAGGTGGTCCACCTGCTCCCGCATCACCCGGGAGCCCCCGACCGGCCAGCGCAGGACCGTTTCGTCCATGACGATCCACACGCGTGGCGGCATCGGTCGGGTGAGCAGTTCCTGGCGTCGCATGCGCAGCGCCACCCGGCGGTCGGTGGCCTCGGAGGAAGCGTGCGGGTTGCCGGCGCTCAGCAGGGCGCGCGCGTACGCCTCGGTCTGCAGCAGCCCGTGCACGAACTCGGCCTCGTACGCGCGGATGTGGAGGGCCGCCTGCTCCAGGTTCAGATACGCCGCGAACCAGTCCGGCAGGACATCACGGTACGTGTGCCACCAGCCGCGTTTGTTGGCCTCACGGACCGACTTCAGGAAGGTGTCGATCTCCTGCTGGTCCCGGATGCCGTACACCTGGAGCAGCTTCTCGACGTCCGGGAGCCGCAGCCGGGCGACCTTGGCGGCCTCCAGCCGGCGGATCGTGGAGTGGCTGACGCCGATCGCCTCGCCCGCCTGCTCGAACGTCAGACCGGCACGGGTACGCAGCTCCTCCAGTTGCCTGCCGAGGATCATCCGCAGCACGGAGGGGGCACCGCCCCAGTCGGTTTCCGCGGTCACGCCGTCACCCCTCACGCGTACACGCCGGGCAGCGATGTCGCACTCTGTCACGATCACCAATGGACGAGGGGAAGCATGCACCCTACAAAATGCAAATTTCAACTTGGCGGTTGCGAGCCGATGTTGGCAGGTGCCACAGTGGTCACATCGTCCACGACCGGTGAACGAGGAGACCTGGTAGTTCCGTTGGGGGAGATGGGGCTGCGACACGGGGCTTTCGGCAGCGAGTTTCCGCACGTCACGGTGGATCTCGTGGTGAAGCCCGACCGGTACGGGACGGTGCGGAACGGACACCGTCCCGTGGTGCGGCACCGGCACCGGCTCAGGTGTGCAGTCAGACGAAAGGCGAACGGCGATGGCTCCGCCCTCCCTCCCCCAGCCTTTGGACCGATTGCCTGGCGAACCCCCGTCGTGGGACGGCGACCAGTCATGGGACGACGACCGGGCGCGTGGCCGGTCGCCCGAGCCCGCGTACTCCCGCCTGCCTGAACACCCCCGCAGATCCGAGGTGTTCGGCCTGCCCGCGACACCCGCCTCGGTGCGGCAGGCCCGGGAGATCGTGCGGGAGGTGCTGGACGCGTGGGGCGCGGCGCCCGAACTGTGCGACGACGCCGTCCTGGTGATCTCCGAACTCGTCACCAACGCGTTCACGCACACGAGGAGCGACCGTGTCGTGTGCCGTCTGAACCTCGGCGGCGGGCGGCTGCGCGTCGAGGTCGAGGACCAGAACCGCGACGCGACGCTCCCGGAGCAACGGCAGCCGGACAGCGACGACCAGAACGGGCGTGGCCTCATGCTGGTCTGCGCGCTCTCCAGCGACTGGGGGGCCGGCGCGAGCGCCCGCGGTTCGGGAAGCGTCGTCTGGGCCGAACTGGCCTGGCGGCCGGCCGAGCCGGCCCCGGCAGCCGTCGGCTCGCCCGTGCGGGAGACCCGGTCCCCGGTGTGGGAGGCCGCGTCGCCGATACGCGGGTCCGAGGCGCCGTCGAGCACGGCGCGTCCGGTGACGAAGGGCGTGACAGTACCGCCCGACGGCAGCGCGCCGCCGCTGACGGCGGCCGTGACCCTCCCGGCGGCCCGCCGACCGGCGGTCACGTCCTCCCACGTCACCCGGCCCGTCCCCCGCTCGGCCGAAGGGCACCTGCCGCATGGAACTCCAGCACTCCCCTGACCTGTGGCCGCACACCCCCTCCGTACCCCGTCCGCGTGATCCCCGGCCCGCACGACTGGCCCTGCCCGTGGGGCTCTCCACCACTCTGGGCTACGACGCGGTGGGGACCTCCCGGGAACACGGCGAGCGGATCATGGCGACCCTGCCCCGGGTGGGGTGCGTCTTCGCCGACGACGAGCTGTGGTGGTGGATCGTCCCCTCCGGCTCCCACATCGACGTCACCTGGCCGGCCGGGACCCGCTACGCCATCGGCGCCCGCGTGGCCCACCCGCCCGGGAC
>NZ_VMNX01000199.1 GCF_009377235.1 Streptomyces acidicola
TCCCAGTCCGACCGGGGCCGGGAGCACGGGGGCGGGGCCGTCGTGCTGTACGCGGACGGGGAGCGGCTGGACGCGCAGCGCTGCACGCTGGGCGAGCCCCCGCTGGTCGACGGCGCCGTGCTGTCCCTGGGGGCCCCGGAGCCCGGCCCCGAGGTGGACGAGTCGGCGCCCCGGCTGCACGTGGTGGCGGGTCCGGACGCGGGCGGCGTCCACTTCCTGCACGGCGGCAGGATCGACATCGGCCGCTCCGCCGACGCGGACGTCCCCCTCGACGACCCGGACGTCTCCCGACTGCACTGCGCGGTGACGGTCGCCGAGGACGGCCATGTCTCGGTCGCCGACATCGGCTCCACCAACGGCACGACACTCGACGGCATCCGCGTGGGCGACCGCCCCGTACGTCTCACTCCGGGGGCGCTGCTCCGCATCGGTGAGTCGGCCCTCCGGCTGACCCCGCCCGGCGCCATCGGTACGGGCTCCGGGGCGCTGGGGACGGCGCCCGACGGGGAGGGGCATGTGCGGGTGGTCGCCGGCGGGGCACCTGCCGGTGACGGCGGGTCCCTCGTACCGGGGCAGGCCGGGGCGCCGCGGATCGAGAGCAGGGGCGTCCGTGGCGGGGGCGCGGCGGACGCGGAGGCGCAGACGGGGCACGGCAGCGCGACGTATCCGGGCCGCTCGACGCCCCCCGACCCCCGTTCGGCGGCTCCGGAGGGCCCGGCGTCTCCCGGGCGCGCGGCGGTCCCCGGCAGCCCGGCGGCCCTCGGGAGCTCGACCGGCGCGAGGGCTTCCGACGGTCAGGCCCCGGCCCCGGCCCCCGCCGACGGTGTTCCCGGCCCGGGCGGCACCCGCAAGGGAACCCCCGTACGGGGCACGGATCTGCCGCGCGAGTCCCGGAAGCGCGGGGGCCTCTCGGCCTGGGCGCGACGGCTGACCGGCGGGCGCGGCGAGCAGCCGGACGGGGACCTCGACCCGTACGACACGGACGAGGACTTCATCCCGGAGTCCCACGTCGCGGTGGCGCAGGCCCCGGAGAAGTGGCCGGACCCCGCGGCCCTGCTGCTCACGGCGCTCGGGCCGGGCCCGCGGCTGTGGGAGCGGGGGCCGGCGCACCCGGAGGCGCTGACGGTCCGCCTGGGGACGGCCGACCGGGCGGCGCCCGGCGGCTCGGGGCTGCTGCCCTCGGTGCCGGTGACCGCCGGGCTGCGCGAGGTCGGCGCGCTGGGACTCGCCGGGCCGCGCGCGCGGCTGCTGGGCCTGGCCCGCGCGGTCGTGGCACAGCTCGCCGCGCTGCACTCGCCCGACAGCCTGGAGCTGGTCCTGATCAGCGCGGACCGCTCCCGTTCCGAGCAGGAGCGCGCGGCCGACTGGTCCTGGCTCGGCTGGCTCCCCCACGTCCGCCCGGGGCACGGCCAGGACTGCCGCCTGCTCCTGGCGTACGACCACGACCAGGCCGCCGCGCGCACGGACGAGCTCCTGCGCCGCCTGACGGACCACACGGCGGACCCGGAGCTGTCGGCCGACGACGCCTCCGGCAAGCGCCCGGTGAGTCCGCCGTCCTGGGCCCGGGACGGCGACTCGGCGGACGCAGGCTTCGCGGGGCCGTACACGGTGGTGATCGTGGACGGTGACCCGGGCGGAGCCGAGGTACGGAAGGCTGTCGCGCGGCTGGCGGCCCGGGGACCGGCGGCGGGCATCCACGTCGTGTGCCTCGCCGAGACGGAGGCCGCCTCGCCCTCGTCGCCGGTGTCGGAGACGTACGAGGCCGCGTGCGAGGTGTCGCCCGCGTTCCGCGCCTGCGGGGCCGTCGCCCTGCTGAGCGGGGACGTCGCCACGGCACTGCGGTTGATGCGGGTCGCCCCGGCCCGGTCCACCGGTCACACGACGGGCGACACCGCGTGGCGCACACCCCCCGAGTCCCGGCAGCCCCACGCGCGCGCGGCGGACCCCTCGGCCCACGCGCCCACGCGCACCAGCGGCCAGGCACCGCCGGGCGCGTCGAACCGCACACATGTCAGCCTCGTCGGCCACCTGCCGGACGACGCCGGACACGACCGGGGCAACCGCTCCGACTGGGCCACCCTCGGCTCCGCGACGGGTGCCCCCTCCCTCTCCGGACCCATAGCTCCCGGCACCGTGGCCGCCGTCGACGCCGTCTCGGCAGCGTGGGCCGAGCGGTTCGCGCGGGCGCTGGCACCGCTGCGGCCGGACGGCGCGGCCGGGGAGCGGCACGCGCGCGTGTCGGCGCCGTTGCCCCAGTCGGCGCGGCTGCTGGACGAGTTGGGGCTGGCGCGGGCCACCCCGGCGTCCCTGATGACGCGTTGGGCGGACGCGGCCGACGACGCGCAGACGGTGGGCGGGCGGGCCTGGGCCGTGCTCGGCGCCGGTCCGCGTGGGCCCGTGAGCGCGGACCTCGCCGCCGACGGCCCCCACCTGCTGATCGAGGGCCCGCCCGGCAGCGGCCGTACGGAGTTGCTGCGCTCCATCGCCGCGTCGCTCGCCGCCGCCGAGCGCCCCGACCGGCTCGGCATCGCCCTCGTGGACGGACGGGACGGCAGCGACCACGGCACCGGTCCGGGCGACGGGCTGGGCGTCTGCACCGACCTCCCCCACGTCGGCACGCATCTCGCGGCCCACGACCCGGTCCGTATGCGGGAGTTCGCCCAGTCCCTGAGCGCCGAGCTCAAGCGCCGTTCGGAGCTGCTCGGCCGCCTCGACTTCATCGCCTGGCACACCGGGCGGGGGACGCCCGGCCGTGTTGTCGCCCAGCGCTCGGCGAAGGGCGCGGCGAGCGCGGCCGGCGGCTCGTCCGCCACCTCCCCCCGCGCCTCGTCCCCTACCTCCCCCGGCGCCTCGTCCGCCGCCTCCCAGGGCGCCGCCGACCTCGACACACCCTCCAGTTCCACCCTGCGGCTGCGCCCGTCCGCCTCCCGTGACCGCACCGACCCCGGCCCGCCGCTCGCCCGCCTGGTGGTGATCGTGGACGACCTCGACGCGCTGCTGTCCCCGCCGCTCGGCTCGCCGGGCCGCCCGTCGGCCGGGTCCGTCGTACGGGCCCTGGAAGCCGTGGCCCGGGAGGGCGCCCGCCTCGGTGTGCACCTGGTCGCCGCCACCTCCGGTGGCCTCCGTACGGCGGAGACCGACCTCGCCCGTGCGGCCACGCTCCACGTCGCCCTGGAAGCACCCGCACCGGGCCCGGACGAACCTGCGCCGGGGCGCGGCCGGCTGACGATCCGGGACACCCTGCCGACCGGTCACCCCGCCCCCGACCGTGCCATTCCCTTCCAGGCCGGCCGCGTCACCGGCCGTATCCCCCGTACGGCCACGCTCCGCCCCACGGTCGTCCCCCTGGACTGGACCCGCATGGGCGACCCCCCGGCCCGCCGTCCGGTCCGCGAACTGGGCAACGGCCCCACGGACCTGGCCCTCCTGGCCAGCGCCCTGGACCGCGCGGCCCGCGAGGTCTCGGCGACGGAGGTGCCGTCGCTTCTGTAGGGCCGGAAGAGCTGTAGCGCTGCTAAAGCTGTAGCGCTGCTAAAGCCCGGTGCGCCCGGGCCCCGGCGCGCGGTCCCACGAGTCGCGTCCCCGCTCACCAGCCCTCACCTGCACCCACCAGCACACGAACCGGGCCCAACCGACGGACGCACAGGTCACGACGCGATTACGATCATCAAGTTGACACTGCAGACGCCCTTGCCGCCCCCCAAGACGCAGCGTAGACAGTGGCGCACGGGACAGCGCTCCGGCTGTCGGATGAAGAACGAAGAACGGGGCAGTGAATGCGCAGCACACTTCGTGCACGCAGGTCGCTCACGCAGATGCGACCACACAGAAAACCTGGGGCCGCCAAGGCCGTTGCCGCCCTCACGGCAGGCGTGCTCGCTCTCTCGCTCACCGCCTGCGGCGGCGGTGACGACGACGGCGGGGACGGCGACACGGGCGGCGACACCAGCAAGGCCACCGTTCAACTGCCCAAGCTGGACGGTCAGAAGCTGGAGGTCGCGGCCGTCTGGACCGGCCCGGAGCAGGAGAACTTCACCAAGGTCCTGAAGGAGTTCGAGAAGCGCACGGGTGCGAAGGTCAGCTTCGTGCCGACCGGCAACAACACCTCCACGTTCCTCGGTACCAAGATCGAGGGAGGCAAGCCGCCGGACGTCGCGTTCCTGCCCCAGGTCGGCGTGCTGCACCAGTTCGCCGAGAAGGGCTGGATCAAGCCCCTGGGCAGCGAGGCCGAGGAACAGCTGAAGAAGAACTTCTCGAAGGGCTGGGTGGACCTCGGCGCGTACGAGGGCAAGCAGTACGGCGTGTACGTGAAGGCCGCGAACAAGTCGCTGGTCTGGTACAACACCCAGGCGTTCGAGGGGGCCGGGATCACCGACCCCCCCAAGACGTGGGACGAGTTCACGCAGACCGCGCAGACGCTGTCCGACGCGGGCTCCCCCGCGATCTCCATCGGCGGTGCGGACGGCTGGACGCTCACCGACTGGTTCGAGAACGTCTACCTCTCGCAGGCGGGCCCGGAGAAGTACGACCAGCTGGCCGAGCACAAGATCAAGTGGACGGACCCCTCGGTCACGGAGGCCCTGAACACTCTGGCCGAGCTGTGGGGCAAGGACGAGCTCATCGCGGGCGGCCGCAAGGGCGCGCTGGGCACGGAGTTCCCGAAGTCGGTCATCCAGACGTTCTCCGGTGACGCCCCGGCCGCGATGGTCTTCGAGGGCGACTTCGTGACCGCGAACATCAACGCCGACACCAAGGCGAAGGTGGGCACGGACGCCAAGGTGTTCCCGTTCCCGGCGGTCGGCTCCGACTCGCCGGTGGTCAGTGCCGGCGACGCGGCGGTGGCGCTGAAGGACAGCGAGGGCGCGCAGGCCCTGCTGACGTTCCTGGCGTCGACGGACGCGGCCGAGATCTGGACGGCACAGGGCGGCGTCATCACCCCCAACAACAAGATGGACATGGGCTCGTACAAGGACGATGTCACCCGCGACATCGCCAAGGCGCTGCTCGCGGCGGGCGACGACTTCCGCTTCGACATGTCCGACCAGGCGCCCGCGGCCTTCGGCGGCACGCAGGGCATCGGCGAGTGGAAGGGCCTGCAGGACTTCCTGCGGAACCCCAAGGACGTGAAGAGCGTCCAGCAGAAGCTGGAGGCCGACGCGGCCAAGGCGTACGGGAACGGCTGACGTCCTGACATGACGCAATCCGTTGCCAAGTCGACGGGGGGCGCCGGCAGCACGCCGGCGCCCCCCGTCGCCTCGCGTAAGAGCGTGATGGGCACCCGGCTGTGGGTGGCGGTGCTGTTTCTGCTGCCCGCGCTGGTGCTGCTCGGCGCGCTCGTGGTCTACCCGATCGGGTACTCGGTCTGGCGCAGTCTGTTCGACGCGGACGGCTCGGGCTTCGTCGGGCTCGACAACTACGTCGACATCTTCTCCGACGACTCCACGCTGACCGCCGTGCGGAACACGGCGATCTGGGTGGCCGTCGCCCCCGCGATCGTCACGGTGCTGGGCCTGATCTTCGCCGTTCTCACCGAACGGGTGCGCTGGGGGACGGCGTTCAAGCTGATCGTCTTCATGCCGATGGCGATCTCGATGCTCGCCGCGGGCATCATCTTCCGTCTGGTGTACGAGCAGGACCCGAACCAGGGCGTGGCGAACGCCGTGGTCACGTCCGTGCACGACACGTTTGTCGACCAGGCGGTGTATCCGAAGGCCCGTCCGAACGCGATGGTCAGTGATCTGAAGCCGTCCGACGGCGGCTCGTTCACCTCGACCGGTACGGTCCGGGCGGGCTCCCCCGCGCTGCTTCCGCTGGTCGGTATCGCCCCGAACCGGTTGCCCGGCACCCCGCAGGACGCCAAGGCCGCGAGCCCCGCGTCGAACGAGGTCACCGGCACCGTCTGGCTGGACTTCAAGCTGGGCGGCGGCGGCGAGAAGGGCGCGGTCGACGCGGGCGAGAAGGCGCTGAAGGGCGTCAAGGTCGAGGCGGTCAAGGACGGCAAGGTCGTCGCCTCCACGACCAGTGGCGCCGACGGCACGTTCTCTCTGCCCAAGTCCGCCGACGGGGCCCAACTGCGGCTGCCGGGCGCGAACTTCGCGGCACCGTACAACGGCATCGACTGGCTCGGCCCGACCCTGGTGACCCCGGCCATCATGGGCTCGTACATCTGGATGTGGGCGGGCTTCGCGATGGTGCTGATCGCTGCCGGCCTGGCCGGAGTGGACCGCAACCTGCTGGAGGCGGCCCGGGTGGACGGCGCCAACGAATGGCAGGTGTTCCGCAAGATCACCGTGCCGCTGCTGGCGCCGGTCCTGGTCGTCGTCCTCGTCACGCTGATGATCAACGTGATGAAGGTCTTCGACCTCGTCTACATCATCGCGCCCCAGCCCAGTCAGGACGACGCGGCCGTCCTCGCCCTGCAGTTGTATCTCGTGTCGTTCGGCGGCGGGGGCAACGAGGGCCTCGGCAGCGCGCTCGGTGTCGTTCTGCTGCTGCTCGTCCTGCCGGTGATGTGGGTCAACATCCGGCGTCTGCGGAAGGAGCGTCAGCGGTGACCGCCCTCGACACGACCACGCCCGAGGCGCCGAAGCCCGGCACCCCGGCGCCCGACACCGCCGTACGCGCCGAACGGTCGCTCGCCGCCCGGGTGGCGAGCGGTGCGGCGGGCGGCGCGATGCGCGTCTTCCTGCTGCTGGTGGCCCTGTTCTGGCTGGTGCCGACGTTCGGTCTGCTGGTCTCCTCGTTCCGCGAGCCGACCGACATCGCCTCGTCGGGCTGGTGGAAGGTCTTCACGGCCCCCGCCCAGCTGACCGCGAAGAGCTACGAGTCACTGCTCCAGAACGACGACATCACCAGTTCCCTGTTCAACACGATCTGGATCACGGTCCCGGCGACACTCCTGGTCATCTTCGTCGGCGCCATGGCCGGCTACGCGTTCGCGTGGATGGACTTCAAGGGCCGCGACTGGTGGTTCATGGGCGTGGTGGCGCTGCTGGTGGTGCCGGTGCAGGTGGCGCTGATCCCGTTGTCCGGACTCTTCCGCAACCTCGGGATCTTCGGCGACATCATCGGTGTCATCCTGTTCCACGTCGGCTTCGGACTGCCGTTCGCGATCTTCCTGTTGCGCAACTTCTTCGCGGAGATCCCCCGGGAGCTCCTGGAGGCGGCCCGGCTGGACGGTGCCGGGGAGGCGCGGCTGTTCCTGACCGTCGTGCTGCCGCTCGGCACGCCGGCCATCGCGTCGCTGGGGATCTTCCAGTTCCTGTGGGTGTGGAACGACATGCTGGTCGCCCTGGTGTTCTCCGACTCGGGCTCGCAGCCGCTCACGGTCGCCCTGCAGCAGCAGGTACGGCAGTTCGGCAGCAACATCGAGATCCTCGCCCCGGGCGCCTTCATCTCCATGGTGATCCCGCTGGCCGTGTTCTTCGCGTTCCAGCGGCAGTTCGTGTCCGGAGTGATGGCGGGTGCGGTGAAGTAGACCGCACACGTCACACCACTCGATCGGAGGGGGCGCGCCGACACCGGCGGGCCCCCTCCCCCGTTCACCTCAGTGCATCCCGCTTCCCCCGTATGACACACCTGGCGTAACCCGATCGCCCCCTGGGGCGTTGCCGGGCAGTATGCCCGCGCCGACCCATGGATGTCCCCCGTGCCCAGGTTCAGTGTCATCGTCCCCGCTTACGAGGTTCAGGCCTACCTGCACGAATGCCTGGACTCGGTGCTGTGCCAGTCCTTCCCCGACCTCGAACTGATCGTCGTCGACGACGGCTCCCCGGACGCGTGCGGCGCGATCGCAGAGGAGTTCGCGGCCCGCGACCCGCGCGTACGGCCTGTCCACCTGCCCCGGAACGAGGGTCCCGGCCCCGCCCGCAACGCCGGGCTGGCCCGCGCCACCGGCGACTACGTGGTCTTACTGGACGGCGACGACACCCTCACCCCGGGTGCCCTCCAGGCGATCGCCGACCGCGTCAAGGAGACCGGCGACCCGGACGTCCTCGTCTACGACTACGCGCGCGCCTTCTGGTCCGGTGAGACCCGCCGGAGCGAGCATGCCTTCGAGCTCAACGAGGAGGGCCCGGCCCCCTTCCGCCTCGACGACCGCCCCGGGCTGCTGACGGTCACGAAGACGGCGTGGAACAAGGCGTACCGCCGCGAGTTCCTCGACCGCGAGGGCTTCGCCTTCCCTCCGGGCTACTACGAGGACACACCCTGGACCTACCCGGTCCTGATGACCGCCGGGTCGATCGCCACCCTCGACCGGGTCTGCGTCCACCACCGCCGGCGCCGCCTCGGCAGCATCACCCGCACGACGAGCCGCCGCCACTTCGATGTCTTCGCGCAGTACGACCGGCTCTTCGCCTACGTCGACTCCCGTCCCGCGCTGGCCCACTGGCGCCCGGCGCTGTTCAGCCGCATGGTCGACCACCTCGGGGCCGTGTACGCCCGGCGCGGCCGGCTGCCGCTCGGCACCCGCGCCGAGTTCCTCCGCCGGGCCCGCGCCCACTACGCCCGCTACCGTGCGCCCGGCGGCCCGGTGCCCCGCCTGGGCCGGGTGCGCCACGCGCTGGTCCGGCTGGGCAGTCACCGGGCGTACCAGGTGCTGTCGGCGGGGGTGCGGGGGCTGCGGCACACGGGCCGGTTCGTCTCCCTGCTGGCACACGGCGGCCGGCGAGCGGCGCTCCGCGTCCACTACCGCGTCCAGCGCCTGCTCCCCCTGCGCAACGACCGCGCGCTCTTCTCCTCCCGGCAGGGACGCGGCTACGAGTGCAACCCGGCTGCGCTGGAGGACGCGTTCCGCACCTTCTCCCCCGGGATGCGCACCACGTGGGTGGCCCGTCCCGAGCACCACCACACGCTGCCGACGGCCACCCGCCGGGTGACGCCCGGCTCGCTCGCGTACTGGACGGCGCTGGCCCGCTCCAAGTACCTGGTCGCCAACACCGACTTCGACCCGCGACTGGTCCGGCGAGGGGGCCAGGTCCTGGTGCAGACGCAGGCCGGCACCCCGCTCAAACGCATGGGGCTCGACCTCCAGGACCGCCCGGCCGCCGCCGGCCGCACGGACTTCGCCCGGCAGCTGCGCGGCGCCGACCAGTGGAACTACGTGCTGTCCGGCAACCGCCACTCCACGCTGGTCTGGGAGCGGGTCTTCCCGGCCGGGTACGAGACGCTGGAGTACGGCCAGCCCCGCAACGACGTGTTCCAGCGCGCCACTTCGGTGGACGTGGACCGGCTGCGCGCCTCGCTCGGCATCCCCGAGGGCGCGATCGCCGTCCTGTACGCGCCCACGCACCGCGACTACAAGAGCGGGCCCTGCCCGGCCCTTGACCTGGAGCGCCTGGTGCTCCGGCTCGGCCCCCGCTTCGTGCTGCTGGCCCGCGCCCACCACGCGGACGGTGCCCCGCTGGTCGAGTCCCCCGGCGGCCGGCTCCTCGACGTGACCGGCCACCCGAACGTCGAGCATCTGTGCCTGGCCTCGGACGTGCTGGTCACCGACTACTCGTCCCTGATGTTCGACTACGCGTGCCTGGACCGGCCCATCGTGATCCACGCCGCCGACGACGACCGGGCGGCGTACGAGGCGGCCCGTGGCACCTACTTCGACCTGCGTTCCTTCCCGCCGGGTGCGGTCGCACGCAGCGAGGACGAGCTGATCGACATCTTCACGACCGGTCACTGGCGCGGTTCGCGCTCCACCCAGCTGCGGGCCGCGTTCCGGGAGCGCTTCTGCCCGTACGACGACGGACGTGCCGCCGAGCGGGTCGTACGGCGTGTCGTGCTGGGCGAGGCCGACGGCCTGCCGTCCTTCGCGTCCCTCGCCGAGCGCCACCCGGTGCCGTCGGCGGCGGCCCGCCGCGCGCGGTACCTCGACGATCTCCCGCCGAAGCCTGTTCCGCCGTCCCCGCGCACCAGGGTGCCGTCCCCCGGCGGCAGGGTCCGCGTCCCCGACACCCTCTGACAGACCCGAGACCCTCTGACAGGGAGGACAGAATGCCCCGCCTCAGCATCATCGTCCCCACGCATGGCGTCGAGGGGCGGCTGTCCCAGTCCCTGGACTCGGTCCTCACCCAGTCCTTCGGCGACTTCGAACTGATCCCGGTCCGCGACGCCCCCGACGCCCCGGCGGCCACGGTCACCGCCGCGTACGCCGAGCGGGACTCCCGCGTCGCCCCGGTCGACTCGCCGCCGACGGCCGGGCTGAGCGGGGCGCGGAACGCGGGCGTGGCGGTGGCCACCGGCGCGTACCTGCTGTTCCTCGACGGCGACGACACGCTGGCGCCGGGCGCGCTGGCGGCGCTGGACGCCCGGCTGTCGGCGTCCGGCGAACCCGACGTCCTGTACTTCGACCACGAGCGGGTGCCCTGGTGGGACGGCGAGCCGACCACGCCCCGGCTGAAGGGGGCGCAGGTCCCGGCGTGGAGCGCGGCGTACCGGCGGGCGTTCGTCGGCGAGCACCAGCTCGCCTTCCCCTCCGGTCACTTCACGGACGTCGGCTGGAGCGGGCTGGTGGCGCTGACCGCCGAGAGGGCGGCCGAGCTGCGTTCGGTGTGCGTACGGCATCTGGTGCGCCGGCAGGGCAGCCGGCTGAACGTGCCGGGTGAGCACCAGCTCGACCTGCTCGACCAGGTGGAGCTGGTGCTGTCCCGGGCGGCCGCCGAGCATGGGCTGTCCCAGGCGCTGTTCGAGCAGCTCTTCGCGGCCGTGCTGCGGACGGCGGCACGCCCCGAGCTGGTGCCCGCCGACCGCCGCCGTGCCTTCTTCGGCCGGGCGGCCCGGCTCCACCGGCGCCATCGCCCGACCGGGTTCCGTCCCCCGGCGGGCAGCCTCGGGGCGCAGCACCGGCTGCTCGCGGCGGGCGCGTACACGGCGTTCCACACGCTGCGCGCCGCCAACCAGGCCACCGAGAGTGCAGTGCAGAGGCTGCCGCGTCCCCGGCTGCTGCGCACCCGCGCGCTGTACGCCGCGCACCTGCGCCGCCCCCTCGACGAGAACCTCGCGGTGTACTGCGCGTACTGGGGCCGCGGCTACATCTGCAACCCGGCCGCGATCCACGCCACGGCCCGTGCACTCGCCCCGCACCTGCGCTCGGTGTTCCTGGTCGAGCCCGACGCGGTGGACGCACTGCCGAAGTACCCCGGCGGCATCGAGTACGCCGTCATGGGCAGCCCGCGCTACTGGGAAGTGCTCGCCCGCGCCAAGTACCTGGTGAACAACGCCAACTTCGCGGACGCCGTCGTCAAACGCCCCGGCAGTGTGCACCTCCAGACCCAGCACGGCACCCCGCTCAAGACGATGGGCGTCGACCAGTCCACGTACCAGGTCGTGGCCGCCACCACCGGCAGCTTCACGAAACTCCTGACCCGCGTGGACCGCTGGGACTACAACCTCTCCGCCAACCGGCACTCCACGGAGGTCTGGGAGCGGGCCTTCCCGGGCGCGTACGAGCAGCTGGAGTACGGCTATCCGCGCAACGACGTCTACTACACGGCGACGGCCGACGACGTGGCCCGCGTCCGGCGGGAGCTGGGCGTCCCCGAGGGCAAGGTCGTGCTGCTGTACGCACCCACCCACCGCGACCACGCCACCGGGTTCGACTCGGGGCTCGACCTGGAGGCGTTCTGCGAGGCGATCGGTGACCGGTTCGTCGTCCTCCTGCGCGCCCACTACTTCTACGACCGGGGCGGGCCCGCGAGAAGCGGCGGCCGGATCATCGACGTCACGCACCACCCCTCGTCCGAGGACGTCTGTCTCGCGGCCGACGCGCTGGTCACGGACTACTCGTCGATCATGTTCGACTACGCCAACCTCGACCGGCCGATCGTCGTGTACGCGGACGACTGGGAGGTCTACCGGGAGACGCGCGGCGTCTGCTTCGACCTCATGGAGACACCGCCCGGCCCGGTGGCGCGGACGCCCGAGGAGCTGGCGTGCCTCTTCCGTGACGGCGGTTACGCGGACGCGGAGGCCGCCGCGCTGCGGGCCGTGTTCCGGGAGCGGTTCTGCCAGTTCGACGACGGGCTGGCCGCCGAGCGGGTGGTACGCCGGGTGCTGCTCGGCCAGCCGCCCGAGTCGATCCCGCCCGTGGTCCCGCTCGGGCGGCGCGTCCCCGCTCCCGCCCCCGCACGGACTTGCCCGCCCGCCTCGTAAGGAGCCCACGGCAGTGCCCCGCTTCAGTGTCATCGTCCCCGTCCACAACGTGCGGGGCTTCCTGCGCGAGTGCCTCGACTCGGTGCTGCGGCAGTCGTACACCGATCTGGAGGTGATCGCGGTCGACGACTGCTCGCCGGACGGCAGCGGGGAGATCCTCGACGCCTACGCGGCCCGCGATCCGCGGGTGACGGTGCTGCACCTCCCGGAAAACGTGGGGCTCGGCCGGGCGCGCAACGCCGGAATGCCGCACGCCACCGGGGACTTCCTGCTGTTCCTCGACAGCGACGACACGCTCACCCCGGGCGCCCTGCGCGCGATCGCCGACCGGCTGGAGGAGACCGGCGACCCGGACGTGCTGGTCTTCGACTACGCGCGCACGTACTGGTGGGGCGGCACACGGCGCAACGGCCTCGCGGACCTGCTGACCGGCCGGAGCGACACCTTCACCGCCGACGAGTACCCGGAGGTCATGGAACTGCTGATGGTGGTGTGGAACAAGGCGTACCGGCGGGAGTTCGTCGAGCGCGAGGGCTTCGCCTTCCCGCCGGGGTACTACGAGGACACGCCCTGGACGTTCCCGGTGCTGCTCACCGCCGGCTCGATCGCCACGATGGACCGGATCTGCGTCGCGTACCGGCAGCGCCGGCAGGGCAACATCCTGTCCACCACCAGCCGCAAGCACTTCGACCTGCTCGACCAGTACGAGCGGGTCTTCACCTTCGTCGGCTCCCGGCCCCGGCTGGCGGGCTGGCAGGCGTATCTGCGCCACAAGATGGGCGAGCACTGTCTGGACGTCCTCGCCAAGCCGGACCGGCTGCCGCCCGAGGACAAGGCGGAGTTCTTCCGGCGGACGGCGGGGCTGTTCCGGAAGTACCGGGTCGCGGGTCCCGTGCCCGACGGGCTGCGGGTCCTGGAGGGGAGCTGGGCCCGCTACCGGGTGCGGCAGCAGGCGGCCCGCGCGGTCCGGGCGCTCGGCGAGCGCGGGCGGCCGGTGCGTGCGGCGGCCGCGGGCCGGGTCAGGTCCGGGGTGTCCTTCGTGCAGGAACACCGGCCGCTGGACCCGAACCTGGCGGTGTACTCGGCGTTCTCGCACCAGGGCGTCCTCGGCGATCCGGCCGCCGTCCACCGGGCCGCCCGTGATCTCGCCCCGCATGTCCGCGGGGTGTGGGTGGTCCGCCCCGAGCAGGTGCCGTCGCTGCCGCCGGACATCGAGTACGTCCTCCTGGACTCGCCGGACTACCGCCGGGTGACCGCGCGGGCCACGTACTTCGTCAACAACGTCAACTGGCCCGGCGCGCTGGTGAAACGCCCCGGCAGCGTCCACATTCACACGCACCAGGGCACCCCGCTCAAGTACCTGGGGGCCGATCTGCTGGGCAAGCCCGGTGCCCGGTACGGAGTGGACGTGCCACAGATGCTGCGGCGCGCCGACCGCTGGGACCACAGCCTGGTCGCCAACCGCCACTCCGAGCTGGTGTGGAGCCGCGCCTTCCCGTGCCGGTTCACCTCGCTGCGGTCCGGCAGCCCGCGCAACGACGTCCTGGTGAACGCCAAGCCGGACAGCGGTGCCGAGGTCCGCGCCCGGCTCGGCATCCCGGACGGGAACACGGTGGTGCTGTACGCGCCGACGCGGCGCGACTACCGGCGGGGCGGGTACGTGGAGCGTTTCGACCTCGCGCGCCTCGCCAAGGACCTGGGCGAGGGCCGCACCCTGGTCGTCCGGCTGCACCCGTCGCTCGCGGACGGTCCGGCGCGCGGCTTCGGCCTGGCCGAGCTGCACCGCCGGGGCGTCGTCGTCGACGCGACGGACGAGCCGCACGTCGAGGACGTGATGCTCGCCTCCGATGTGCTGGTCACGGACTACTCGGCCCTGATGTTCGACTACGCCAACCTGGACCGGCCCATCGTGCTCCACGCCGACGACTGGGGCGCGTTCACGGCGAGCCGGGGCGCGTACTTCGACATCAGGGCCGACGCGCCCGGCCATGTGGCGCATTCCTACCGGGAGTTGGCCTGGCTACTGGCGTCCGGTGCGTGGAAGGACGAGGAGTCGGCGCGGCTGCGCGAGGGGTTCCGGGCGCGGTTCTGCGAGTTCGACGACGGGCGGGCGGCCGAGCGGGTCGTACGGACGCTGCTGCTGGGCGAGCCGGAGATGCCCGCGGTGCCCACGCCGCCGCCCGCTGTGTCCGCCGAGGC
The DNA here is from genome assembly GCF_009377235.1 of Streptomyces acidicola. Taxonomy (GTDB): domain Bacteria; phylum Actinomycetota; class Actinomycetes; order Streptomycetales; family Streptomycetaceae; genus Streptomyces; species Streptomyces acidicola. The sequence goes on from NZ_VMNX01000199.1 coordinate 14,347, forward strand.
CCCCCTGGAGTCCGCATGAGGCCGCGCATCTGGGTGCTGGCCCTGGCCGCCGTCTTCGCACTCCTCCAGCTCGCGGGCGTCACCGGCCGGGACACGCCCGACAGCAAGAACTACGTGTCGTACGCGCTCAGCCTGCGCGGCGACGGCAAGCGCCAGGCCGCGGGCGCCACCATCGACTGGGTGTGTGCGGGACGGGCCTCCATCGCGCAGCGCAAGCAGAGCGTGGACGTGCTGCGTTTCCACGCCCCCGATCCGACCGCGCGGGTCACCGAGCGATGCCGGGGCGAGCTGTGGCGGGTGGTGGACAAGCGGCTGCGGGCCGGGCAGACGGGCGGGCACATCGCGCCGTTCGCGTCCGAGCGGTTCACGCGGATCTTCGAGGCACGGCCCGGGTATCCGGTGCTGCTGGTGCCGTTCATCACGGTGTTCGGGGTGACGTGGGGCGTCTGGCTGACGAGCGTGCTCGTGGCGGTGGCCGGAGGCGTACTGGCGTTCCTGGTGCTGCGGACGCTGGGCGCGCCTCCGCTGGTCGCGCTCACCGGACAGGCCCTCTTCTACGTCCTGCCGTGCGGTACGACCGCGATGCGCCCCATGACGGAGGGGCTGATGCTGGCGCTGACGCTGACGGCATTGTGGGGGTGCGCGCTGGCGGTCGAGGGGAGAGGACGGGCGGGCGCCGCCCTGGTCGGCGGATCGCTGGTGCTGCTGTTCACGGTGAAGCACTCGCAGGCGATGTTCCTCGCGGTGTGCCTGGCGGGGGTGTGCGCGGTGACCGCCGTACGGCGCAGGCGGCTCGACCGGCCACAGCTGCTGATCGGGTCCGTGGCGGTCGGCGGTGCCCTGGCGACGGTGGTGGCCGCGTCGCTGCTGCGCTACCCGTCCACCTCCGAGAGCGTCCAGGACCTGCTCACCCATCACTTCCGCCGTCCCGACCGGGCCCGGCCGTGGCCCGAGTTCCTGCACCTGGAGGTCAACTTCTGGGTGGAGTGGCTGCGCCGGCAGTTCTGGGAGCCGCTGTTCCTGACGGCGCTGGTGGCGGGGGCGTGGGGTGCGGTGCGGCAGCGGCCGGTGTTCGCGGGGTTCCTGCTCGCGGCGGCGGCCACGGGGTTCCTCACCCATGCGGCGCATCCCGACATCACCATCTGGGGCGACCGGCTGATCGTGCTGGCGTGGCTGCTGCCGGTGATCGGGCTGCCGCTGCTGCTGGAGCGGGTGACGGGCGCGCGGGCTGCGGGCGCCGTCGCGGCGCCGGCGCCGGCGCCGGGGCTGTCCGGGCGGGACACCCCGGTCACCCGATGAGGTGACGCCCGGCTAAGCCGTTGCCCCTTGGGGGAATAGTCGGCAAGTGCCCCAAACAGCTCAACCAGGACGGAACGGTATCTCCACGGGCGTACGGCGCCCCGCACACGGCGTCACGGCCCTGCGCGGCGGCCGCACCTGGCGCCTCAGCCCATACGCCGTGTTCGGCGGTCTGTTCTGGCTGGTGATGACGCTGGCGTACTGGCGGGTCCCGCTGTGCTGCGACGCCGGCCAGCACGCGGCGGTCGTCGAGCGCCTCAAGGCCGACCTGCTCCACCCCGCCCATCCGATGGCGGACCTGCCGGGCGCGGGCAGCCCGTACTACTCGCCGTACGCCGTCGCGCAGGGCGCCCTCGCGCGGCTGACCGGACTGTCGGGCTGGGAGGCGGTGAGGCTCGCCGGTCCGGTGAACCTGGCGGTGCTGCTGACAGGCATCGGCCGCTTCGTACGGACACTGACGCCCCGCCCGTGGGCGCCGGTCCTCGCCGTGCTGTTCATGACGCTACTGTGGGGCACCGAGCGGGTGCTGTGGAGCGGCTACCTCGGGCTGATGTCGATGACGACGAACCTCGGCTATCCCTCGGCGTTCGCCATCGGGCTGACCTTCTGGGCGTGGGCGATGACGGGAACGCACGCGCGTGGAGCGTGGGCGTGGCGGGAGGTACGTGGGTGGCGGGGGGCACGCGCGTGGCGGGGGTACGCCGGACTCGGCGTCCTGTACGGCCTGATCGTGCTCGTCCATCCGATCACGGCGGTCGCGTCGTTGACCGGGGCGGTCGCGATCGTGGCGGCGTGGCAGCGCTCGTGGCGCGGTCCGGTCGTGGGCTGGTGGGCGCTGACCGGGGCGGTCGCCCTGGCGGTCGCCCTGGCGTGGCCGTACTTCGACGTCCTGGCGCTGCCGGGGAACACGGGTGTGGACGGCATCCACCGGCGCCTGTACGAGCACATGGGCGGCCACTTCTGGCTGGCCCTGCTCGGGGTGCCCGCACTGTGGGCCCGTGCCCGGCGCGCGGGCGGCGGGCGCTGGTGGCGGGCGGGACGGGACCCGTTGGTGCTGATGTTCGCGCTGGAGTGCCTCGTGGTGGCGTACGGCTGGACGAGCGACCACTACACGTACGGCAGAATCCTGGGGCTCACGGCGGTGCCCCCGCAGTTCGCGCTGGCCGTGGAGCTGGCGGCGCCCCGGCCGTGGGGGTGGGCGAGGCGGGCACTCGGCGCGGCCGCTGCCGCCGGGGCCTGCGTGGGGTTCCTCGCGCAGGCCGGGGCGGTGGTGCCGCGTTCGCTGGACCCGGTGGGGTTCGCGCAGCCGCCGCAGTGGCCGGGGTACGGGTGGGCGGCCCGGCACATCCGCCCCGGCGAGGTGGTGATCACCGACGGGTACTACGCCGGTCACGCCATCGCCGGGTACGGGCCGAACCTGGTCGCGCCCACCTGGCCCGACCCCGCCCTGGACGAGCGGGAGCGGGCGCGACGGCTCGCCGCCGTCCGTGCCTACCTCGACCCGGCGTCAACTCGCGCCGAGCGCACCGCGATCGCCCGGCGCTACCACGTGCGCTGGCTGCTGCTCACGCGGTGGCGGAAGGTGCCGGAGGAGGCGGTGGTGGTGGACCGGAACCGGCGGACGGGAGAGGTGCTGGCGCGGCTCGGGGCGGCTGGGCGGTCGGGGCGGCTCGGGGCTGAGCCCGCTACTCGATGACGAGCCCGACTACTCGACGACTCAACGACTCGATTACTCGACGACGAGCTCGACCGGGATGTTGCCGCGGGTGGCGTTGGAGTAGGGGCAGACCTGGTGGGCCTGCTCGACCAGCTTGCGGCCGGTCGCCTCGTCCACGGAGTCCGGCAGCTCCACACGCAGCGTCACCTTGAGGCCGAAGCCCTCACCCTGCTTGCCGATGCCGACCTCGGCGGTCACCGCGGCCTCGCTGACGTCGACCTTCGCCTGACGCCCGATGAGCCCCAGGGCGCTGCCGAAGCAGGCGGCGTATCCGGCGGCGAAGAGCTGTTCCGGGTTCGTGCCCTGGCCGTTGCCACCCAGCTCCGTCGGCATGCTCAGCGCGAGGTCGATCTTGCCGTCGGAGCTGACGGCGCGACCCTCGCGGCCGTGGGTGGCGGTGGCGACAGCGGTGTAGATCGCGTCCATGGGAAAACCATCCCTCTCGAAGTTCACGTTCGGCTCGAAGTTCATGTGCGGCGGCTTGGTCCGGCCGCCCGCGCCCCACAATTAGAGCACGCAATTCAATTGCGCACAACTAAATGACACGCCGGAGGTATCCTCGACCCCATGACCCAGACCCCGGC